>NZ_JBFRFO010000007.1:0-352997 GCF_052114865.1 Hyphomicrobium sp. 2TAF46 | reverse complement strand
CATACGCCTCGCCTCAATAAGATGCATTCAAAATGCACTATTTGCACAGCTTGGCGGGAAAATCCAGTATATGATATGCATCTTTTATGAGATTGTCGCTCCAGACCGACTATGCCCTTCGGACGCTGATGTTTTTGGCCGTCAAAGAGCGGCGTGTAAGTAGCATCAAGAAGAAATTGACGAGCCACATTTGTTTCCGCCAGTTGCGATCGCTCACGTCGAGCCGCTCAAAACTTTTCAGCATATGGACGCCGGATTGGTAGAAAATGAAGTGTGGTATCCTCCCCAATGAAGCGACGCTTCATACCTATGCCCTTTCCCCTTGCCGTCCGTCGGTCGTTCAGTGGCAGAGGTCTTTTCACTCAGGAACGCATACCTAAGGGTTCATGCATCATCGAATACCTCGGACGCCCAGCCACAGCTAAGCAGATAAAGGAGAATCGCGGGAAGTACCTTTTTTGGACGAGCGATAGGAACATGATCGACGGGAACATACCGGCGAATGCAGCCCGCTTTATCAACCACTCCTGCGCGCCGAATTGCGAAATCGATATCCGCAAGCGTCGTGTGTATATTTTCGCGCTCCGCGATATCGAGTCGGGCGAAGAACTTTCCTACGATTACGGCGAAGAATATTTCGAGATGCATCTGGCAGGAAGCTGCCGCTGTGTTCAGTGTGCCCAGTAGTGAATAGCCGTAAACAACATCCGGTATCGGCCTGAGCTTTACAGGCGAATACCGACCTCGCCTGATGACGGTGAGGCCGGCTACAGCTCATGAGCACATCAAAACCGTGCGGCGACTTGGGCTGCTTTCCACCGGCAAGCAGGCGTCGATGGTGACCTAGTCCCTACCGGTGATCCTTAGATTGCTCACTTCCACTTTTGGGATATTGCAGCTATGTCGCAATGCCGAGAAAGCCGACATCCCACCTCGACCGCGTAAGGCATCCTGGCGAGCCAGCGCGAGGCCCGCAATGCGATCCAGAGCAGACGTCCGTCAAATGACGCGACGGACCGATGATGGACATTTGAGGCGTAGATGGAATGACTTCACCGATCCGTCTCTGGATGCGTCAAGCGCGGCCTGTGCCCGTTCCTAACCGAGCTTGAGACAGGCAAGTCGATCGCCGAAGATATCGTCGAGGTCAGCGTCTCCGGCCTGTCCCCATCCGCGAATTTCGCGGATGGGGTGGTCTTCATTCAACATGTAGGCGGTGATTTCCTGAAGCTTGCCTGTTGCGCTGTGTTGGGTAGTCAAAAGTCTTCCCACTCTTCCTTTCTGACGGCGGCATTGCCGGAGAAGGCGCTTGCGATCTTTCGGCCAAGGGCGCGCACAGGAGATGCGGCGGGCTTTTTTGAGCCAGTTGCTGCTTGCACCGGCGTCGATGTTGGACGCGCTCCGCCAGAGAGCTTGAACATGGTCAGAAGCTCATTGAGCGAGGTGGCTTCACGCGAAAGGCTGTGCGTGGCAGCAGTGGTTTCCTCGACCATTGCCGCGTTCCGCTGCGTATCCTGATCCATCTGATTGACTGCGGTGTTGATCTGCTGAAGTCCAGAAGACTGTTCCTGCGCCGCTTTGACAATGGCGGTGACATGGCGGTTGATCTCCTGCACTTCGGCAACGATGGTTTCTAGAGCGCGGCCTGTATCACCGACAAGTTGGACACCTTCGCGAACTTGCTCGCCGGACGTGCCAATAAGCGCCTTAATCTCTTTGGCGGAATTGGCGGACCGTAGCGCAAGCTCACGTACTTCCTGAGCCACAACGGCGAAGCCCCTGCCCGCCTCACCCGCGCGGGCTGCCTCCACGCCTGCGTTGAGCGCAAGCAAGTTCGTCTGGAAGGCGATCTCATCGATCACGCCGATAATATTGTTGATCTGCGAGGACGACTTCTCGATGGCTTCCATCGCCGAGACGGCACGGCGGACCACTCTGCCGGACTCTTCCGCCCCCGCCTTCGCACGGCTGACGAACTCGCCTGCTTCCTGCGCCCGCTCGGTGGAACCCTTGACCGTTGTGGTGATCTCTTCCAGCGCGGCGGCGGTTTCCTCGAGGGCCGCGGCCTGCTGTTCGGTGCGCTTGGCCAGATCATCAGCGGCAGAGCGGATTTCATCGGAACTAGCTTCGATGCTTCGGGCGTTCTTTGCCACCTGCGTCAGAGCCGTTTCCAGCTTCTCGGCTGAATTGTTGAAGTCGTGGCGCACCTGATCCAGAGCGTCCGTGAACGGCGCGCCAATCCGGTAGGACACGTCGCCATCGGAAAGATGAGACAGGCCAGCCGCGAGGCTATCGACGGCAAACTTCACATTCGCCGCGTCTCTGGCTTCTTGCTCCTGACGGGCAATGCGTTCCTTCTCCACATTCGCCGCATCTCTGGCTTCTTGCTCCTGACGGGCAATGCGTTCTTTTTCGATTAAGCTGCGATTGGCTTCGGCTTCTCTTTCGAGCCGGTCCTTTTCCCGGTTGTTTTCAAGTAGCACTTCGAGCGAGCGGGCGAGATCGCCGATCTCGTCCTTGACTTTGCTGTCCTTCAATTCGAGCTTCAGGTTACCTTCGGCGATCTGCGCCGTTTCCCCGATGATGTTGGAGATACGGCCGATGAAGCGGCGAGCAATGAACCAACCTGCCAGGGCAAGAAGCGCGGCGGTCGTGGTGACGATCAGGGCCGCATCCCGCATCATTGTGTTCAGCTGCGCAAAGACAGTACTCTTCGGAACGGCGACGATCGCATACCATGTGATTTCTGGAGTGAGCGTGACGGGCGATGCGACGGCAAGGTATACCGCACCATCCGGTGCCGCGATTTGTTGCTCCATGCCTGGATGAGCGATCAGTTTTTCCCAGTCAGCCGTCTCCGCGCCGCCCTCGGCAAGGCTCTTGCCAATTAGCGCAGCATTGGGATGGCCGACGATCTTGCCGCCACTGCTCACCAGGCTGACATAGCCCGTGTCCATTGGATGGATGGCCGAGAGCGCCTTGCTGGTTTCGGCCAGCGAAAGATCGATCCCGGCAACGCCCAGCGTCTTGCCATTGACGACGACTGGTTTTGAAATCGAGGTCATCAGAACATCCTTGCCGTCAATCGCGTAAGCATAGGGTTCGATAACGACCGTCTTCTGCCGGGTGAAGGGCAACTGATAGTAATCGCCGGGACCGGGCACTGCATAATCGACGAGCGCCGTGTTCGATATTTCCCCATTCGTACCCCGGACGAAATAAGGAACGTAACGACCCGTTGAATCGTGGCCTTGTGCTTTGACAAAGTCGACGTCCTTGCCGTCGAATGCGTTCGGCTCCCATCCCGTCCAGACGCCGAGAATATCCGGGTTGCTTTCAAGCAAGTGGCGTAGGATTCCGTCGGCCCTGGCGCGATCGGTGTCGCCGCGATCTTTCATGACCTCCAGAACCGACCCGAGAGCGTCGGTGATGCGAGCGGAACGACCGATCCGCTTCTCGCTTGTCAGCGCTTCCGCCTTTGCGATCTCTTGCATGCGGTCAAGGCTGGTGCTCCGCACGTCTTGGTAGGAACGATAGAACAAGACGGCCGAAGCCGTGATAGTCGCGATCAGGCCGCATGCGGCGACCGCGAAAATGTTACGACCGGTGGCCGAATTTATCAGCATTTTCATATCCCTAACGCTCGCGGTCGGATGCTTGACATCTTTCGCGATCTTTCCTGGAAGCCAAAAAACTTTCCCGACAGGCTAAACCGTTATCCTTAATGAATTGCCTTCTACAGCTGCTCGGACGAAGCTGATGAGGGGGGAAGGCAGCAAGGACAGGCTGGTCGCCGCGGTGATGGCAGTTGCCCAATCGGACGGCGTGATGCATGTCGCGGTTCTGTCGATCACCCAAGTGCCGAATGATCCAGCGCACGCCATCGAGAGTCTGCTGGCGACGAAGCGGCGCCTTGTACAGGACGAAGACCGCTCGTCGGCGGTGCTCACGAAATGAATGTGTTTGCGTGGCCGGGCCCCCTGACCAGCGTGTCACGCGTGCCGGGGCGCAGACGCCTCTCTCGCCTATCCACCGCTAAAGTCCAAGTGTTCGTTGGGGGTTCCCGGACGCTTCGAGGCCACCTTCTTGAGCATGAACTCGTACTGTTGGGCGTTCCTGCGGTCGACATCGAACTCCGGGTGATAGAGCCCCCGTTGGCGAAGAGGTACAGGAACGCCGATCCATGCAGGAGGTATCGACTTTGCCTGCGAATTTCAAAAAGACGTTTACGGAGTTTATTCTCTATAAACGAATGTTCCGTTAGGTGCAGCACACGGATTCAGGGCGCACTTTGCCAGCGTTTCTTCAGACGCAAGTCCGCCAACGGCGATGACGGTTGGACTGAATTCTAGGGACGCAAGCTTAAGGGGGCTCTGAGGAACAAATATCAATGACCACCAATCCAAGATCTGACAGCGTTAATGGGCGCGAACTCATCGCGTTCCGCCTAGGCCAGCAGGAATTCTGCGTCGATGTTATGAACGTGCGTGAGATCCGAGGCTGGACGCCGGCCACGCAGCTTCCGCATGCGCCAAGCTACATATTGGGCGTGATCAATCTGCGCGGCATGGTTCTTCCCATCATCGACTTGGCGGCCAGGATGGGGTTCCCACCGGCCGAACCGTCGACACGACATGCCATCATGGTGGTGGAGATCGGCAAGCAGGTAATCGGCTTTCTTGTCGATGCCGTCACTGAAATCTTCAGCGGCGGGGACGAGGACATTCAGCCGACGCCGGAGGTTGCGTCCGACATGACGAGGACGTTGATTGATGGCGTTATTCCTGCTGAAGGCCGAATGATCAGTGTGTTGTCGCTCGACACCATCACGGCGACATCTGAATTAGCAGCATAAGTCTGGCGGCCAGACTGCTGCCAGAGGAGGGACGCGGAATTGACCTGCCGCTTCCCTCTTTTATTCGATGATCCCAAAATCCTCCAGTCTTCAAGGCGCTCGGGCTCGATGCAGAACTGCCGAGAAGCGACCGTCGGTTCCGTCAATAAGTATCTCGCGGATGCCCGTGACAACGAGGCGCTGAAGGCTGCCGATTTCGAACTCACGATTTTCGACAGCGAGTCGATTGACGTAATCCGCTCGGGTCGTCTCGGCGATCAGAAAGACCTAGTCAACGCCAAAAGCGAACGATCGATGATCAGAGCCTAACCGCGCAAAATCGAGCAAGAGTTGAACAGCTCGGTTTACGATTGTTCCACGACGTGCGGACTGGCTTTGCGGCCGCGGAAAGCATGTTCCTGTTGACCTTCTCCGGGTCTGGACGCAGACTTGAACAGTCCGAGGGATCGAAGTCGGGAGGAGAAATCCATGGCCGACACTCGGGAATATTCCAGAAATCCATCACGTCGTGACGTTGTGGGCGCAGGCGGCGCGCTTTTCGGAGTCAATTTCCTGTCGTCCCCTGCGGATGCGACGCTGGCGCAACTAAAGCTACCCGATAAGGCACCTGAGACACCGCCGCCGGGCTACAACATCCTGTTCGTCCTGGTTGACCAAGAGCACTTTTTCAAAAAGTGGCCATTTCCGGTTCCGGGTCGTGAATATCTGAAGACGAACGGCACCACTTTCCTTAATCACCAAGGCGCATCGCAGGTTTGCTCGTCGGCACGCTCCGTCATCTACACCGGCCAGCACATCCAACATACGGGCGTCTTCGATAATATGGAGGCTCCCTGGCAGCGCGACATGTCTGTCGAGATGGTGACGATCGGTCATCGTCTCCAGCAACTAGGTTATCACGCTGCCTATCAGGGCAAGTGGCATCTCAGCGGCACTCTCGATACAGCGCGCAAGCCAGTCGACGCGCCATTGCTCCAATACCGTGACGCAATCGAAAAGTACGGGTTCGCGGATTTCCTCGGACTTGGTGACCTGATTGATGGCCCGATTGGTGGATACAGGTATGATAGCTTTGCGACCAACTCCGCTGTTACGTGGCTGAAGAGCACGGCGCGAGAACTGAAGGCAAAGAGTCAGCCGTGGTTCATGGCTGTAAATCTGGTCAATCCACATGATGTCATGTACGTCAATTCAGACGCGCCCGGTGAGACAGTTCAGGGCAAGTATGCGGCCTACCCGATTGACCGACCGCCCCGGAACGACATTTATCTCGCGGAGTGGGACGTCCCACTGCCAGCGACGCGCATTCAGCCGCTCGATGCGCCCGGCAGACCGCGCGCCCATTACGAATATCAAGCCACCCAAGACATTCTGCTCGGTCAATGGCCGAACGAAGACAGTCGATGGAGGATTTTGCAAAACTATTACTTCAACTGCATTCGTGACTGCGACGACCATCTTGTTCGGCTGCTCGATGAAGTAAAAGCCAATGGCCTGGAAGACTCGACGATTGTGATCTTCACCGCCGATCACGGCGAGTTAGGCGGCGCCCACCAAATGCGCGGCAAGGGCGCAAATGCCTACAAAGAGCAGCAGCATTTGCCCCTCATGATCTTGCATCCCGCCTATCCGGGCGGACGCAGCACGAAGGCAATATCCTCCCAAATCGATCTCGCACCGACTTTGCTTGGGCTGACAGGCAAGCCGTTTGACGCAGTCGCCCGTGCAGGTACGGGCTTGCCGGGACGCGATTTGTCCAAACTCCTGAGCTCCCCCGAGCAGGCTTCCACTACCGCTGTGCGTCCGGCGGCACTGTACAATTACAACATGTTCTCCTACCTCGACGCCAAGTGGTTCGCCCCATTAATCAGGGTCGTCGTGTCGAATGAACCGATGGTGGAGAAAGTCGAAAAACTTGTGAGGCTGCAGCCGGACTTCAACAATCGCGGCGCCATACGAAGCATCTTTGATGGCCGCTACAGGTTCAGCCGATACTTCTCACCAATTCATTTCAATCGTCCGACCACTTACGAGGCGTTGGTCACCAACAACGACCTCGAAGTCTATGACCTGCAGGAGGACCCGGAGGAGACACGCAACCTGGCGCAGGATGGCACCGCCAAGGGCGAACTGATGATGGCATTGAACGACAAGCTGAACGCGCGCATCGACGAGGAAGTTGGCGACGATAACGGCAAGTTCTTGCCCCTAATAGATGGCTATTGGTTCCCGGCACGGGCTTGACGATCTTCGAATGGGGGCTCGCCGCGTAGGAATTCTGACTCTCGACGCTCGTTCGAAAGCGCTGCGCTCTTCAATCTGGCAATCGATAGCAAACTGCGCGGCTGCGACGTGGTTGCCGTCCGTGTCGACGATGTTGCACCGAGCGGTTACTCTATGGATCGCGCGATCATCCGGCAGAAGAAGACCGGTCATCCGGTTCGGTTCGAGCTGACCGATCAGAGGCGACAGGCAATTGACGAGTACTTGCGTCTGACAGAACGCAAACCCGGTCAATCCCTGTTTGCCGGGCGAGCCGATCGCTGCAGCCTCACGACTCGGCAGTATGCCCGACTGGTTCAAGAATGGGTGGCCAGCATTGGGCTCGACCCGGCAAAGTTCGGCACACACTCATTGCGTCGAACAAAAGCGGTGCTGATCTACCGGCGCACTGGAAATCTCCGCGCAGTGCAGCTTTTGCTTGGGCACTCCAAGATCGAGAGCACGGTGCGCTACTTCGGTATCGAGGTAGATGATGCCATCGAGATTGCAGAGAAGATCGACATTTAACGCGATCCTCCGGTAAGCAGACGTGATCGGCGACGGACTAAGAGTCGCCGATCATGGGAAGGCTGATGACAGCTTTTGGGATCGACCGTCTATGTCCAGGCTTTCCTCGCATTCTGTCGCTATGGTCTCAAAGCCGCCGTCAGCCTGGGGCCCCACCTCCGTAAACATGGTGCCTTACCGCCAGGAATATTTGATGGTTCCCAGAATCGTGCGTCCTTGGCCGAGGCCGCAATAGGCCAAGCCCGACTGGCATGACGTGACGTAATATTCGTCGGTCAGGTTTGTGGCGTTGAGCTGAGCTTGCCAGCCGTCGAGCTTGTGGTCGAGGTAGGCGAAATCGTAGCTCAGGCCTGCGTCGAACAAGGTGTGCGATGGAATGTAAATCGTATTCGTCTGGTCCCCGTAGTTTTCGCCGACGTAGCGAACGCCGCCGCTAAGGCCAAAGCCCGCCAGCGGTCCGTCGAACCACGTATACTTGCCCCACAGCGATGCCTGGTCGAGATTGACGTTGGGCAGATAATTGCCTGCATTTCCGTCCTTGCTCTTCGTAATTTCTGGGTCGAGACGGCTGTAGCCGCCGACGATTTGCAGTTCGCGGGTGACATTGCCGCGAACCTCGAACTCGAATCCGCGAACACGCGCCTGATCGGTCTGCACGCTGGTCAGACCGCCCGTTTGCGAATCGGCCGTCAGAATGTCATTCTGACGTATGTCGAACAGGGCCGCCGTGAACATCAGGTTCGTTCCGTTCGGCATGAATTTCACGCCGACTTCCTTGCCTTCGCCCGTCGTCGGTCTGAACGTATTGCCGGAGATATCCGCGCCTGCGTTCGGAACGAATGACGTTGAATAGCTGATGTACGGCGCGAGTCCGAAGTCGAAGAGGTAGCTCAGGCCGACGCGTCCAGTCTGCGCCGAGTCATCGCGGTTATATTGGCCTGCCCGCGGATAGACGGCCGCACTCGTCGTCTCGACGCTAGACCAATCCTGCCGCCCCGAAAGTGATAGCGTCCACCGATCGAGCTTGACCTGATCCTGCAGATAAATGCCGGTTTGCTGCTGCTTGGTGCTGAGATCGATAAAGCGGTTCAGATCGTCCCGCGACGGAATGGGGTAAGCACCGTAGACGGGATTGTAAACGTCGATCGGGATATAGCCTACAGGCCACGACGCCAAATAGGTGACGTTCGATCCCGTCGAATACTGATAATCGACGCCGGCCAAGATCTTGTGCGCGAGGACGCCCGTTGCAAAATCGGCCTGCAGCTGGTTGTCGACCGCGAAGTTTTGCGCGTTGGCATCGACGTAGATCGGCGTGCGGTAGAAATCGCTATCTCCGACGAACACATCTCCGCGCATCGACTGCATGTCGTTAGACGTATCCATGTAGCGAAGGTTCTGCCGGAACTGCAGCGCGGAATTGAAGCGGTGCTCCAGTTCGTAACCAACCGACCACTGCTGCATATCGTAGTGATCGAAGCCAGGTTCACCCAGGTAACGGCTCAATGGAATGTGTCCATTGGGATTGGGCAGAAGCGTCGCTTGGCCGGGAACGTACTGCTGATACCCGTCGTTTTCTATTTTCTGATACTGAGACAGGAATGTGAAGCGCGTGTTCGGGTCGAGGCGCCACGTCATGCTTGGCGCGATGAAAATCTTGTTGTCCTGCTGGAAGTCGACCTGCGTATCGCTGTCACGGACCAATCCGACCACGCGATAGAGGAAATCCGGATTTGTCGGGACGGGGCCGCCGACGTCGAATGCGCCTTCGACGCGGTCGAACGATCCGAACGTGCCCTGCACTTCGTAGTGCGGCGTGTCGAGCGGACGCTTACTCACCATGTTGATGAGGCCGCCGGGATCGGACTGTCCATACAGTCCGGACGACGGTCCTTTTAAAACCTCGATCCGCTCGAGGCCATAAGGTTCGATACGTGGCAGAGCAAACTGCGTCATTTCCGCCGGAAGCCGCAAGCCATCCAGGTATTGCGGAGCATTGAAGCCGCGGATTTTGATCGAATCGAAAAATATGTTCGCGCCGAAACCGTCGAGCGAGACGCCTGGCGTATAGCGCAGCGCTTCGTTGATGTTTTGCGCCTGCTGGTCGCTGATCTGATCCTGGGTAACGACGGAGATGGACTGCGGCGTCTCCAGGATCGGCGTATCGGTCTTTGTCGCGGTCGAGCTGATGTGCGGCAAGTAACCCTTGACCGGATCAATGCCGCGCGTGTCCACCTGCTGATCGCCAGACGGCTCGGCAAGTTGTTGAGGCGGCACGGACGGTGCGGAGACGGGTTTTGTCGCGGCCTTCGAGGCCTTGGCCTTCTTCTTGACAACCGTTTTGGGCTTGGCCGCGCTACTTTCAACGACGACGGAAGGCAACTGGACGTCTTCGGTTGAGTTGCCCTGCGCGGATTGTGCCGCAGCCGGCGTCCAAATGCCTACAGCAGCGGTCGCCATGGCTGTCGCAAGAATGACCGGCGCACGATCGCCTCTACGGCGCGCGACAACTTTCATGAAATTCCCCATACGTCTTCTGAGATTCCCCACCGTTTTTCTGGCATGCCGCTATCGTCGTCGCCACGCGAACGACTGTTCCAAAAACGGGAAAAACTATCGCAGAACATAAATTAGAAGCGCTCGAAAAAACGAAGCGCTATGACCGCTCCCGGGTCGTGTCTTGGCCCGGCGGATATCCGAAATGCCGCCGATAGGCTGCAGTGAAAGCCGAAGGACTGACGAACCCGACGCGATAGCCCGCTTCGGCGGCCGTCACGTGATATTCGCGCAGCAGCACACGCGCTGTTTGCAACCTTTGGGCGCGCACGTAACCGAAAATCGTGGTGCCAAAGACTGTTTTGAAGTTTGCTTGCAGCGTCGTGAGATTGACTCCGACACGCTTAGTCAGTTCAAGGATTTTAGGAGGCGCAACAAGGCTCGCATCAAGAATGTCGCGGACCTCCATAACTTTGTCGTAGTGGCGCTTACCAATCGCCGCGATCATGCGGCGCTCCCGAGCGAGAAGCTGCGCTGTCTCGATGACGAAAGACAGCGTATTGCTCTCCAGATAAAGCGAGCCGAGTTGATCATCATAGGGATGATCAAGGTTGCGGCGTGCGAGGTCCAGCAACACCGGAGAACGCGGGAGTACCTCATAACGGAAACGAACAGCGTTAAACTCGCGCAATGCTGCAAGCCCGTCCGAATTCATGGAGTCGCCAAAGCGCGAAAAGAAGTCTGGCTTAATAACGAAGCCTGCAGAGCGGCTGCGGCGACCGTTCATATCGGAAAGTTGGAAGACGGTCGGCACCGAATACCCGAACAGACTTGGCTGGTGCGCATGCCGCGTGATCGGACCATAACCGAGTACCTCCATCGTCTCCGGCTCACCCTCCAGCAGCACGCCGCACATGATCGCAGGCTCGGAATCGCTCTGAACCTGATCGTTGGTAAGGTAGGTCACGTCGCCGGCCGTCGCGATCAGCCCTGGCTGAACTTCGTGAGTCAGCAATTTTCCTGAGAAGACAGTCGTGTCCAACGTCCTTGATTGCACGGTGGAGCTTGATGGCACGGTGGAAACTTTAACCCCCAGTGCGTGCTGGGCGGCTAGTTGGATCAATTCCGAGACTTTGAAGCCTTCGGACATATGCGAAATCCGAGATGCCATTTCCACAAGGTCAGCTCCGGTGCGGCCGCCGGAAAGAAAGCTCCTGGGTGGGCGGCTCCAACATTTTTATACTTTTTTAGTAAAGTTTTTCAAGGGCCTCGCCTCGGTCGCCCGAAAGATTGGCGTCCGGGCCTTTCGTATCGCGATAGCCATACTTGATTAGGCGACAGTTTCCGGGTTTGCGCTCACATATCGGGTGTCTCATATTGAACGTCGCACGCCCGGCTGAGCCCGCGCTTGCTTCGCATTCGCTTAGCCATAAGCATATCAATCTTCCATTGGAGGAACCGTGTCAAAATCGGAAGCTCTCCAATCTGAAGACGATCTCCGAACCGTCTACCGGCATCCTTCCCCGCAGATCAAGAACAAGGCATTTCCGACTCTCGACAAGCATTCGCGCCGCTTTATCGAACTGTCGCCGTTCTTCTGCATCGGAACGATGGGATCACACGGTGCCGACGTTTCTCCACGGGGCGGTGAACCGGGGTTTGTGCACGTTCTCGACGATGTGCAAATTGCGTTTCCCGATCGCCCGGGCAACAACCGCCTCGGCACCCTAACAAACCTCGTCAAGAACTCCGAAGCAGGGCTTCTGTTTTTCGTTCCCGGCATAGACGAAACGCTGCGTCTCAACGGGACGGCGTCAGTGGTGACGGACCAAGACCTGCGGGAGACGTTCTTGCAGGACGGCAAGCTGCCTCGTTCCGTTATCGTCGTAAAGATTCGCGAAGTCTATTTTCACTGCAGCAAAGCGCTGCGTCGATCGGATCTCTGGAACTCGGACAAACAAATCGACCGCACATCGTTCCCCACCTTGGGGCAGATTGTGAAAGATCAGTACAGTACGATCGTCCCCGCCGCGTTGATCGACTTCGCGCTCAAGCAGGACGCCAAGAAAAATCTCTATTGAATGTCGGGACAATCACACTCAGGAGGCTGCCCGTGAGAGCACGCACGGTGCGCATTTGGTATAAGGTTCATCGCTGGACGAGTATCGTCTCGACCGCCTTTCTACTGATGCTTTGCATCACAGGCCTGCCGCTCGTATTCTACCATGATATCTTGCATTGGCAGCATGCGGACTTACAGCCGCCGCCGATGTCCGCAGGCACACCCGAAGCATCCCTTACAAAGGTGGCAGCCGCGGCGCAGGCGCGCCATCCGGATTCGGTGATCCCGTTCATCTCTTGGGACGAAGACGATCGCAACCTGATCTTCGTCGGCATGTCGAAAGCCTACGACTCGCCCCCGGAGACCATAAGGCTGCTGGCCGTCGATGCGCGCACCGCCGAGATTCTCGGCGAACCGAATCTCAACGAAGGCATCATGTATGTCTTGCGGACGCTGCACGTCGACATGTTCGCCGGCATTCCCGGCAAGCTGTTCCTCGGCGTGATGGGGCTGCTGTTGCTCGCGGCCATCGTGTCAGGAACGGTGCTCTATGCGCCCTTCATGCGCCGCCTCGATTTCGGCAGCATCCGATATGATAAAGGCCGGCGTACCCGATGGCTCGACCTGCATAATCTTCTCGGTATCGTCACATTGGCATGGCTGAGCGTCGTCGGCGCCACCGGCGTCATCAACACCTGGGCGGATTCGATCTTCAAGATCTGGCAGTTTGGCCAACTCGCCGACATGATCGCGCCTTACAAGGATCTGCCRCCGCCATCGAAGCCCGTCGACGTCGATATCGCCTATCGCGCAGCCAAAGCCGCCGCCCCCGAGGGCCGTGTTCCGTCCTTCCTCACCTATCCGAAAACGCTCTTTTCAGGACAGCACCACTACGGGATTTTCCTGCGCGGCGAAGAACATGTGACGGCGAAACTTCTGACGCCGGTCCTCGTGGATGCCCAGACGGGCCAAATCACCGATATGCGGCGCATGCCTTGGTATGTCGATGCGCTTTTCGTTTCTCAGCCTTTGCATTTCGGCGACTATGGCGGGATGCCGATGAAAATCATTTGGGTCATTTTGGATCTGATCTCGATCGCAGTTCTCGTCACCGGTTTGTATCTATTCTTCACACGCCGGAAATCCCCCGACGCCCAGTTAGGTTTCGGCCTGACCGGCGAAAAAGTGATTGCGGCGCCGGTCACATGAATCAGCGCCCCACTTTTCCTTCCCGCCGTGAGGAACGATCTTTGCGGATCATTTTCGGCATTCCCGCCCTGATTGCTTTAACTAGCGTTTCGGGGCTCGCTGCCGCCTTGATCGGCGATGGCTGGTTCGATGCCGTCGGCTGGATTGGTCTGGGAATACCAATCTCAGTGACCGGCTGGTTTCTGTGTAAGAGGTGAGAAAATTTAAAAGTGCGTCGCCCTAAACCACCCACAGTGCTTTTGGGTCGCAATCGCCGCTGGAACAAACCTGCCAAGGAGCGCTTGTGTATATTAAGGTCGCCGGTTTGGCACCTTCAGCGTGTGTCGAGAGCTGACTCCACTTCTAGTCGGCCACGGGAACTCCGGGATTTGTCCGTTGGGGGGCGAAGCACAGACGCGGCCACTCCGCGCCTCTGCTAATCTCGCAATCAGGGGGCGCACGACCGCAAATTCGGCTCTGCAGAAGTTGACAGAAACTCTGCCGCTTGGGCACGGACGTCCGCTGTGGGTCGCAAAGAGATTTGGCTCAAGTGTACGAGACGTCGGCTTCTGAACGGAAAGTTCCGAGCAGTGGCCCGCTTTCGAACCGGATGTCTGCAAATGGGATTGAGCGGCGATCGCCCAGATTGTCTATGGACGGCCGCTATTGGCCCATTGCGGATATGGGATCAGCCAGTCGCGCTCGTCCGCTGTCTGACGGGAAGCGGACCTAGCCTCGATTTATGAGTTCACGACCTAGGTTGTCGGTTGCGCCGGGCGGCTCCCCTTGCGGAGAGCCGCCCGCGATGCGCGAAGAGAGATCTTAGATCTCGCCCTTCAGGCCACGCTCGAAGTACTTGTGGATGATCTTGTCCTGGTTTTCGAGCAGCCAATCGATCGACGGCTGATAGTTCATCGCCTTATGGATGGCGAGGCTCGTTGCCTTGCGATGAATGTCGAACAGGACTTTGTGGTCGAGCTTCTCGATCGTGGCGACCGACGGATGGAGCCATACGGACACGATGATGCCGAGGTCGTCGACCTTGTCCTTCGGCAGGTCGCCCGAGCGCACCGCGTCGAGCACGCCCATGGCGGTCGCGTACTGGACGGTGCCCATCAGGATGCTCGTATAGCGCTCGTTATCGACGGTGACCTTGCTGACGCAGATCGTCGGCGGGCGAACCATCACGTCGGTGTTCAAGAGCGAGAGTACGCGGGTGTGGCCTTTGACCTGGTCGCCGAGGAGCGTCGCAAACGCGGTGCCGAACGGACCGTCCATCTCGCCGATCGCGACTTCCGGTTCGGCTGCGGTTCCCGGCGGGCCGCCTGCGACAAGGGCTTCGCCGACGCGAATGCCGAAACGCCCCGAGCGGGACTGAGACGTGGAACTGCTCATTCGTGTTCACCTTTTCCTGCTGTTATCTTCGAGGCGCCGGTTCTAGACGCATGCCGTCAGATAACCCAGGCCGCAGGTAGACGCGCCATAAGTTGCGGTTATGGCGCGTTCTGGAAGGTGCGGCGTTTCGGGCCTTTTGCTTACTCGCAGGGGGTATCGACGAGGCCGTCGACGGCGGCGGAATATTTGCGGCAGGTGTTCGCCGAGACGGGAGTGACATCGCCGGAGGTCGCGACCGTTGCGGTCTTCGTCGAAGCGGTGTCGTCGGAGGCTGTCGTCGTTGTCGAATCCGGCAGGCGATCGGTCTTTTTCAGGATTGGCTTATCGGCCGCGGACGTTGCTGCAGGAGCCGTCTCTGCTGCTGCGATCTGCGCGGCTTTCTGCTGCTGAAGAGCCAGCTGGCGGGCACGCTCGCGCTTGGCGGCCGCTATCGCTGCCGCACGCTCTCTCGCTGCAATCATCTGTCGACGGGCGCGTTCGCGTTCATAGGCTTCTTCGCGGCGGCGTTCTTCGGCGGCATGGGCGAGCATGCTGGCGGCTGCCATACCGCCGAGGAAGAAGCCAAGGCGGCGGCCAGGGCCGGCTTGCGCGGCCGACGCGAACGAGCTGGCGACGATGGCAACTGAGATCAGCACGGCGAGCAACTTGGACACGGGAGCCTCCTTGGCTTGAACATGCACAGGAGATTGCACCCTGGCGACAAGTGGCGCTGTTTCGCCGGTTACAGGTGTGGGGCTATGAGATTCCCTGGGCGCAAATCGCGCCAAATGAGAACAAAACGAGATTGACAGATTCAGAACAAATCAAGTACACACATCCTTAATTGATGGCGCTGGGCGCTTGCCATAGGGATTGAGGGTGACACGATGGAACGGCCGGACTGGACTGTGCTCGAAGGGGGCAAAATGGATAAGAAGCAGGCGCTAGAGCAGGCACTCGCGCAGATCGACAAGACCTTTGGCAAGGGGTCGATCATGCGCCTCGGCGCCAACGACAAGCTCGATATCGAGGCGATCTCGACGGGATCGCTCGGGCTCGACATTGCGCTCGGCATCGGCGGGTTGCCGAAGGGACGCATCATCGAGGTCTATGGGCCTGAATCGTCGGGCAAGACGACGCTGGCTCTGCAAGTCGTTGCGGAAGCTCAGAAGAAGGGCGGCATCTGCGCGTTCGTCGACGCGGAGCACGCGATCGATCCGAGCTACGCGAAGAAGCTCGGCGTCAAGGTCGAAGAGCTTTTGATCTCGCAGCCCGATACGGGTGAGCAGGCCTTGGAAATCGCCGATACGCTCGTGCGTTCAGGCGCGGTCGACGTGCTTGTGGTCGATTCGGTTGCGGCGCTGACGCCGAAGGCGGAACTCGAAGGCGAGATGGGCGACAGCCTGCCGGGTCTGCAGGCGCGCCTGATGAGCCAGGCACTGCGGAAGCTGACGGGCTCGATCTCCAAGTCGAACACGATGGTGATCTTCATCAACCAGATCCGCATGAAGATCGGCGTCATGTTCGGCAATCCGGAGACGACGACGGGCGGCAACGCGCTGAAGTTCTACGCTTCTGTTCGTCTGGACATCCGCCGCATCGGACAGATCAAGGAACGTGAGGAAACCGTCGGCAACCAGACGCGCGTCAAGGTCGTCAAGAACAAGGTGGCTCCGCCGTTCAAGCAGGTCGAGTTCGACATCATGTACGGCGAGGGCATCTCGAAGGTCGGCGAGCTGATCGACCTCGGCGTCAAGGCTGGTCTCGTCGAGAAGTCCGGCGCGTGGCTGTCCTATAACGGCGACCGGATCGGTCAGGGCCGTGAGAACGCCAAGACGTACCTCAAGGACAACCCGAAGGTCGCAGCCGAGCTGGAGCGGGCTATCCGCGCCAATGCCGGGCTGATCGTCGAGAAGATGCTCGCCAATCCGAGCGCCGGAGAGGACGACGGGGAGGAGCCGGACGAGGACGGGGTTCTGCCCGACGAGGATGCGAGCAAGAAGGTCGCCAAGGCCAAGCGTTAAGGCAGATGCCGCCTGCAGCTTCGTCATGCCGACGTAGGTCGGCACCCAGGCAAGCCTGCGCCAGTTTCGGCGTTGATATTTGACTGGATCCCGGCCTCCGCCGGGATGACGTTGGATTGGATGTCTCCGGGTTGTGGCTGTCGTTCCGTCGCAGGCTTGACGGTCCCTCCGCGTTACGCCCTTTTCTGGACACGTTCAGAGGCCGCCGCTACAACGGCGGCCTTAAGCCGTTCCGGGGCGCGTTCCCGGGGCAAATCACTTTCAATATCAGGCTCGAAAGCACCACATGGCCGGCGTCAGCGAAATCCGCGCTTCGTTTCTCGATTTCTTTGGAAAGAACGGGCACGAAATCGTGCCGTCATCGCCGCTCGTGCCGCGCAATGACCCGACCCTGATGTTCACGAACGCCGGCATGGTGCAGTTCAAGAACGTCTTCACCGGCCAGGAGACGCGGGCCATCCCGCGCGCAACCACCTCGCAGAAGTGCGTCAGGGCCGGCGGCAAGCACAACGATCTCGACAACGTCGGCTATACGGCGCGCCATCATACGTTCTTCGAGATGCTCGGCAACTTCTCGTTCGGCGACTACTTCAAGGAACGCGCGATCGAGCTTGCGTGGAATTTGCTGACGAAGGACTTCGGCCTCGACAAGAAGCGCCTGCTCGTCACGATCTATCATACCGACGATGAAGCCTACGCGATCTGGAAGAAGATCTCGGGCTTTCCGGACAGCAAGATCATCCGCATTCCGACGAATGATAACTTCTGGCAGATGGGCGACACGGGTCCTTGCGGGCCGTGCTCGGAAATCTTCTTCGATCATGGCGACAAGATCCCGGGCGGTCCTCCGGGTTCGGCCGATGCCGACGGTGACCGCTTCATCGAGATCTGGAATCTCGTGTTCATGCAGTTTGAACAGATCGCGCCGGGAAACCGCGTCGATCTCCCGCGTCCGTCGATCGACACCGGCATGGGGCTCGAGCGCGTCGCCGCGGTGCTGCAGGGCAAGCACGACAACTACGACATCGATCTCTTTCAAAACCTCATCCAGGCCATCCGCCAGGAAGCCGGTAAGGCCGGGGCGAAGGAGGGCGGCGACGCTACTCCCGAATTCCTTCACGTCGCGCGCCGCGTCATCGCCGATCACCTCCGCTCGACGAGCTTCCTGATCGCCGACGGTGTGCTGCCGTCGAACGAGGGCCGCGGGTACGTGCTTCGCCGCATCATGCGCCGTGCCATGCGTTACGCCGCCCAGATCGGTTGCACCGAACCGCTGATGTATCATCTCGTTCCGGCGCTTGTGCGCGAGATGGGGGATGCCTATCCGGAACTCGTCCGTGCGCAGCCGCTCATTGGCGAGACGCTGAAGCTCGAAGAAACGAAGTTCCGCCGCACGCTCGACAACGGCCTGAAGCTTCTCGGCGAAAGCTCGGGCAAGCTGACGAAGGGCGCCGTCTTCCCGGGCGACGTCGCGTTCAAGCTTTACGATACCTACGGCTTCCCGCTCGACCTCACGGAAGATGCGCTCCGGCCGCGTGGCATCACCGTCGATACGGCGGCGTTCGACGATGCGATGAAGAAGCAGAAGGATGCGGCGCGGGCTGCCTGGAAGGGATCGGGTGAAGCGGCGACCGAAGGCCTCTGGTTTGAGATCAAGGACAAGACCGGCGCCACGGAATTCCTCGGGTACGACACCGAGACTGCCGAAGCCATCGTCACGGCGCTTGTCGCGGGCAGCAAGGAGGCGAAGGAACTGAAGGCCGGCGACGAAGGCGCGCTCGTCGTCAGCCAGACGCCGTTCTATGGCGAAAGCGGCGGCCAGCTCGGCGATCAAGGCATCATCAAGGGGTCGAAGGGCGCGCTGTTCCGCGTGTCGGATACGCAGAAGAAGCTTGGCGATCTTTTCGTGCACTTCGGCAAGGTCGAGACGGGCAGCTTCAAGGCGGGCGACGCCGTGGAGCTCGAAGTCGATCACGCGCGCCGGTCGGCGACGCGCGCCAATCACTCGGCCACGCATCTTTTGCATGAAGCGCTCCGGCAAGTGCTCGGCACGCACGTCGCGCAGAAGGGGTCTCTCGTTTCGCCGGACCGTTTGCGCTTCGACTTCTCGCACACGAAGCCGATGTCGCTCGAAGAGTTGAAAGCCGTCGAGGATATGGCGAATGCGGTGCTGCTCGAGAACACGCCCGTCGTCACGCGGCTGATGGCGATCGACGATGCGCGCGCGACGGGCGCGATGGCGCTCTTCGGCGAAAAGTACGGCGAAGAAGTTCGCGTCGTGTCGATGGGATCGACGCGGCCCGGCGCCAACAAGGCGTGGTCGGTCGAGCTTTGCGGCGGCACGCATGTGTCGCGCACGGGCGACATCGGTCTCATTCGCGTCGTCGGAGAGAGCGGAAGCGCCGCCGGGGTCCGCCGTATCGAGGCGCTGACGGGCGAAGGCGCGCGCGCCTATCTCGAAGAGCAGGACAGCCGCGTGAAGGAAGCGGCGAGCCTTCTCAAGACGCGGCCCGAAGATCTGATCGAGAGATTGAAGAATCTCGTCGAGGAGCGGAAAGCTCTCGAGAAGCAGCTTCAGGACGCGAAGCGGCAGATCGCGCTCGGCGGCGGCGCGGGTTCGGGCGCCAGCGCCAACGGTGAAGCCATTCGCAGCATCGGCAACGTGAAGCTGCTGGCGCGGACGGTTCAGGGCCTCAATCCCAAGGATCTGCGCGGCCTCATCGATGATGGAAAGAAGCAGGTCGGCTCGGGCATCGTCGCGGTTGTCGGCGTCACCGAGGACGGCAAGGCGGGTCTCGCCGTCGGCGTCACCGACGACCTCGTCAAAACGTGGAGCGCGGTCGATCTCGTCAAGGCGGGTGCCGAGGCGCTCGGCGGCAAGGGCGGCGGCGGACGTCCGGACATGGCGCAGGCCGGTGGTCCGGATGGCGCGAAGGCGGGTGACGCGTTGAAGGCCATCGAGGCGCGGCTGGCGGGACAAGCTTCGGCCGCGTAACGCCTGACTGTAGGAAGCCATGAGCGATACGAACGGCAATGGATGGGACGGCTCCGCCGCAGCCTGGATCGCGTCGCTCGGAGATGGCGGCGACTTCAGCCGCCAATTCGTTCTCGATGCGCCAATGCTCGCCCGCGTCAAAGATCGCGGCTTCAAAACGGCCTTGGATGTCGGCTGCGGCGAAGGCCGCTTCTGCCGAATGTTGCGGGATGCGGGCATCGAGCCGCTCGGGATCGATCCGACAGGCGCCCTCGTCGCGCGCGCATTGGAACTCGATCCCGGCGGAGCCTACCGCGTCTGCCGCGCCGAAGAGTTGGACGAGCCGCCCGCTTCGTACGATCTTGTCGTCTGCTATCTGACGCTGATCGACATCGCCGATATTTCGCAGGCGGCATCGCGCTTCCTCGCGGCTTTGCGGCCCGGCGGAACGCTTCTCATCGCCAACCTCACGAGTTTCAGCACGGCAGCCATCGACGGCTGGACGACGGATGCCGATGGGCGGCGCCGCTTCTGCATCGACAACTATCTCGAAGAGCGCGCCGACTGGGTCGCCTGGCGCGGGATCGAAATTCGCAATTGGCACCGGCCGCTCAGTACGTACATGTCGCTCTTCCTTGAACATGGGCTGATCTTGCGCCATTTCGCGGAGCCGTCTCCGAGCGGCGGCGATCCGGACACGGCCGCGCGTTACCGCCGCGTTCCTTATCTTTACATCATGGAATGGGAGAAACCCGCGACTTGACCAGAGCGATGATGCTGCGCTGCGAAAGGCATCTACCTTTCCTGTAATTCACTGATGACCATCGGGAATATTCGGTATATACGCCCCGCATTCTTCCTGCCGAGGAGCACTTTCGCATGGTTCGCACGCGTTCTTTCAGACTGCTCGCTCCGATCACTCTCGTGGCTTTGGCGTTCGCGCTTCCGGCGCACGCAGACGATGCCATCGTCAAGCTGCCGGCGACGCCGATGCCTGCAGCCGGACCGACGACAGCGGCAGCGCAGGAATTTTGCGGCGACGCGACCGGCAAGGCGGAAGAGCTGATCGCGCGCTATTCGTCGAAGGCAGGTCTGCAGCAGGTTTATACGAGCGAGCTCTATAACGCCTTTAGCGACGATCCGAAGAATGCGACCGTGATGTACACGTTCACGACGAAGCATAATCCGGCTTATCCCGCGGCTGTCTGCCGAAAAGTGGTGCACGAGGGTGACGCCCTCACGGTCCAGATGAAGGTTGTTTGCGACGGCAAGGCGGAGGCGTGCGCCAAGCTGCAGAACGACTTCAACGTGATGACGGCGCGGATGCAGGCCGAGGTCGATCAGCAGATCGCGGCGGGGAAGAAGTAAGCGCCCCGAAAAGGACCGTGCGCGCTGTAAATCCGGCGCGCTTCATACGCATTGACTCTGCTGCCCACTGTCTGGATCCCGGCCTGCGCCGGGATGACGGTGAATTAATTAGGCGAGCCGTCTTGCGAGACCCCGGACCCACGGGGTTCTGTGTCCTGGCTCTGCGCTTTGGCCGGGATGACGATTGAAAAACGCGGCGCACTTTTATGCGCCGCGTTTTTATTTGCAGTATGAGAGAGGTCTCCCAGGCACGGCGGCCGGAAGCTTCCTCAATTCCAAGTGTGCAGGAGGATCTGCAAGTCGCTACCGTTGCGTTTGACGACATTCACCCAGTTGCCGCCGTACTGTTTCGTTGCTCCATTCTCGCCCGGCCCGTTCAACTGCCATTTGCCGCTGGCTATCAGCGTGTCTCCATTTTCGATGACGTTATCGACAACGATCTTGTGACCGGAGAAGCCGTTGGTTTGAAGATCCTTGAAGAACTTTCCGATTGCTTCAGGACCTTTGACAGGCGAGCCGCCAGCGGGAATGACCAAAGCATCCGGAGCGTAAAGGCCGCCGAGGCTCACCGTGTCTCCTTGGTTGAATGTCTCGTCCCACTTGGCCGCCTTGTTCACGACTTCGCTTGTCATCAATTTCTCCTTGGCTTCACAGGTAAACTCAAACAATCCACGCTATTGGCCGTTCCGTGCGACGGGAGGATGAAAGGCGATCCCGCCTCTCAGTGGATCTCCACGAATTGCCGATGGTGAGGTGGTGGATGCAAAAGGGATGACTCGCGCGGCACCTATTTGCGCCTAGCGAGCCAAATGGTGTGGCCGCCGACGTGCGGGTCGTCGAAGACCTGGGATACGACTTCAAAGCCGTTGTCGTCGAGCAAGCTGCGGTATTCCTCGGGGGCTAGGCTCGCGTGATAGAGCGGCTCGCCTTCGAACGTCCCCATGGCTTCGCCGTCCGAAGTTCCGCTCGTAAACATCAGAGCCGCATTCGCGTTGGCGTGTGCGTGAAAGAGCGGGAACATCTGGCGCTGCTCGTCCCGGCGCAGATGAAAAAAGCTATCCCACGCCAGAATGCCGTCGAAGCTCTGTCCGAGGGACAGGGTTCGCATGTCGGCGACGTTCCACGCGGCGTTGGGAAAGCGGTTCTTGCACAAGGCGATCATGGAAGACGAGGAATCCAGGCCGGTCAGCCGGTAGCCGGCGTCAATGAAGAAGCGGGCGATGGGTTCGCCGGACCCGCATCCGATGTCGAGCACCGACCCCGTAGGCGGCAACAACGCGCGAAACCGTTCGAGCCATGGCAGCTCGAACAGGCTTCGTGATCGTACCGTGTCCCACGTCGATGCGTGGCGATCGTAAAGTCCGACGATGCGGTCTGCGTCGGTACTCATAGCGCTACGGCTCCTGCACGGATCGTCAATGAGACGCGAGCCCTATGCCGTCTTGCTCATGGCGGCCTTGAGGTTGGCGTCGACCTTGTCGAGGAAGCCGGTCGTCGAGAGCCATTTCTGGTCGGGGCCGACGAGGAGGGCGAGGTCCTTCGTCATGTAGCCCGACTCCACCGTCAGGATGCAGACGCGTTCGAGCGTTTTGCAGAAATCCAGAAGCTTTTCGTTGCCGTCGAGCTTGGCGCGATGTGCGAGGCCGCGCGTCCAGGCGAAGATCGAGGCGATGGAGTTCGTCGATGTCTCCTTGCCTTTCTGATGCTCGCGATAATGGCGGGTGACGGTGCCGTGAGCCGCTTCCGCCTCGACCGTTTTGCCGTCCGGCGTCATCAGCACGCTCGTCATCAGGCCGAGCGAGCCGAAGCCTTGCGCGACCGTATCGGATTGGACGTCGCCGTCGTAGTTTTTGCAGGCCCAAACGTAGCCGCCCGACCACTTCAACGCGCTCGCGACCATGTCGTCGATCAAGCGATGCTCGTAGGTGAGCTTGCGCTTCGTGAATTCGGCCTTGAACTCGGCGTCGTAGATCTCCTGGAAGATATCCTTGAAGCGGCCGTCGTAGGCCTTGAGGATCGTGTTCTTCGTCGAGAGATAGACCGGGTAGTTGCGCGCGAGACCGTAGTTGAGCGAGGCGCGTGCGAAGTCGCGGATCGATTCGTCGAGATTGTACATCGCCAGCGCGACGCCCGCGTCCGGTGCCTTGAAGACTTCCTTTTCGATGACCGTGCCGTCCTCGCCGACGAACTTGATCGTCAGCACGCCCTTGCCGGGGAACTTGAAGTCCGTCGCCTTATACTGATCACCATAGGCGTGGCGGCCGACGATGATCGGCTGGGTCCAGCCCGGAACGAGACGCGGCACGTTCGTGCAGATGATCGGCTCGCGGAAGATGACGCCGCCGAGAATGTTGCGGATCGTGCCATTCGGGCTCTTCCACATGTCCTTCAGGCTGAATTCTTTGACGCGCGCTTCGTCCGGGGTGATCGTCGCGCACTTGACGCCGACGCCGTGCTTCTTGATGGCGTTGCCGGCGTCGATCGTGATCTGGTCGCCGGTCTTGTCGCGGTTCTCGACGCTGAGGTCATAGTATTCGAGATTAACGTCGATGTAGGGGTGGATGAGCTTATCTTTGATCAGCTTCCAGATAATGCGGGTCATCTCGTCGCCGTCGAGTTCGACGACGGTGCCTTCAACCTTGATTTTCTGCATGCAATGTCTCGCGAAGAGGAATGGAAGCTCAGGACTTAAACCATAACGGCAGGTTCGGGGGTCGCGAAGTGAACCTTCGCCGCAGTCGTGCGGCAGATCCCGGAGTTGTTCAAGTTCCCCGAGAAAAGAAGCGTAGATGTCGGGCGCGATCGCGCCTAATTGTACGCCAGAAACGAGCTGGCGGCGGCGCTGCCGGCCCTTGAGACGCGCGGAGGCGCATTGAACGCCGGGATTGAGACGACGAAAAGCGATGCGGCGCTTGAGATCCGCATCGATCGGGGCGTGCCTGTGACCGGGCCGGAGGATACGCCGGTCGCCGCGATCGTACACGCCTGCCATTCGGCATCGATCGATCAGGGGCTCGCGGCGCTCGCCATTCCGGGCCTCGACCGGGCGACGCTGGAGCCCATCCTGCAATATTGCGCCAGCCTCAAATGCGTCGAAGACAACGTAACCTGCCTGGGGTGCAAGCGGCGGACGGAAGCGCAGGGCATCGAGACGCTCGATCAGTTCATCCTCAGCAAGAAGGAGGTGATCGTCGGCGACGGCCGTGTTCGCCTCAGGGGCGAGGGCACCGAGACGGTGACGACGCCGTGCCTCGAAACGCTCGCCAAGCAGTGGTCGGGTGAGAATTACTGGTTCTGGTCGCGCCGGGTCATTCGCAAGCTGCGCCACGGGCTGCGGCGGGCGCATATGCGCGGGGAGCCGGTGGCCGGCGAGGGCGAGACGCCGTCGATCATTCTGATGGAGCCACAACTCGCGGACAACATCGGCATGGTGGCGCGTGCCTGCGCGAATTTCGGGCTCGACGATCTTCGTCTCGTCAACCCGCGCGATGGCTGGCCGAACGAAAAGGCGCGGATCGCGGCGTCGGGGGCGAACTACATCATCGATGACGCGCAGGCCTACGGCACGCTCGAAGAGAGTATGGCGGATCTGAACTGGGTCGGGGCGACGACGGCGCGGCAGCGGGATCTGCGGAAGCCCGTGCTGACGCCCGAGCAGGCGATCGTCGAAATGCGGAAGCGGATCGGCCGGGGCGAGCGCTGCGGCGTGCTGTTCGGGCGCGAGCGCAATGGGCTCGAGACGAACGAGGTTGCGGTCGCCGACGCGTTCATCATGATTCCGGTAAATTCTCGTTTCGCTTCTCTCAACCTGGCGCAGGCGGTGCTGCTAACGGGATACGAATGGATGCGGAGTGATGCCGGGCGAAGTCTCGGCCGGGTTACAACCTACGAGAAGCCTCTCACAGAAGGTCTCTACATGGGCCGGGACCGTCCGGCGACCAAGCAGGAACTCCTTGGATTGTTTGAGCATTTAGAGCGCGAGTTGGAAGCCAACGGGTTCTTCAATCCGGCTCATCGCCGATCCGTCGTGTCACAAAACCTGCGTACGCTCTTGACGAGACTCAACGCGACAGAGCAGGAAGTACGCACACTTCGTGGTATAGTTGCCACGCTCTCACAGGGCAAAGGAAAGGCCCGAAAAGGGGGGGAGTAAGCGCCTTCATATAGCCAAGTTTTGGGCCGAGCGATGCCAACTCGAGAGGCTACTGGCATTGTTCAACGTGGCTGCTGCAAGGGCCGCGCCTGGGTTTCCCATTTCACTAAATAAAGAAGGTCAAAGAGGCTCAACTGGAGATGTGGATGAATACGAGGGCGGGGGTGTTGGCGAGCGTAATGGCGCTGTCGCTTGTGGGTACTGCAGTACCCGCCGGCGCGCAGGAGCTTAGCGAGCACGCGGTGAGATCGTTCATGGAATATGCTTGGTCACTCACGCCGCAGCAATTCTCCAAGCCGGACGGCTCGGTTATTGTCATCGACAAAAACAAAAAGTCGGAAGTCGAGGTTCCGCTCGATGTGGCGCGCGATGTGATCAAGGCCGGGCGGCTTTCGGCGCATGCCCAGATCTGCGATCTGCGTGACGACCAAGTGCTGAATCACCGCGCCATGATGCGCCGGGAAGAGGCCAAGAAGAAGTGGACCCAGCAAAATCTGGTCTACATCAGTCAGTTGCACCTCACGACTGTGATGCTGCTGACCGGCCGCATCAAGCTCGTCGAGAAGGAAGGCGACAAGGAAGTCGTCGTCGACGAAAAGAAAGAGCCGGCGCAGACCTGCTCGGACGAGCAGCGTAAGAAGGTTAAGGAAATGATTGCGGCCTATGTTGCCGCGAGCCCGCCGCCCAATTTCGCGGCAGCCGAGCAGCCTCCGGCGGCCGGCGCTCCGGTCGCAACAGGGTCGACCTCGGTCCCGGAAACGACGATCAAGAAGAACTAAGCGTCATATAGGCCGTTGACGAAACGGCCTGACGCCGGTATCACCCACACGTCTTCGCGGGTCCTTTCGGGCCCGCGTTTGATTTCTGCGCACCCGTGGCGGGACTGTTGAAGGTCCATGCCTGTCGGCCCCCGAAAGGGGGATGAGGAGGGGGCGCTCCACAGTCACGGTTCGACCGAGCCGTGCCATAACTCATGGAGTGCTAGAAGATGACTAAGCGCGTTCGCGCCAAGCATAAGATCGATCGCCGTCTCGGTGAGAACATCTGGGGCCGCCCCAAGAGCCCGCTCAATCGCCGCGAGAGCCGTCCCGGCCAGCACGGCGAGCGCCGCTCGGGCAAGCTGTCCGACTTCGGCCAGCAGCTCAAGGCCAAGCAGAAGCTCAAAGGCTATTACGCATCCATTTCGGAACGTCAGTTCCGCGCCGCCTACGACGAAGCTTCGCGCCTCAAGGGTTCGACGTCAGAGCATCTGATCGGGCTTCTGGAGCGCCGCCTGGATGCGCTTGTCTACCGCGCCAAATTCGTGCCGACGGTTTTCGCCGCGCGCCAGTTCGTCAGCCACGGCCACGTGACCGTCAACGGCCGCCGCGTCACGGTTCCGAGCTATCGCCTCAAGGTCGGCGACGTCGTCGAAGTTCGCGAGAAGGCGAAGCAGCTGGCTCTCGTTCTAGAGGCCATCAAGAGCGCCGAGCGCGATCTGCCTGACTACGTCAACGTCGATCACAACAAGATGACGGCTTCGCTCACGCGCATTCCGGCTTTGAGCGACGTGCCCTATCCGGTGCAGATGGAGCCGAACCTCGTCGTCGAATTCTACTCGCGCTAATCGTTCGACAAGAACTTCGTTTTCGCCAAAAGGCCGGTGCTTCGTCACCGGCCTTTTTGTTGCGTTGCGCAATAAAATCCAACGCTGGTCATAGTGCCGTTCGTCATTTCGATATGAAGAACGGTCATTCGCCTCTCGTTCGCCTATGTGCGTAGACTTGCGTTCATAAAAACGAAGCTCTGTTGGGGGGAACACATGGCAAGCGTGGGAACGGGAACTCTCGCCGATTCACGGACGACGGGCATTACCGCGGCGGAACGAAAGGTCATTTTCGCGTCTTCGCTCGGGACGGTTTTCGAGTGGTACGACTTCTACCTTTATGGCTCGCTTGCGACCATCATCGCCGGGCAGTTCTTCTCGCTGAAAGATCCGGCGGGCGACTTCATCTACAATGAATCGACGCGCAACATCTTCGCTCTGCTCGCGTTCGCAGCGGGCTTCATTGTCCGGCCGTTCGGCGCCATCATCTTCGGACGCATTGGCGATCTCGTCGGGCGGAAAAACACCTTTCTCGTAACGATCCTGATCATGGGCCTGTCGACCTTCATCGTCGGCCTGTTGCCGAATGCGACGTCGATTGGCATCGCGGCGCCGATCATTCTGATCGCGCTTCGTCTGCTGCAGGGCCTGGCGCTCGGCGGCGAGTACGGCGGCGCGGCGACGTATGTTGCCGAGCACGCTCCGACGGGACGACGCGGCTTGTATACGAGCTGGATCCAGACGACGGCGACGCTCGGCCTATTCCTGTCGCTCATCGTCATCCTCGCGGTCCGTACCATCGTCGGCGAGGATGCATTCAAGGAATGGGGCTGGCGCATTCCGTTCCTCGTCTCGATCCTTTTGCTCGGGATTTCGGTCTGGATCCGTCTGTCGCTGTCGGAATCGCCGGCCTTCAAGAGGATGAAGGAGGAGGGCAAGGGCTCGAAGGCGCCGCTGACCGAAAGCTTCTTCCACTATCCCAACAACAAGTACGTTCTCTTAGCGCTGCTCGGCCTCGTCGCAGGCCAGGGCGTCGTCTGGTACACAGGCCAATTTTACGCGCTGTTCTTCCTGCAGAGCATTCTCAAGGTCGACGGCTACACCACGAACCTCCTGATCGCGTGGTCGCTCTTGCTCGGCACGCTATTCTTCGTGTTCTTCGGGTGGCTGTCGGACAAGATCGGCCGCAAGCCAGTCATCCTCGCCGGCTGCCTGATCGCCGCTCTCACCTACTTCCCGCTCTTCAAGCTTCTTGCCGAGACGGCGAATCCGGCGCTTGCCCATGCGATCGAGACGGTGCAGGTGAAGGTCGTAGCCGATCCAGCCGAATGCGGCTCGCTGTTCAACCCGGTCGGCACACGCAAATATACGACCGCTTGCGACAAGGCTCGCGACTGGCTCTCAAAGGCGTCGGTCAAATACACGACCGAGGCGGGACCCGCCGGTCAGCCGGCTCAAGTCGTGATCGCGGGCAAAGACATTGCTGCCGCCGATCTCGAGAAGGCGGTTGGCGATCCGAAGGACAAGATCACGGTCGGAAGTCAGGCGATCACCGAAGCGGGCTATCCGAAGGCGGGCGATGCAAGCATCGTGAAGTTGTCCAGTCCTATCGACATCTTCAACCCTCAAGCCGGAACCGTCATCGGTATCCTGTTTATCCTGGTGCTCTATGTCACCATGGTCTACGGGCCCATTGCGGCAGCGCTGGTCGAACTCTTCCCGACCAAGATTCGCTACACCTCGATGTCGTTGCCTTATCACATCGGCAATGGGTGGTTCGGTGGCCTCCTGCCCGCCACCGCCTTCGCGATGGTGGCCGCGACAGGAGACATCTACTACGGCCTTTGGTACCCGATCGTGGTCGCGGCGGCGACGGCCGTGATCGGCTTCCTGTTCATTCCGGAAACGAAGAATCGCGACATCCATACGATCTGACGGTCGATTGCGGGCGCACCTCCGTCATCCTCGAACAGGCAAGCATCGCGAGACTGTTCGGGGATCCAGCGTAAAACGCGCCGAAGGCCCGATATTGCGTCTTCGACGACTCTTACGCTGGATCCCCGGCCATCGACGCAGCTTCGCTGCGCTCGGCCGAGGATGACGAGGGGGCGCCCGTGGCGACCTTTTGTTTACGCTTAAAAGTTGCGTGCTCCGTCGATCGGTATCACCTCACCACCGTCATGCCGACGGAGGTCGGCACCCGGACAAGGGTCCGAAATCGTTGTGCCGATGTTTGGCTGGATCCCGGCCTTCGCCGGGATGACGTTGCTAAGCGGGGACGCAGCTTCGCTGCGCTCGGCCGAGGATGACGAGACAGGTGGCGATGTTCAGCGTTTGCCGAAGAGATCGTCGAACGCCACCATGACGTGCTCGCGGTAGGCGGGGCGGGCCTTCAGCCGTTCATACCAAGCCTCGACGTTCGGAAGGCTCGGGCGCGGAATTTCGATGCCGTAGTAGCGGAAGAGAAGGGCGCCTGTCGTAATATCGGCAAGGCTCAAGCTCTCGCCGAGCACGTACTCTTTTCCCTGCAGCCAGTGATCGAGAAGCTCGAAATGCTTCGCGCTTTGCTCGACACCGCGATGGATGATCGTCCAGTCTCTTTCCGTCTCGGGCGTGCGATAGAAGGCCCAGAACACATCGTTGAGGAACGTGGGCTGCAGCGCCGTCGCTGACCAATCCATCCATCGCTCGTAGTTGGAGCGCTGCCAGGCATCGTCCGACCAGAAGCGGTCCTTGCCGTAGCGCGCCGCGAGGTAGCGAAGAATGGAATGAGATTCCCATACTGCGCGTCCTTCGTCCTCGACCACGGGAATGCGACCGTGAGGGTTCATTGCGAGGTATGCGGGTGTGTCGAGTTTCCCGAAGCCGCCGCCCGCCGGGATGTGCTCGTGCGGGAGATCCAATTCTCCGATGAGCCACATGACTTTTTGGACGTTGAGTGAATTGCGCCGTCCCCAGACTTTCAGCATCGCTTGCGTCGCTCATTTATCGATCCACCCGTCGCGCGGGCGGCAACGATATAGCGGGATTGCGCGCGACATGGCTAGGCCACGCGCGTTCGTTCCAAGATAGTGAACGAATTGCTCAGACGGGCCTTCACCATTGGCGGCGATGAGTTGCGCGCGCGATGGAGACGCCGGGGCTCGCCGAGATCGCTGGACCGCCGCCGTCCGGTCTGCGCTTCCGGCGACGCGTGGAGGGTGGCTCGGCGTTGGCCCAGCCATAGGCGAGGATTGTCATCAGGGCTGAAGCTGCGAAGAAGTAGACGCCCGGCAGCACGCGGGCTTCCGTGTAGCCGGACGAGTTGACGTAGAAGATCATCAACGCCAGCACCATGACGTCCGTCATTGAATAGCGGCCGATCCATTCCATCGTTGCGAAGGACTTCCGGCGGAAATCATCCGGCATGTCGTGCGCGGTGATCAGCGTCAGCAAGTAAAAGAGCTTCAGGAACGGAAAGAAGACGGACACCGCGAATACGATGGCGCAGAGGAAATACTCCTCGTTCTCGAAGAGCGCGTACATGATCGTCAGGATCGAATGCTCATTCGTCCAGACATAAACCGTCGTGAAGCGGATCGTCGGCAGGATGAGGCCGAGCGCGAAAAAGACCGTCGCCAGAATGATCAGGAAGCTCAGCGCGAAGTTGCGCCAGCCGGAGGCGCGGGCCGCTTGCCCGACGTCGGGCTGAGGCAGCACGGGGACGAGATCGGGTGCGGCGGCCATGCCGTCGGTTCGTATCCACGCGTAGGACAGGATCATCAGCATGACGGCGGCGGTGAAGAAGTAGACGCCGTTGAGGCTCGAGGCATCGTAGACGCCCTGGCTCTTGATGAAGAAGATCGTCAACGCCAGCACCAGGACGTCGTGCATAGACCATTTGCCGAGCCATTCGAGCGCGCGCAACCGGCCCTGGTGGCGGACGATTTCGGCCGGCGGCAAGGTCGAGACGAGCAACAGGTAAAGCAGCTTCGTCACCGGCAGCAGGATCGAGAAGATGAGTACGATCATGCCGAGGAACGTCTGGCCGTCGTGCAGCAGCACGCCGACGGTCGAGAGGAGGGAGTGCTCCGTCGTCCAGAATGAGAAGGTGGTGAGCTTCAGGATCGGCATCGTGATGCCGAGAGCGAGGCAGACGCTGGCCGTCAGGATGGTCAGCGAGAGAAAGAAGCGCCTGCCGCTCAGCCACATGACCTGCACTTTCCCGCTCCTTTCGCGGCCGGGGCAAGCCCTGTCGCCGATGTCGCGAGGCAACACTTCCGTTCGGCAAAATTGAGACAGTGGCGGGTCAAGCTGAAGCGCTGCATTGCTGGTAAGGAAAGAGAGCACAGTCAGGAGGGCTCATGACCGATCCAGCGAAGTTTGCGCCGAACGGCAAACCGCGGGCGCGCGGGCTTGGTCTGCCGGTGCCGGGTCAGCCCGGGCCGCTCAATGCCATCACGGACGTCGGCGGGGTGACGGTCGGGTTCACGACGTTGCGCAACGATGGCGGGCCCGTTCATACGGGCGTGACCGCGATCCTGCCGCGCACGCCTGAAAATCTTGCGCATCCCGTCTGGTCGGGCGTCTTCTCGCTGAACGGCAACGGCGAGATGACAGGCGCGCATTGGATTCGCGATGCCGGCTGGTTTACGGGGCCGATCACGATCACCAACACGTTTTCGGTCGGACTCGCGCATCACGCCACGCTGAAGTGGATGGCGAAACGCTTTTCGGCCCTAGGGGAGGATCTCTGGGCGCTGCCGGTCGCGGCTGAGACCTATGACGGCTTTCTGAGCGATATTTCGGGATTTCACGTCACCGAAGCGCACGTGAAGAGAGCCATCGACGGCGCGCGCTCCGGTCCCGTGGCAGAGGGCTGCGTCGGCGGCGGCACGGGGATGATCGCTTATGAATTCAAAGGCGGCACGGGAACCGCTTCGCGGATGGCGACGACGCGGCTCGGCGAACACACAGTCGGTGTGCTGGTGCAGGCGAACCACGGCATCAGGCCGTGGCTGACGGTGTGCGGTAAGCCGGTCGGCGATCTCTTGCCGGGCGAGCGGGTTTACGAGAACGAGCGCGGGTCGATCATCGTCATCATCGCCACGGATGCGCCGTTGTTGCCGGGGCAGCTCGAACGGCTGGCGCGGCGGGCGTCGATCGGCATCGGGCGGGGTGGCACGCCCTCCGGCAACAACTCGGGCGATATCTTCCTGGCGTTTTCGACGACCAACGATCCCGGTCCGCTGCCGGAGCCGCCGTCGTTGTCATTCACGGCCGTCAGCAACGACGATCTCGACGCGATTTATCTCGCCGTTGTGGAGAGCGTCGAAGAAGCTGTGCTGAATGCGATGCTCGCAGCGGAGACGACAACGGGCAAGCACGGCCGGGTCGTCGAGGCCATCGATCCGCAAAAACTAAAAGCGCTCGTGCTTGGATGAAGCAGCGAGCGCTTTGATCGTAACGCCGGTCCTGGCTTCCGCGCGATGCGCGTCAGGCGTGCTGGTGCGAGTGGGGAATGCCCTTTTCGCAGATGAGATTGTGCAGTTCGCCTGCGGAATACATTTCGCGCATGATATCGCAGCCGCCGATGAATTCGCCCTTGACGTAGAGCTGCGGGATCGTCGGCCAGTTCGAGAACGTCTTGATGCCTTCGCGAACGCCCTGATCCTCGAGCACGTTCACATCCTTGAACGGCACGCCCAGGTGCTCAAGGATCTTCACGGCGGTCGCCGAGAAGCCGCACTGCGGAAACTGCTTCGTACCCTTCATGAACAATACGACGTCATTGTCGGCGATCGTCTTGGCGATCGTTTCGCTGACGGTATCAGAGGCCATCCTGAGGATCCTTTATTGGTGCCGGGGCAGCCCAGACGGTGCGCCCGCTTGTCGTCTTCAGATGTGGGCGAGACCGGCTCGTTGTCAATCCGGCGGCAGCGCGGTGGTAAGCTGCAGGGCATGCAATACGCCGCCCATGTTGCCGCCGAGGGCCTCATAGACCATCTGGTGCTGCTGGACGCGGCTTTTGCCCTTGAAGGCGGCTGAGACGACGTGGGCGGCCCAGTGGTCGTTGTCGCCTGCCAGGTCCTTGAGCACGATTTGGGCATCCGGGAAGCGGGTTTTGATCATCCGTTCGATGTCGGCCGCTGGCATTGGCATTTTGCGTAAACTCCAGGTTTCAGGAGGGGGTATTTCGGGTCTCGAACCTTGCCGTGTTCGATCAGAGAGGACAAGACCTTCGATCAGCCAATCTTATCAAATTGTCACGCGATTGCGATTGGACGTTATCGACGCGCGTCGCTATGTTTTCTCGTACTGAGGACCTCAAGTTCTCGAAGTCTAATGGAGGACACCATGAAGACCTGGACCAAGCCCGCAGTTCGCGAGCAGGAAGTTGGCCTCGAAGTTACGTCGTATCTTCCGGCTGAGATCGACCTCATCTAAGTCGATACTTCCGAGTTGAATTCAAGCACGGCGGCAGGACATCTGCCGCCGTGTTTTTTTGTGCGTGTTTTTTTTGTGCGCGATGACGGAAACACCCGCTGCGGGCAGCCGCAGCGGGTGTTTCATTGGCCGAGGTGGGGGGAACGCCTCGGCTGGCGCGAGCTTTACTGCTCGCAATCGATGGTGACCTTCACCCAGGGAAGATCGAGCTTGCACTTGCCGGACTTGGTCCGCGTCAGGACCTTGTCCAACGACACGTCGCCGATCTTGATCTTGCCGAGCTGGCCGGCGATGTCGTTGTCTTTGCCTTCGTCGTTGCCGGTATCGCCGTTCTTCGCCGTGTCGCCAGGCGCTTCCGAGGACGGTGCCGGTGCTTTCGCTTCATCCGTCTTCTTCGTGTCTTGTGTGGGCGCTGCCGCTGCGGGTTCAGCACTCGCTTCCTTCGTTGCTGCGGGCGGTACGCTGGAGGACTCGGGCTTTGCCGCGGTAGGCTCCGCGGGCGGCGGAACGGCCGCGGCCGTTACGGTGTCGGGTTTCTTGGTGGCAGGCGTATCGGTCTTCGCATTCGTCTGACCGCAGAGCTGCAGATCATGCGGCGCAGGCTTCCAGATCATCGTCTTCGACAAGAATTTCATGCCGGCATAACCGACGACCTTGAGGTTGCCGTTCGCGAGCGGCGTCAGTTCGACGTCGTACTTGCGGCCGCGTTCCGGCGAGTAGATCCAACCGTTATCCCAGCGGCCGCCGCCGACCGGCGCGACATTGCCGATGATCTGCTTGCCGCATCCGTCCGCATCCGATTCCGACTTCACCCATACGACGTTGCCGCACAGCGTATCGCCGCATTGTTTGATTTCGACGGCGCCGCGGCCCGTGTCGTTCATCCAGATGCCGATCGGATCGGTAGCGGCTGATGCGCTGCCGACGACAGCCGGTGCTACGAGGGCGACGAACGCCGATGCGATGTATTTCACTGCGCGCATGACACTGTCCTTGTGGTGAAAGATCAGGTTTGTTTCAGCTCTGGGTGCTTTGTGCACCAAGCTTCCCGGGAACGATGTTCCGTAGGGGACAGCCCGTTTGGAAGCACGCGGTCCGATTTTTCTACGTGGCCGCGCGAAATTTCCGGCAGGGCATGAAACGAACTTCCGAGCCCTACCGTAACGGATCATGTGAGATCGAAAAACACCGGCGCTCGTAGAAGCGTCGTCCGGTCGCACTGCTTTCGCAGGGCCCGCGATTTCGCGTCGAAGTGAGAATAAGCCACTCAAAACAGGAGATGTTCCCGATGCAGAAGCCATTTCTGGCAGCGATGGTGCTTGCCTTGTCGTCGTCATGTGCACTCGCCGACGACAGCGGCATAACGACAAAGGCGATGAAAGATCATCCGGGCGTTTCGGGCAGCGGCTCGACAGCCACGCCGACAGCCAAGCCGAATTCAGGCAGCCTTTCGGAGAAGCAGATGCAGGAACAGCCGGGCGTCAACGGCGATAGGACCGGCTCCACGGCAATGCCAAATGCGAAGCCGGCCGATGGCTCTTTGTCGGGCGCGGAAATGGAACAGAATCCAGGCGCAACCAAATGATGTGGACGGTTTGAAGAAAGTTTTCTTTGCATACGGCAGAAGGAGGGAGGCGAGCGCATCGCTTCCGCTCCTTTTTTGCGATGTTGGCGGACGATTCCGGCGTCATCAGCTTTCTGTCGTTAATAGCTATTTTGACATCGGTAATTTGGCCAGCTCGCGCCGAGTGCTTATGAGATGCTTATATTTTTGCAGGAGCGTCGCCGTCGAATCTTTATGTGCGACGCCCTATTCTATTTTTCAGATCCGATGGGCTACAGAGCGTTAAGCCACTATGTCATTCGACTTTCGGAAAGAGGCTGATTTTCAAAGCCGCTTCGATCAAGAAGCTGAAGAGCTTGCGAAGCAGAAAGAGCGCGAGAGCAGACAGACCGCGCTCATCTTCGCACTGCTGATCGGGGTGCTTGCGGGAACCGGGATCGTTTTGTTGGCCGTCAGCAATCGGCAGTCGGGGCCATCAGATCTTCACGATTGCGCGACGATCGAGTCGGGACCGGCGCGGCTCGCCTGCTTTGATGAGCTGTCGCGACAACAGGCTACGCCTTTCAAGGGCGCGCCACCGGAAGAGCTTGGCGGCCAGAAATAGCCTTCGGAACGGGACGTCCCTCATGCTTTCCAGCACCCGCCGCGCGCAGATACTCGATTATTCCATTCTTCACGACGCCACTCCCGAGGGACAGGTCATTGGCTGGTTTGGCGGACGCGAGTTTTCGGAATTCGTTCGTGACGAGTTCGGGCGTCTCCTCGTTTACGCGGGTGTCGCGCCGCGCCGCGGTGACGGCCAATTCGACGGGGACGCATTGAGGGAAGGGGAGTTCATCGTGCTGCCGGGGTTGATTTACCGGTATCGCCTAAAGCGGCGGCGGGCAGCGTAGATTTCGTCTCCATGCCCGCGATTTAAGCGGCGATTTCGGGCGCAGCCTTTGGGGACTTGCCGAATCAACTTAAAACCCGAACTCAATTCGTCATTGGAGTGAACAAGGCGAGGCGCGCGCTAAGCGACTTCATCGCAGGGGGCACAATGCGGACGGTCATCTGCCATTTCTTCAATGAGGAATACATGCTGCCGTGGTGGCTCGCTCACCACCGCCGCGTCTTCGATCACGGCATCATGATCGACTACAATTCCACCGACGCCAGCCGGGAGATCATCAAGCAGTTCTGTCCCGACTGGGAAATTCACATGACGCGGAATGCCTACTTCGATAGCGCCGTCATCGATCGCGAAGTCGAGGATTACGAGCGGACGTGCCGGTCGTGGCGGATGGCGCTCAACGTGACGGAATTTCTCTACGGCAACTTTCAGCAGCTGGACAAAGTGATCGCGCCGACGCGGCATTTCATCGGGAACTACGTTTTCGTGGACCCGATGAATGGTCCGCCGCCATCCTATGGGCGGCCACTGCACGAGCAGGCGACCTTCGGCTATTACGAGGACGACAGCAAAGCCTTTAGGAAACTAAATCTCGGCCTCAGGGCGAGCCGCAGCCTGCACAATTTCGGGCAGCGCTATCCGGAGCGGGGCGGGCGGCACTGGTATCAGAGCCCGACGCTCGATGACCTGGCGATTTTCTATTACGGGTATTCCGTGCTCAACGAGGACGGCATCGCGCGGAAGCTGCAGATCAAAACCAAGATGAGCCCGGAGGAAATCGCAACTCACGGCGCCGAGCATCCCAACACTGTGACGCGCGAAAAATACCTCGGGAATATCGATCGCTATCATCGGTCGCGGTGCAAGGATCTGACCGAGACGATCGCGAAGTTCGCGAAATATCAGTATTCGAAAGAGGCGGCGCTCTGCTGAACGAAGCGCGGCAACGCATGCCGTGCTTCGTCCGCTTTGACGTGAGAGCTATTTCAGTTCGAGCAATTCGACATCGAATATCAGGGTCGCGTTCGGCGGGATGACGCCGCCGGCGCCGCGTGCGCCATATCCCAACGCGGGCGGAATGATGAGCGTGCGCTTGCCGCCGACCTTCATCGACGCGACGCCTTCGTCCCAGCCCTTGATGACTCGCCCTGTTCCGATCGGGAACTGGAACGGCTGGCCGCGATCGAGAGAGGAATCGAATTTGTTGCCCTTTTTGCCGTCCTGATAGAGCCAGCCCGTGTAGTGCATCACGCAGATCTGTCCGGTCTCGGGCGTGGCGCCGGTGCCGACGGTGGTGTCTTCGTATTGGAGTCCGGACGGTGTGGTGGTCATGGATGTTCCTTGCGGTTCTGCGATTGCGTGTTGGTTGGGAAGGATTGCACCGCTCAGAGCGAATGCTGCGGCAATGGCCAGTAGGGCTGGAAAGCGAGCGTGACGCATTTGGGTTCCTTCAGCTGCTTGTTGTTCGCTTCATTTCGGGGGCAGCTGGTAGCGCCATCGCGGCACCAAGAGAAGCGCTGCGGTCAGAACCGTACCCGCTATGGCCGTCAGTGCTCCGAGAGTTATGACCAGCGGGTTGCCGGGGTTGGTCTTGACGGCCACAGCAATGCCTATCGCATGGCCGCCCGCCGTCAAAGCCGCCGATGCGAAGTCGTGATAGCGGCGCGCCCGGTTGGCGGTCTCGACCCACCGTGCATCGGTATTGAAACTCGGAAGACGTTCATGGGCTTGTCCGAGTTGTTCCAGCTCGGACAGAAACCGACGAATGTTCGCGAGCGCCGCCTCGGACTTGAAGTTGAGAAAGACGAGGCAAAGCGATGCAAGCGGGAACCCCAGCAGAAGCCAAGGCATCGAACTGTCCGAGTGATCGAGGCCCGGACGCGCGAGCGCCACCATCGCCGCGATTAACGACAGAACGATCGTCACATAAATCGCGAGCGCCTGCTGCCGCTGGGCGATGCGTGCGTTCGCTTCCTGAGCTGCCGCGATAAAGCGGTAGTTCGCATCTACGATCGACATGCCCTCTCCCGAATCCGATGTCCGTTATGCGCTGAGCTCGTCCTGCGTCAGCTTCGGCAAGAAGCCCCCGGACGCTGCTTTAGAGAAATCCGGTGCCGCAAGCTCAGCATTAAACCGGCGGCTTGCCTTTGTTCAGGATTGCCTCGAGGCGGCGGTGATATTCCGACTCCATCGCCAGGACGTGCTGGTAGACGTTGTCGAGTTCTTCCTTGCGGTCCTCGTTCTGCGCTTCCTCGACCCAGGTCGCGAATTCTTCGCGCAGGGTGAAAAGGACGTCGAGCGCCCCTTTGATTTCGCTCAATTCCTGTGCGGATTGAGGATCGCTGTCGCTCGCCATTGAGGACCTCTTTTGCTGAGGATCGTTATGCGCCAAGCTCGCCCTGCATCAGCTTCGGCATGAAGCCTTCGTGAGCGGTGCGAAGCTCGGAGAGCGGCAACGCGTTCTCACCCTTGAGCGCGATGGCGTTGCCGCCGACGCGGCCGACGATGCGGGCCGGGAGTTCGAGCAGGCGGGCGCGCTCCAGGACTTCCTCGGCCTTCTGCGGCGTTACCTCGACGACGTAGCGGCCCTGGTCCTCGCCGAACCAGATGGCGTGTGCGGGCAGCTTGCCTTCGTAGGGGTAGAGTTCGACGCCGACGCCGTTCGTGCCGCCTGCGAGCGCCATCTCGGCGATGGCGACGAGAAGGCCGCCGTCCGAGCAATCGTGCACTGCCAGTGCGCGGCCTTCGCGGATCAGCGTGCGGATCAGGCGACCGGCCTTGATTTCATCTTGCAGATCGACGGGCGGAGGCGCGCCTTCGAATTTGCCGGTCGCGTGGCGCTGATAGAGCGACTGTCCGAGGTGACCTTCCTCGCGGCCGATCACGATCAGCATGTTGCCTTCGCTCTTCAGGCGAATGTCGGCGATCTTGGTCCAATCCGGCACGAGGCCGACGCCGCCGATCGCCGGGGTGGGCGGAATGCCGACGCCGTTCGTTTCGTTGTAGAGCGAGACGTTCCCCGAGACGACGGGATAGTCGAGCGCGGTGCAGGCTTCGCCCATGCCGCGCACGCTCGCCACGAACTGGCCCATGATCTCGGGCCGCTCGGGGTTGGCGAAGTTCATGTTGTCGGTGATCGCGAGGGGATCGGCGCCGACGGCCGTCAGGTTGCGCCAGGTTTCGACGACGGCCTGCTTCGTGCCTTCCTCAGGATCGGCGGCGACGTAGCGGGGTGTCACGTCACACGCGATGGCGATGCCCTTCTGGGTGCCGTGCACGCGCACGACGCCGGCGTCGCCGCCCGGACGGCCGACGGTGTCGCCCATGACCATGTGGTCGTACTGTTCCCAGATCCAGCGGCGGGAGGCGAGAGCGGGACCGCCCATCAAGTCCTTCAGCGTGCCGAGGAGCGCGTTCGGCGCGGGCACCCATTCGGGGAGAATATTCGAGGGCTTTTTGGGCTCGATGTAAGGACGCTTGTACATCGGCGCGGAGTTCGCGAGCACGGGCACGGGCAGATCGGCTTCGACGTTGCCTTTGTGCATGATGACCATGCGCTGGGTGTCGGTCGTCTGGCCTATGACGGCGAAGTCGAGCCCCCATTTCTCGAAGATGGCTTGCGCCTCGTCGCGCCGTTCCGGCTTCAGGATCATCAGCATGCGCTCTTGGCTTTCCGAGAGCATCATTTCGTATGCGGTCATGCCGGTTTCGCGCTGGGGCACGAGGTCGAGATCGAGTTCGATGCCGACGCCGCCTTTGTCCGCCATTTCGGACGTCGACGATGTGAGACCGGCTGCGCCCATGTCCTGAATGGCGATGATGCTATCCGTTGCCATCAGCTCGAGGCAGGCTTCGATCAAAAGCTTCTCGGTGAAGGGATCGCCGACTTGGACGGTCGGGCGTTTTTCGTCGCTCTTCTCGTCGAATTCGGCGGAGGCCATCGTGGCGCCGTGGATGCCGTCGCGGCCGGTTTTCGAGCCGACGTAGACGACCGGCAGGCCGACGCCTTTGGCGGCGGAATAGAAGATCTTGTCGGTCTTCGCGAGGCCGACGCACATGGCGTTGACGAGGATGTTGTTGTTGTAGCCTTCGTCGAAGTTGGTTTCGCCGCCGATGGTCGGGACGCCGGTGCAATTGCCGTAGTGGGCGATGCCGGCGACGACGCCGCCGACGAGGTGGCGGGTTTTCGGATGGTCCGGAGCGCCGAAGCGCAGCGCGTTCATGTTCGCAACGGGCCGCGCGCCCATCGTGAAGACGTCGCGCATGATGCCGCCGACGCCGGTCGCGGCGCCCTGGAAGGGTTCGATGTAGGAGGGGTGGTTATGGCTTTCCATCTTGAAGACGACGGCGTCGCCGTCTCCGAGATCGACGACACCGGCATTTTCGCCGGGACCCTGGATCACCTTCGGGCCGGAGGTCGGCAGCGTCTTCAGCCAGACCCGCGAGGACTTATACGAGCAGTGCTCGCTCCACATGACGGAGAAGATGCCTAGCTCGCAGATCAGCGGTTCCCGGCCCAGGATTTCGAGCAGGCGCTCGTACTCCTCGGGCTTCAGGCCATGCTCGGCAACGATCTCGGGCGTGATCTTTCGCGTAGTCGTATCGGTCATAAGGATCTCGTCGGGCGCTCGGATTGCGTCCGCTTATATGGGCTCGGGAACGGTTTGTCGCCTTTGCCCTCGGACGGGCCCAATGGCCAAACGTCGCGATAACGCCGATGCCCGCTTACCGGGGCGTGGGGCGGGCGCCCCGCGGTTCCGGCGACACGCCGGTTCGCTCGGCCGTTTCAGCCAAAAAACCGAGGAAAAGAGGGCCTATCGGCGTCAATTGATCGGTACGGCGGCCTTCCTGTACCTGACGAGCCAACCCCGTATTTCGGCGATCTGCTTGTCCTGGGACTTGATGATGCTCTGGGCCAGCTTTCGGATTTTGGGATCCGTGCCGAATTCGAGCTCGGCTCTGGCCATGTCGACGGCGCCCTGGTGGTGGGGAATCATTTTGGTGACGAAGTCGACGTCGGGATTGCCCGTGTAGGTCAGCGCGTGCATGGCCTCATCCATTTTGTAGATCGCGGTTGCGAGCGCGCTGGCGGCCGGGGCCTTCGTGGCGGCGGCTGACCGGCCGGAGGTTTTGTCCCTTTTGCCCTTATCAGCGGCCGGAACGGGCGCGAGGCCCAGGCACGTCAGAGCCGTGAAGTTTTTCATGAGCCTTCCTTTCGAGCAAAAGGCTGCCGGTAGCCTACAGCGCTATCGTACAGGGGTTGGGGATCTCGAAATCTGGCGCCCCGCATTTGATCTGAATTTTGGGCGGATTGGATTCGTCGCGACTGCGGAGCGCCTTACTTTTTGTGCTTGGCGTCCATCTGCATGTGATCCGGCATCCGAATAACGGGTGGCGGGCGGAACCAGAGCAACGACTTCCAATTATGACGATTGTTTTACGCGCTTTGGATGTGGCGCTTTCCGTCCTACCCGTTTGGACTGTGACCGTTTCGCGCTGCAAAACTCGCAGTTCGGCGTTGCACAAGTAGAGATTTTCTTCGCGCCATCAGGAGCTTATCTCACCACTCAGCGACGACGTCACGTCCAGACAATTGTGCGCGGATTTGAACTCGCTTGCTTAAGACAGTGGAGATCCTGTCATGACACGTTTCGCGAAACTCTCAGGCGTTGTGCTTCTTTCGAGCTTGGCTGTGCTTCATGGTGCGCGCGTTTCGTCGGCCGAGGAAACGACGGCTCTGCATGTTGCTCCGCTCAAGGGCATTACCTTGGCGGTCGGGCCGAAGCGGGCGGTTGGCTATTACAGCAGCGCCGATAACGCCTGCAATCTGACGCTCATGTTGGCGGATTCTTATACCGAGGCCGACAAGGCGGCATCGGAGCCGGTGCGCATCAAGCTCATCGTGCGTGAGGGCACGTCGGCCAAGGTCGATGCTCTCGAAGGATCGCTTTCGTTCGCGTGTGCCAAGGGCGCGTCATCAATGATCATACAACCCGTCCAGCAGGTCGCGTATAACGCAGTTGCGAAATAACGACGGACTTTTCTCGGCGCGCTTCCAAGTCCACGCTTGCAAGTCGTTTGGGATGGGGCGGGAGCTACAACTCCCGCCCTTTTTTTGATTCTTCTATCGCATTGATATCGAGTGTTTTTTTAGCCTTCCCGCCGATTGTGCAGTGCGCATAAGAGACATGCCTTTTTGCCTCTGGCGGACCTTCGGCGGATCACATATCTACACTGTAGAAGAGGCGGCCCGGGGGCTTATCCCGGGATCCGGTTCGGGATTGAGCCCGGCCGGTTAGCTTAAGACAGGTGATGTTATGAAGGCCATCGTGTTCGCTGTGTTCCAGTCGATGACGTCTGCTTATGCAGACCCTCGCAAAAGCCAGCGGCGCGGGAACGGCCGCTAAGCGGACCGTTCGACTGCATGGAAAAGGGGCCCTTCGGCCCCTTTTTTGTTGCTCGCTCGCTGGAGATTACCAGCATTCCGAAAACGCGCGGACCTAGTGGGCGCCATAGAATGTTCGCTCAGATCTGAACCGGGGCGCCGACGCCATACGGATAAGGCGCTGGCGCGTCATCCCGCGGAGACTTTCCGAAAGGCGAAGATAGAGCTGTTGCATGCGGATGAGCCGGACCGGGCTCGTCGCGCTGGAGCGCTGCTCGCGATCGATCCATTCGCGAATACGCGTGATGCGTTCGAGAAGCGTGATGAAACGTCGGGACATGAATTTTCCTCCGGAATAGGGAGGTCTGCCCGGGGCAAAGACGCAGCACCGGGCACACCCGATGCGGTCCGACATCGCAGCACCGTTATGGCGCTGCCAGAGGGGCCCGGCCCCGCAATCGTTGAACACGTAGGAAGGGCAGCGTTGCGCTCCAAGAGGGCGGCCGCAAATGCCACGAAATGATCACAATGAAACCGCCGCTCAGCCGCGGCGGGGCGTGGTTGCGCGCATGGAGGCGGTGTTACGTCAGGCAACCGCTTCGAGTGTCGACAGCAGCATGCTTTCGAAGACGCGCCGTCCGTCGGTGCCGCCGAGGGCCTTTTCGTAGAGGCGTTCGGGATGGGGCATCATGCCGAGCACGCGGCCCGTTTCGTTGACGATGCCGGCAATGTTGCGCTGGGCGCCGTTCGGGCAGGCGTCGGCTGTCGTTTCGCCTGCCTCGTTGGAATAGCGGAAGGCGACGCGGCCTTCGCCTTCGAGGCGGTCGAGCGTTTCGCTGTCGGCGAAGTAGTTGCCTTCGCCATGGGCGATTGGCACCCTGACCACTTCGCCTTCGCGATAGCACTTCGTGAAGAACGTCTGATCGTTCTCGACCTTCAGGAAGACGTCGCGGCAGATGAAGTGCAGCGATGCGTTGCGCAGGAGCGCGCCGGGGAGCAGCCCCGACTCGCAGAGGATCTGGAAGCCGTTGCAAATGCCGATGACGGGCGTTCCGGCCTTCGCCTTGGTGACGACGTCCTTCATGATCGGCGAATGCGCGGCCATTGCACCGCAGCGGAGATAGTCGCCGTAGGAGAAGCCGCCCGGCAGCACGATGACATCGGACGAGGGGACGCTGGCGTCGCCATGCCAGACCATCTTCGGCGCGAAGCCCGTCACGCGTTCGATCGCGGTCTGGACGTCGCGATCGCAGTTCGATCCGGGGAAGACGATGACGGAAGCGCGGAGCATCCTCGATAGCCTCGGTTAGCGGAATTGATTGGAGCCGCCTGGAGCGGCATGTCCATTTATAATTGACAGCTGTCAGGTAATGCGACTCCGGCCGCAAGTCCACTTGCCGAGGTGCCTCACTTTCCCCCCCCCCCTTGCGGGGAGGGGTTAGGGGTGGGGGCAATTCCACCGTTCAAACGCGCGGTCCCCCACCCGGCGCGATGCGCCACCCTCCCCGCAAGGGGGAGGGGAAAGAAAGTGCACGTCTTCAGGGAGAGCCGAGCGGCGAGAGCTTTTTCTTTTGCTCCTCGACTTCGTCGCGGGACATGTTGGTCAATCTGCTGTCCTCGGCCTTCATTTCGGCAAGCAGCTCCGCAAAGGACGTCTGATCGCCAAAGCCGCAGGCCTTGCTCTGTGCCGTCCACACGCCGGTCACCTGCTTTACGAACTTGCGCAGGACGACTGCGGGGTGCGCGGTCTGGCCGGGCTCCGTAATGGTGATCTCAACGCGCCAGACGTCCGGCTCGACGACCGTGATGACGTTTGGGCGGCTTCCGCTTCCGCGTTCCGCTCCCGGAAGCCACCCGGCCCAATTGCGGAGCGCTTCGAACCCTATGCTGCAATCGAGATCGGGCGGTGGTGCCCGGGCGGGCTCAGCGAGCGCCTGACATGGCGCGAGTGCGACGATGGCAAGCGTCATCCGCACCCTTGGCGCCATGGCTCAACCGATTTCGTAGCTGTAATTCTCGATGACCGTATTGGCGAGCAGGTCCTTGCACATCTGCTCGACGATGGCCTTCGCCTTCGCCGGATCGCTCTCGGAAAGATCGACCTCGATGTACTTGCCCTGACGGACGTCGCCAACGCCCGTGATGCCGAGCCCCTTGATGGCGCCTTCGATGGCTTTGCCCTGGGGATCGAGCACGCCGTTCTTCAATGTGATTTTGATGTGGGCTTTCATGCAGGTCCTTTACTCCCTCGCCCTGCGCAGCGGGGAGAGGGCTGGGGTGAGGGGCGGCCACCATGCGAACGTGATTGCTGCCCCTCACCCTAACCCTCTCCCCATGACGCGTGCAGGGTCATGGGGAGAGGGAAACTAATTTAGTTCGGCTTGCCGTTGACGGGCGTGACCGGACCGTTGATCGGCGTGTTCGATGCGACGAGCACCGGACCTGCACCGCGCGGACGCGGGGTTTCCGTCAGGACGCCGAGGCGGCGGGCCACTTCCTGGTAGGCTTCGAGAACGCCGCCGAGATCGCGCCGGAAGCGGTCCTTGTCGAGCTTGTCGCCCGATTGGATGTCCCACAGGCGGCAGCAGTCCGGGCTGATCTCGTCGGCGAGGACCAGGCGGACCTGGTCGTTGTCGTAGAGGCGGCCGAACTCGACCTTGAAGTCGATGAGGCGGATGCCGATGCCGAGGAAGAGGCCGACCAAGAAATCGTTGATGCGCAGCGCGAGCTGCATGATCTCGTCGATCTCTTGCGGGGTTGCCCAGCCGAACGCCGTGATGTGCTCTTCCGAGACCATCGGGTCGTTAAGCTCGTCCTTCTTGTAGTAGAACTCGATGATCGAGCGTGGCAGCTGCGAGCCTTCCTCAAGGCCGAGGCGCGTCGAGAGCGAGCCTGCAGCGACGTTGCGCACGACGACTTCGAGCGGCACGATCTCGACCTCGCGGATCAACTGCTCGCGCATATTGAGACGCTTGATGAAGTGTGTCGGCACGCTGATTTCGCCGAGCTTCGTAAATATGTACTCGGAGATGCGATTGTTCAGAACGCCCTTGCCCTCGATCAACGCATGCTTCTTCGCGTTGAAGGCGGTCGCGTCGTCCTTGAAGTGTTGAATAAGGGTGCCCGGTTCAGGACCCTCATAGAGGACCTTCGCCTTGCCCTCGTAAATTCGCCGACGCTTGTTCATTCCTGGACCTCTGAGGATCAACAGCTTGCTCTCACTCATTGCGATACACGGATCTTTTCACGAGTTCGTACACGGACGCTGACGCCTTGATTCTCCAACGGGTTTTCTTCTTGTCGGGAAAGAAGCGGCGCACCTTTTCGCGCTCGGATGTCTTGGCCGGACACTAGCCGAACGAGGGGGGCGACACAATGTAGACCATGAGCCGCAGCACCTCTTATGGTGAGCGGTAGCCAAGCCGTTGATTTAGCTTAGCCCACGCGGTAACCGTGCGCTGAGATATGCATTTGCGGGGCCCCTGCAATACGCGTACAGCGTGTAGATCTAGTCTATACAACCAAAAGTCCATACCGGCTGGCAGTCCGGGGAGGAGAATGAGGCATGACGACCTTCGACGAACGCGAACGGGGATACGAGAGCAAGTTCGCCCATGACGAAGATCTACGCTTCCGCGCCGAGGCGCGTCGCAACAAGGCGCTTGCGGAATGGGCCGGTGCGAAGCTCGGGCTTACGGGAGAGGCGCTCGACGCCTACGTGAAGGACGTTCGCAAGGCCGATCTTCTCGAGAAGGGCGACGAGGACGTGTTCCGGAAGGTGAAGGGCGATCTCGCAGCGAAGGGCATCGCCGTTTCCGATACCGAGATCCGCAGCTTCATGGCGGAAGCGCTGGCGAAGGCCGTGCGCGATATCGAATCGGCGAAGAGCTGACGGATTTTTTTGCAGCCGGCGGCTTCGCTTCACGGAGCCGGCCGCCGGGTGCGCGCTTAGGGGCGTGTGACGAGCAAGGCCGCTCCGAAACCGATGAAGATGCCGCCAGTCACGCGATTGAATGCGCGCTTGAGCGCGGGCTTCGTCAGGTAGGTGGCGAGGGTCTGACCTCCCAATCCGTAGACCGCATACCAGAACGATTCTGCTGCTGCGAACGTCAGAATGAGGACCGCATACTGAGGCAATTGCGGCGCGCTCTTGTCGACGAACTGCGGAAAAAATGCTGTTGCAAAGAGCAGCAGCTTCGGATTGCTGAGACCGATGATAAATCCACCGCGAAAGAGAGCGGCCAGCGATAGAGATCGCATCGGCTGATCGGCGCCAAGGTCGATCGGAGCATCGGCGCCCATCCAAGCCCTGATTCCAAGATAAATCAGATAGGCCACACCCCCGTAGCGCACGACATCGAAGAGAAGCGGCGAGGCGATCAAGACGGCGCTGAGACCGGCGGCGGACGCGGCCAGCACAATGATGAGCGCAGTCAGGCATCCCGCCATTGCCGCAATGCTGCGCCGCGCGCCCCAACGGACGCTGCGCGTCAGGACATGGAGCATGTTTGGTCCGGGCGTGCCGCAGAGAAGAAACACTGCAGCAAAAAAGAGCCACCACGTATGAATGGTCATCGAAACAACCTTTCGCCGCTGAAATCGTTGAACGCTGGCCGTGCGATTTCGATCGCTTGAGACCGCGCCAACGATACAGGCAAACAGCTCGGGTCAGCCGAGCTTTTTCAAGAATTGGCCGAACTGTAGCAGACCCTCCGGCCATGGACCGTGGCCGGAGGCGATGTTGATGTGACCGCTTTCGCCGGCGTCGCTCAAGGTTGCGCCCCATTTTCCCGCGAGATGCTCGGCGCGCGCGTAGCTGCAATAGAGATCGTTATTGGCGACGACGACGTGTGCGGGAAACGGCAAGCGCCGTTCGGGCATCGTCTCGAAGCCGCGCGGGCCTTTCTCGGGCGGCCATCGCTTGCCACCGGTGTCGGGCCAGAAGTCAGCGTGGTCAAGATCCGCGGGCGCAACGAGGAACGCGCCGATGACGCGATTGCGCTTCAGCTTGTCGGCCGCGAAAATCGTGGCCGCGACCCCGACGGAATGCGCGACGACGACAACGGGCTGCGTGGCGCCGCCGGCGAATTTCGCCATGCGGTCGCCCCAGACTTCGACTTCGGGGTTGTCCCAGTCCTGCTGGATGACGCGGCGCGCAGTCCTGAGATTTCGTTCCCAGCGGCTTTGCCAGTGATCGGGACCAGAGTCCTGCCAGCCCGGTACGATGAGAATGTCGACTTCCGATGTTTTCATCGTGGGCGCCGGGAGTCCTGCATGTGCGGCGAGGCTGAATACGTTCGTCGTGGGCGTGTCGCCATCTTTGGCACCGACTCAAACAAGTTGTGGGTTCCGCTGCCAACGAAATGGCACATTTGTGGCGCGGAACCTCTTTCAATTGTAACTTTGGGAGGAAATTTTGATTCCGAGCCGGTTGCCTCCGTACCTTTTGTAACAGGCGAGGTCAATCGAGAGCCAAACGGGAGTCGGGTTTGGGAAATTGCACAAATGTCGCCGTTCTGCTGGCCGATCGGAAGTATCTTCCGGCTGCGCTTTTCGTGGCGCAGAAGCTCTCGCGGCAACGATCGCGGAACTTCGATATCAGACTCCTGGTCACCGAATGTCCGGAAGCCGTGCGCCAGGCGCTCGATGACGGCATCATCATTCAGGATTTCGTGCCCGACGAGCGGGCGCAACGGACGGCATCGCTGAAAAAGAAACCGCCGATTGCGTTCGGGCGGCTGACGATGGATTCCGTGCTGCCGGAGCACTATGAGAAAATTCTCTATCTCGATTGTGACCTCTGGATCGGCAACAGGGAAATCTCGCAGCTGTTTGCGATGGATCTCGACGGCTACGCTTTTGGCGCCGTCTTCGACGCCGGAGATATCGTCAGAGCCGCAGATCCGGTCTGGCGTGACTACAAGCGCCGGCTGGGTCTCGACGACGATACACCGTACTTCAACTCCGGCGTGATGATGATCGACAGGAAGGAGTTCAAGAAGCAGCGGATCGGCGAGAGGTGCCTCGAGTATATCGCAAACGGCGGCTACCTCGGCATGATGAACGACCAAAGCGCTTTGAACGCCGTGACCAAGGGGCAATGGCAGCAGCTATCTCCGATCTGGAATTGGATGTTCGGGGCTCGCGCTCGTCTTACCGAAGAAACCGATCCGGCAATCATTCACTTTATCGGGCCGCAGAAATTCTGGAATGATGGGCGCGGGCGCTTCGATCCGAAATATCGGCTGGAGATGACGGCCTATCTCAAGACCCTCGGCTATGAAGCCTTTGTACAAGAAACGCCGCGGATATTCAGTTTGCGCCGCGCAATCAAGCAGTTCGGTTTTGATGCGCGTGCCGCCGTCGGCGCCAACAAACGCGAAGTGTTGATCCGGTCGGCCTTGGCCGCGCATTCGACCAACGTGCCGAGCGTCTAGGGCCGCTCACACGCACCTCGCCACTTGATAGGCGTGGCCAACCGGCCTGCCTGAGAGTTATTGCCGTTTTCTGAATGGTCCTCCCTCCGGGAACCTCCGGCGATGGGTGGCGTTGCTGCCTTAGCAATCGGATCGCCGCATAAAGCGAAACCAGCTTGAGGAGACGCTCCCCCATGAAGATCGAAAATCTGGAAGACCTGTTCAATCACACGCTCGAAGATATTTATTACGCGGAGAATAAGCTCGTTAAGGCGTTGCCGAAAATGGCGAAGGCTTCGGATTCGCCGCAGCTTGCCAAGGCGTTCACCGGTCACATGGAAGAGACGAAGGAGCATATCACCCGTCTCGATGAGGTGTTCAAAGCGCTTGGCCGGAAGCCGAAGGCAACGGAGTGTCCAGCCATCAAAGGCATTCTGGAAGAAGGCGAAGAGCTGATGTCGGACATCAAGGATCCGGACACGCGCGACGCCGCGATGATCGCTGCCGGTCAGGCGGCCGAGCACTACGAGATCACGCGCTACGGCACGCTCGTTTCATGGGCGAAGCTCTTAGGCCACAAGGATCTCGCGACGATCCTCGAGAAGACCTTGAAGGAAGAATACGGCGCCGACGACAAGCTGACGAAACTTGCCGAGGGTCGTCTCAACAGGGAAGCCGCTTAGTATCATTGCCAGCGACCGGCAGCCCGTAACCATCCGGCCTGCCGGCGCTGATGCTTCGCCGGTGATTGAAAATTAAAGCGGCGGTGCTGGCGGATCGGAGAGCAGGTAGAGCACGTAGGTTGCGCCGCCGGAGCTGCCGTTGGCGCGGATCAGTGTTCCGAGCGGTTCGACCTTGCGGAATTTACTTTGCATCAACGGCAGATCGACACGTCGTTCGAGTTCGACGTAGAGGGCAGGCTTTTCCAGCAGAGAGGCGTCGAGCGGGCTCAAGAATTCATAGCGAATGCGCTGATCGAGCTGTGCGACTTCGCTTCGCCCTCTAAGGCCCATGAAGAGCTGTCCGGTCGTCGCGTAGCTCGAGGTGGCGACCCAGCCGGCATTTGTTTCGCGGCGCTTGGCTTCGATTGCATCGGCCAACGCGGGCCAGCCGCGCATCTGTTCCGTCGGATCTTTCGCAGTCATCGCCAGCGGATGGATCGCATGCGCATAGATGGCGGCCGTCATCACGAAGCCGGTTCCTAGCGCGGCAAGGAATGTCGTTCGCCGCCATGTCTGCGAAACGTCCTGAAGCGCGATTGCGGCGCAGATTGCGAGCGATGGATAGAGCGGTGCGGGCCAGTTGCCCTGCACGCGGTCGTGGAGCGCGTGCGCCGCGAAGTAGACCAGCATCGGCAGTATCGCTGCGGCTAGCAGCAGGTCGTTCTCTTTGCGGCCCCGGCTTGCGAGTGCCGAGCGCGTGATCCTTACGAGACCGGCGATGGCAAGCACCGCGATGACCGGGCTCGCCAGCGCGAAGAACACGCCGATGAACTCGAGCAGATAGGTCGGTCCGGCCGAACCGTTCTGGGCGACGCGTCCGAACTGCTTGGTGAAGGATGCCCAGCCGTGCTCGGCGTTCCAGATGACGACGGGGCTGGCGACGGCGGCCGCGATGATGCCGCCGATCCAAAGCTCCGGTGCGCGGAGCCATTTGCGATTTTCGGGCGTCGCGAGCAGCCACACGAGAATGGTGCCGCCTAAAAAGAGGTTCGTATATTTCGACAGCAGGCCGAGACCCGCGAACAGTCCGACGGCGAGCCACCATCTGGCGTTCTGGCTGTGGTTCAGCTCGGCGAGCGCCCAGATCCCGAGCCCGGCGCAAAGCACGGACGGCAGATCCGGCGTGACGATGATACCGCCGACTGCTAGCAGCGGCATTGCCAGCATGATCCAGACCGCTCGCCGCGCGATGTCCGCTCCGTAGAGGAGATAGGCCGTTCGCCAGAGAACGAGAGCGCCGGCCGCGCCGATGAGCGGGCCAAGCAGACGAACACCGAGCGTCGTATCTCCGGCGATGGCGCGGCCCGCGCCGATGATCCAGGCCACCATCGGCGGGTGATCCAGATAGGAGAGCGAGGAGCCAAGGGACCAGATTCGATAATAGGCTTCATCGTCGACGAGGCCGAGATAGCTCGCGAGGCCGAGGCGAATAGCGGCGAGCGCGAGGATGGCTGCGAGCAGCACGCTGTTCGCCGTGCGATTGTCGAACTGACGTTCACCGGCGGCGGAGCCGCTTGCCGCTTCCGTGGTCAGAACGGCCGTCATCGCCGCCAGGTGAATGCAGAGCTGACGGCGTAATTGAAGACGGCGGCCATGAGGGCGCCCGCGATACCGGCCCGCCACCATGTCGTGTCGTGGCTATAGACGAGATCCGCAACGCCGATGTTGGCGAGCGCGCCGATGCTGCACACGACATAGAAAATCAGCAGGCCTTTGATCGCTTCGAAGCCGGTCAAGCGGCGGTCGCGGAACGTTAGGACGTTGTTCAAGAAGAAGTTGAAGGTCATGGCCACGAACGACGCGAAGATCTGGGCGACGTTGAACGACGTGCCGCTGATGTGAATGGCGCTTCTGAGCGCGAACAAGTGAACGACAAGGCCGAGCGATCCGACAAGGGCAAACAGGACGAACCGCGGCGGGAGGAGATTTCCGGAGACCTTGGCGAGAAGCAGCCCGAGAAAATCTGCGATGACGATGCCGTCGAGCTTCGACTTGCCGACGCGGCGAGGGCGGAACACGTAAGGGATCTCGCGGATGCGGACGCCCGACGGTGCGGATGCCAGAATGTCGAGAAGGAGCTTGAAGCCGCCCGGCGAAAGGTTTGGCGCGATCGTGTCGATGAGGCTTCTTCTGAGCATGAAGAAGCCGCTCATCGGATCGCTGACGTTCGTCCGCAGGAGAAGGTTCGAGAGGGCGGTCGCAAGCGAGCTCGAAAGGCGGCGCACGGTGGAAAAGCCTTCGCGGGCTTCACCCGACTGGCTGTAGCGGGTACCGATAACGATGTCCGCGCCGGCGCCTTCGATTTCGCTCAGCATGCGCGGCAGCAGTTTTTCGTCGTGCTGGAGATCGGCATCGACGACGGCCACGATGTCGGCGGCTGAGGCGAGCATGCCTTCGATCACGGCGCCTGCGAGGCCACGTCGGCCAACCCTGCGCATGGCACGGACGCGCGGATCGTTCGCGCCGATGGCGCGGATAACGCCCATCGTGCCGTCGGGGCTGTCGTCGTCGACGAAGATTACTTCCCAGCGGATGCCCGCGAGCGCGGCGTCAAGCGCGGCGATCATGGCGGCGATGTTGCCCGCCTCGCAATAGGTCGGGATGACGACGGTCAGCTGCGGTCGGGAATTGCCTGCCTCACGCAATGATCCGATTGCCGGGCTGGCGGCGTCTGGCGCGGAAATCCCGGTTAGCGTTTCGGACGTCACCATGAGCACCATCGGGCGAGCGGGTTTGGCGTATCGGTTGCTGGATCGGCTTTTCCTGTACGCGAAATCAAACCGAATAGCAGGTAGATCCCGGCAACAGTTGCGGCCATAACGACGCCCGCGAAAATGACGTCGGACAGGAAGTGCGCACCTTGCGACATGCGCACGAGGCCTGAGAACAAGCCGCAGAGTGCGCCCGCGAGGATAAGCCTGCCGCCCATGCCGGCGAAGAGAAACGCCGTGGCGAAGAACGCCGTGTAGGCCATCGATGCTTCGCCTGCTACGAACGAACAGTTCTTCTCGCATTGCTTCGAAGGCTGGAGAGGCGGCGTGTACGTCTTCGTCCCGCCGAACTCGACGAGGTGAACGGGTCTTGCCCGGCCCCAATGATCTTTCAGAATGGTGTTGGCGACGATGCCGGGTCCGATCACGAGGCACGCCGAGAGGAAGAGCCATTTCGGAGCGGTCAAGCCGAAGCTCGCGCGCTTGCGAAGGACGGAGGCCGCAAGGCCGCAGACGGTGAAAACACAGAAGCCGACGAAAGAAACATAAAGCGTCAGGCGGATCACGTCGGCGATGGTCGTTGTTGTGCCCGAGTAGATCCCGCCGCCTTTGCCGGTGAAGATGCCGTCGCCCCGATAGAAAAATGCGGCCGTCCGCGTATCGATTTCCGGGAAAAGGCTGAACAAAATGCCGGCAAGCACACCAACGATCGCTGCACCCCAGAGGAGCAACGCGACGTTCCGGCTTTTTTCCTGCGCCCCGAATTCGGTTTGCGGTTCACCCGCGATCATGATTCCCATCGGACTCAAATAGTCTCCGCCCGAGGCTCGCTTAAACTTTCGGTTTGCGGATGTCACGTAGCAGCATTCGACCAGGCCAGATACTCAGGCCGAGCCCGGCTCGATCAGACCCGCACGCTCGCCTTCCAATGTGTCGAAAAGGAGTTGCAGACATCCGGCGGTAATCGCCATGAAAACCCCGGCAAAGATGACGTCCGACAGGAAGTGCCCGCCCTGTGCCATGCGCGTCAGTCCGGCGAGGCCACCGAGGACGATCGCGGATGTGACAAAGTTGCGCGAGAGGGATTTGAAGAGCATCGCGGCGGCGAACAGCACGATGAAGATCGATGAAGCTTCGCCCGAAACGAACGAGCAATTGTAGGTGCATTGGCTCGAGGGCGTAAACGGCGCCGTGAACGCCTTGCTGCCCGCGAATTCGACGACGTCACGCGGGCGAGCACGGCCCCAGTGATCCTTGAAGCCGATGTTGGCGACGACCAGCGGGCCCGTCAGCAGGCAAACGGCCAGGAACAGCCATTTCCTTTTGTCGACGCCGAGCCAGCTGACGGCTCTTCGGGCGGTGATGAACACTCCCACGAGGGTCAAAGCGCACGTCACATAGAACGCGACGATGAAGGCGAGGCGCAGCAGGCCAAAGGCCGTCAGCTGATTGCCGACGAATTGGCCGTTGCCCGCGTAGAACAGGTGGGCGGCCGCGAGATCGATGCCGGGCATCAGGCCGAAGACGGCGAACGAAAGGGCGCCGACGGCGACGGCGCCCTTGATCAGGCCAATTGCATCGATAACCGGGTTCTCTTCGGCCGCGTCATTTTCATGACGTTCTTCGATACCGAAAGCAAAGTCCGGCACTGACATCCCACCACCCCGACATATATCGAGGTTAAGCCTATCGGCAGCCGATATGGCAGCGGAACGTCAGTTTTATTACAGTTTGGTGACGATGGCGGCGTTCAAGCGTTGCCGAATACGCGCCGGAAGATCGTATCGACGTGGGCGGTGTGGTAATCGATATCGAACATTGCATCGAGCGCGGCAGGCGGCACCTTCGCCGTCACGTCCTTGTCGGACTTGAGTTCGGTCAGAAAGTCCTTGCCCTGCTCCCAAGTCTTCATGGCGTTGCGCTGCACGAGGGCGTAGGCGTCCTCGCGGCTGACGCCTGCCTGGGTCAAAGCCAGCAGTACGCGTTGCGAATTGTGCAGGCCGCCAAGCTTTTCCAAGTTCCGCTTCATGGTCTCGGGATAGACGACCAGCTTTTCAATGACGCCGGCGAGACGCGCCAGCGCGAAGTCCAGCGTCACGGTCGCATCGGGGCCGATCATGCGCTCGACGCTCGAATGCGAAATATCGCGTTCGTGCCAGAGGGCGACGTTTTCCATCGCGGGAAGAGCGTAGGCGCGCACCATGCGGGCCAGACCAGTCAGATTTTCCGACAGGACCGGGTTGCGCTTGTGGGGCATCGCCGACGAGCCCTTCTGGCCGGGCGAGAAATACTCTTCAGCTTCCAGCACTTCCGTTCGCTGTAAATGGCGGATCTCGATCGCGAGGCGTTCGATGCTCGAGGCGACGACGCCGAGGGTCGCGAAGTACATGGCGTGACGGTCGCGCGGGATGATCTGCGTCGAGACGGGCTCGGGGACGAGACCCATCTTTTCCGCCACGTACTCCTCGATGCGTGGATCGACGTTGGCGAAGGTTCCGACCGCGCCCGAGATGGCGCAGGTGGCGACTTCCTTCCGCGCGGCGACCATTCGTTCGCGGGCGCGTGTGAACTCGGCGTAGGCATAGGCGAGCTTGACGCCGAACGTTGTCGGCTCGGCATGGATGCCGTGGCTGCGCCCGATGGTGATCGTATCCTTGAATTCGAACGCGCGGGCCTTGAGCGCGGCGAGGAGACGGTCAAGGTCGGCAATCAGGAGATCGGCGGCGCGGACCAATTGGACGTTGAGGCAGGTGTCCAAGACGTCGGACGACGTCATTCCCTGGTGAATAAAGCGGGCGTCCGGACCCACGTGCTCGGCGAGGTGGGTCAGGAAGGCGATCACGTCGTGCTTCGTTACCGCTTCGATTTCGTCGATGCGGGCGACGTCGAAGGTCGCGGCCGACCCTTTTTCCCAGATGTTTTTTGCCGCAGCCTCGGGAATGATGCCGAGCTTCGCGGTGGCCGTCGCGGCGTGAGCTTCGATTTCAAACCAGATTCTGAAGCGTGTCTCCGGCTCCCAGATGCGGGTCATTTCGGGTCGTGAGTAGCGGGGTATCATCGAGCTAAATCCTTGATGCAACGCGGGAGGCGTAGCAGACGGGCAACGCTTCAGCAATCGCGGGGGGCCACAGCCGCGGGCGCTTCAGCGAGACTCGGCGCGCTCTGAGTTTTTCGCTGCCCCGCAGCAAATGCTTTGCAACAATTCGTGAATGGCAACTTCAATTACCGCCAGTGAATCGCCACGAACGCCTGACCTATTTCCTACTATTACGAGCGGGGCGTTTCTGTTTTTTGTTCAGGTAATATTCAGGGCAGTTAAGTCACACTCGTAAAAATCGTCGGTCTACGTTCAAATTTGCGCATTCAATTCGCGTGGGGGTGGGCCTACATTGAAAGACCCAAGGATGTAATGAGTCGATGAGCTCTACGGGGCGGCCAACTGAACCCCCGCTCCGGGCTCTACGCAAAAGCCATAAGCGGGAGACTTGAAGATAATGTCGCAACAGATGGGCAGCGGGGAGCTGGCTGAATTGGTCCATCAGATGGAGCAGTCTGAGGACGATCCGCGCCAGTGCTACGCCCTCGTGAAAGAAAGAATCACGGAGTTTCGGGATTCGGGCCGGGATATTCCGGATGAATTGAGGAAACTCGAAAGACGCCTAATGACGGAATGCATGCACGCTTCTCAGGGCCGCTAATATTCCGAACATTGCAGGACCGTAATAATCTGCAATTGCGTCCCGTAGATTTATAGCTTTCCAGCTTCATTCAGGCCGGCTTGCGCAATCCAGCGCGGGGCGGCCTTTTGTTTATGTGCCTCTTTGAGACAGGCTGCGATCGCGCGCCGAAACTGCTGTTGCCGCGTGGCTACAGGACGTTATGCGTGCCGTCGCAGTAGGGTTCGTCGTCCGTCGCCTTGCAGCCGCAGATATTGAAGGTGCCCGTATGGTCCGGAACGAACCGCAGCGGTTCGAATGACGTGCCTTCGTGCGAGCCGTCGCAAAAGGGCTGGGTCTTGGACCGGCCACAACGGCAGTACCAGTATTCCTGGCCTTCCGTGAGATCGACCTGGTAGGGCCCCGTTTGGGCGACTACGGCCTCGTCAGACATCGTTGTGCTCCATCTCGCAGAGGGTGGCTCGTTCAACCCGGCTTGCTGAAGCCGTGTCGCCGAACCGCGCCGGTGCAGCCCGCGTTTTTTTGACTCGCTATCGGGTTTGGGACCGCCGGGCAAGGGTCCGCGCTGTCCTGCTCAGCGGCTGGCTTCATGGTTCGGTCGTGGTCTGCCTAACAAGTGGGCGGGCAACTTTTTTCGGCAACGGCATTCTGGACATCGGCAAACGGCTGGGCGAATGTCACATACGGGCGCACGGAGTCCTGATGGGCGCGGCGGCGGGGGAATTGCCGTCCGGGTGGGGAAGGTTATCCAGCGCCAAAATGTCCTGTGACCAAAGATGTCCAGATCATGAGGGACCCGCGCATGGCCGATCTCTTCCGCAAGAAATCTGTCGCCTACGACGACTCGGACTTCGGCATGAAGCGTGTCTTGAGCGCGCTCGATCTGACGCTGCTCGGCATCGGAGCAATCATCGGAACCGGCATTTTCGTCCTGACGGGCGTTGCGGCGGCCACGCAATCGGGTCCTGCGGTCGTGCTTTCGTTCGTCGTCGCGGGGCTGGCGTGCGGCTTTGCGGCGCTCTCGTATGCGGAACTCGCGTCAAGCGTCGGGGGATGCGGAAGCGCCTATGGCTACAGCTACGCCGCGTTCGGCGAGCTCATCGCCTGGATCATCGCCTGGGACCTCATTCTCGAATACGGCGTTTCGGTCGCGGCGGTCGCCAATGGCTGGTCGGGCTATTTCAACAACGCGCTCACGGCCATCGGCCTTGGCCTGCCGCCGGAGTTCACGAAGGGGCCGTTCGCGGGTGGTGTCGTGAACCTCCCAGCATTCGGTATCGTATTCCTGTTGATGATCATGTTGATCATCGGGGTGAAGGAGACGGCCCGGGTCAACGCGGCGATGGTTGCGGTGAAGCTCGGGACGATCGCGATCTTTCTGGCTGTTGCGATCTTCAACATCCACCCCGAGAACTGGACTCCGTTCGCGCCCTTTGGCTGGTTCGAGCACACCCCGGAAGGCAGGCCGGTCGGCATTCTGGCGGGGGCTTCTCTCGTCTTCTTCGCTTACGTCGGCTTCGATGCCGTTTCGACGGCCGTCGAAGAAGCCCGTGACCCGCAGCGCGACGTGCCGACAGGGCTCGTAGGCTCGCTGATCTTCTGCACGATCATTTATATCGTGGTGTCGGGCGTCTTGACGGGCATCGTCAATTACACCGAACTCAACGTATCCTCGCCCGTCGCGTTCGCGCTTCAGAAAATCGGGTACAACTGGGCTTCGGCGCTGGTCGCCGCGGGCGTCATCACAGGTCTGACGACCGTCATGCTCGTTCTCTACTACGCCCTGACGCGCATCATCGTCGGCGTATCGCGTGACGGGCTCCTCCCGCCATATTTTTCGGTGGTCAACCGCCGCACGCATACGCCGGTCCGCACGACGGTCATCGTCGGTTTCGTCATGGCGGTGATGGCGGGCTTCCTTCCGCTCGGCATTCTCGCCGAACTCGTGAACATCGGGACGCTGGCCGCGTTCGTTCTCGTGTGCGCCGGCGTGATCTCGCTCAGATTTTCACACCCGGATCTGCCGCGGCCGTTCAAGATGCCCGGCGGCATTATCATTCCGACGCTCGGCATTATTTCGTGCGGTGCGCTGATCGCCTTCCTGCCGTTCGAGACGCACCTGCGTTTCGTCGTCTGGCTGGCGGTCGGGCTCGTCATCTATTTCGTGTATTCAATCAGGCACAGCCGGCTCGCGATCGCTTGAGGGCCAATTAACCGTCAAGACCCCCCTGGAAATTGACGTAGCGCAAGAGTAGGTTCCCGGCCGACCGCGGCCGCCTGTGAGCTTGCCTGCTCATCCGTCGGCCCGGATACGAGGATCAACACAAATGGACTGCGACAGTCGAAGCGACACTTCGATTTCGCCCGCATCCCTCCAGCTCGCCTGATATCGGGCCCGCTCGGACGGCTGCGTGCTGGCCGAGAACCGGAAGGGCCTGACATGCTGCGCAGCTATCGCCGCGAAAATTCGCACCTTGTTTTGGCGCAGGAAGGCATTCCGACCGAGATCACCGCGCCGCCGATCGATCTTCCGGTCTGGATCGATCTCTACAATCCCGCTCCCCAGGACAATCGCTACGTCGAGCAGCTGCTTGGAATTTCGCTGCCAACGCGGGAGGAGATGCAGGAAATCGAAGTCTCCGCCCGTCTCTACCAGGAGGACGGCGCTGAGTTCATGACGTTGACGGCGGCATCCCTGCTCGAAAGCGACGAGCCTATCAACACGCCGATCTCGTTCGTGCTCAAGGGCAGCACGCTCGTTACCGTTCGCTATGCCGAACCGAAGGCCTTTGCGAATTTCGTTGTCCGGGCGCAGCGTTCCACTGCTGTGCCCGTTGGCAACGGCGAACAGATCATGATGGGCCTGATCGAAGCGCTGCTCGATCGGATGGCGGATGCTCTGGAGCGCGTCGGAACGGGGATCGATCAGGTTTCGCGGCAAGTGTTTCGCAAGGGCGGGAAGGGCAAGGAAAAGGCTTCGCCGTCCAGCGAAGATCTGCAGGCGGCGATCGAGAGGATTGGGCAGGACGGCGATCTCTTGACGAAGGTCCGCGAAAGTCTCGTCAGCATCAACCGTGTGCTGACCTATCACACGAGCGTCGACCAGGATAAGAAGGTCACGAAGGAAGCCAAGGCGCGCAGCAAGGTTCTCTATCGCGACGTGGTCGCGTTGACCGATCAGGCGACGTTTCTGTCGAGTAAGGTCAACTTCCTGCTCGACGCGACGCTCGGGCTCATCAATCTGCAGCAGAACCAGATCATCAAGATCTTCTCGGTTGCGGCCGTGGTGTTTCTGCCGCCGACGCTCGTCGCCTCGATCTACGGTATGAACTTCGCGGACATTCCGGAGCTTCGGTGGGGGCTCGGATATCCGTTCGCGCTGGGCATGATGGTGATCTCGGCGATCCTGCCGTATCTCTATTTCAAGCGGCGCAGGTGGCTATAGCTTTGGTCGGTCGCGGCATTTACTGGAGGACGCGAGTAGCTATTCCAGCAATCGGCGCGCCGCTTTGTCGGGCGTCATGGTGCCCGAGAGCACGGCATCGGCAAGCGGGTCGAGGCCTTCCTTGCCACCGGATTTGATGCGTGCGGCGACGATGTCGGAGGCGGCGCGGGCGATCAGGTAGCGGGCGCGGCGGCGGCGTCTCTTCATCGCGCCTTCGGCTGAGACACGGCTGCCGATGTCATCGAACGCGCTGACTAGGCCGGGAACGCCGTCGCCACTTAATGCGCTCGTCTTCAAGACCGGGACTTTATCGGCTGCCATCGCGCGGATCGACAATGCGCCGATGAGCTGCTGCATCGTCTGCTCGGCGCCTGGGCGATCAGCTTTGTTGACGACGATGATGTCAGCGATTTCCAGAAGGCCGGATTTCATCGCCTGGATGTCGTCGCCCATGCCTGGCGCCGCTATGACGACGCGGATGTCTGCGACCTCGGCGACGTCGATTTCGTTCTGGCCGGTGCCGACGGTTTCCAAAAGCACGATATCGAAGCCCGCGCCGTCGAGTGCATCGATGATGCGCACGGCTGCGGGGGAGAGGCCGCCGAGATAGCCGCGCGAGGCCAGCGAGCGTACGAAAACGCCATCGTCGTCGAGCGCGGCCGTCATGCGGATGCGATCACCGAGGATGGCGCCGCCGGAGATCGGGCTAGAGGGATCGACGGCGATGACACCGACGGTACGACCCTGCTGTCTCAGATGCGTGATGACGGCGTTGACGAGCGTCGATTTTCCGGCGCCGGGCGGTCCTGTAAAGCCGACGACGAGGGCGTGCCCCAAATGCGGCTGCAGCGCCTGCAGCAACCCCGGCGCGGCGGCCGACAGGCGTTCAAGCTCGGTGATCACCGTCGAGATCGCGCGCCGCTCGCCGGCACGCATGCGTTCGACGTATCCCGCGATTTCGGCGTCTGGAATGCGGGCGATTGGGGGAAGCGGATCTGCGGTCGTTTTGGCCATATGCGCTGATTAGAAGGGAAGCGGTCCAGGCGCAACAGGGCATTGCCTCGCTGGCTGTGGTCCTTTCCCTTACGCGCTCTAAAACTTCTCCAGCAGGTCTTCTTGGGCCGCGGGCTTTTGCGGCGGGGCCGATTTGAGGATTGCCGGAAGGATGGCTTCCGCCTTGTCGACGACGGTGAAATGCACGTCGAGGCCATCGCGGATGAAGGTCTCCTTCTTCATGTGCGCGAGGAGCGACAGGAACTGGTCCCAGAAGCCATTGATGTTGGCGATGACGATGGGCTTCGCGTGGCGGCCGAGCTGCGACCAGGTCAACTGCTCGACGAGTTCCTCCAGAGTGCCGACGCCGCCGGGGAGGGCGACGAACGCATCGGCGCGATCGAACATCAGCTGCTTGCGTGTGTGCATGTTCTCGACGACGATCAGCTCGTCGACGTCCTTCAGCATCAGTTCGCGGTTACCGAGGAATTCCGGGATGATGCCCGTTACCTTGCCGCCCGCTCCGAGCGAGGCGCGAGCGACCTCGCCCATCAGGCCGAGGCTGCCGCCGCCGTAGATCAGGCGGATGTTATTGTCGGCGAGAGCCTTGCCGAGCTTTCGGGCCGCAATCGCGTAGGCCGTGCTCAGCCCCTTGCCGGAGCCGCAATATACGCAGACACTTTCAATTTTCGAGGGGGCTGTGGATTTCTTATCTTCCGCCGGTGTGCCGGCCGGCACCTTGCTCATTTCATTCATTCTCGTTCCATTCACAAACTACGTAACTTCAATATTTAGTGGTTCGCTCATTACCCGCCAGAGTATGCCTGGGTTGCATGCTGCTTTTGTGGAGGCCGTACAGCGTTCAAATTCTATTTTCACGTTGCCGGGCCCCGTGGGGCTGGCGAGAAACTGCCGCGTGTGGTTAGTTCATAGCGGGGTTCAAAGGCGAAGTTATGAAAAACGGCGAAGCCACGGTTTCCGCGAAGAAAACCGCGATTTCCAGCGCGCGCGCCGGTGCCGTTACCGCGCTGCTCGGCGTTTTGGCGCTTTTGCCGCTGCCGCTTGATGCCGCCATTGACCATGGCGATGCGCAATCGATGGGTACGACCTTCGCCGTCGACAGCAGATTTCCGCGGGTCGTCGCCAAGGATAACGACGATACGCTCGACGCTCGGGACGAGCCGCTTTTCCTGTTGGCCGAGGATCAGTCGAAGCCGTCTAACGGGGAGACCTCGCCGGGGACGGCGAAGGATCTCACCGACAGTTTATGGCCGCCGAAAGAGCTTGGCGTTTCCGATCGCGTGCAGGACTGGCTGGCGCGAGCCAATCGCGAATTTCAGACGACGATCATTCGGCGATTGTCGACGCCCGCTGGCGGTGCCGACGCGGACGCAATCGCGCGCAAAATCGAACTGGTAAAGCAGGAAGACGCTGAGGCTGCGGCTCTCCGGGCGAAAGAGGCGCTCGACGCGGCGCAAGCGAAGCTTGCGGCGGAGGCGGAAGCCAAGCACAGCCAAGAATTGTCCGAAGCTGCGGCAAAGGCCGCCGAGGAAGCCAAGGCTCGCGACGCGGAAGCGGCCCGGCTCGAGGCGCAGCGGAAGGCCGACGAGGCCAAGCGTCTGGCGGAGGAACAAAAGCGCCAGGATCAGCTTCGGCTTGCGGCGGAAGAGAAGGCAGCGCAGCAGCGTGCGGCTGAAGCGGCCGCAGCCAAGAAGGCTGAAGACGAGCGGAAGGCGGAAGCCGAGCGGCAAGCGTTGAAGGCAGCCGAAGAAGCCAAAGCAAAAGCCGCAGAAGTGGTGCGGCGGAAGGCGGAAGAGGACGCGAAGCGTGTCGCGGCGGAGGAGGCCCTGAAGGCCGCGGCCAAGGAACGGGAACTCGCTGCGCAGCGGGCAGCGGAAGCGGCCGCCGCCAAGAAAGCTGAAGAAGAACGGAAGGCAGATGTCGAGCGGCTAGCGTTGAAGGCCGCTGAAGAAGCTAAAGCGAAAGCTGCGGAAGAGGCACGCCGGAAGGCGGAAGAGGACGCGAAGCGTATTGCGGCCGAGGAAGCTCTGAAGGCCGCGGCTGATCGCGAAGCGAAGGCAAAAGAAGCAGCCGAAAAAGTCCGTCTCGCAGAAGAGGCGGCCAAGAGAGATGCGGACGCGAAGCGCGCCTCGGAGACCGCCAAGCAGGCGATGGACGCGGACAAGGCCAAGACGAAAGTTGCCGCTGCGCCGAGCGCGGCCGAGCCGCCGCCAGCAAAAACCCAACTGCCTGCGACAGTCTCCAAGAAGACGGCTTCGCGCGGTGAAAAGGGTGTCGCTCGCAAGCGGCCTCATTCCCATGCGCATGCGCATCGTTCCGTGAAACGGCGTGTGGTTGTGGCTTCCAATAACGAGGCGCGGGGGCCGGTGGTGAAGCCGTGGGTCCGGCGGGCGCGGCAGGGCCGCTGCCGGGCGGCCGGGGAGAAGGTTTTACTGCCCGGCCGATATACGGTCGCACGCGGCGATACCCTGTGGCGGATCGCCCTTCGGCACTACGGGTCGGGTGCATATTTCAAACGGATTTATCGCGCGAACCGGAACGTCATTCGCGATCCGAGCCACATTTATACGTGCCAGCGGCTTTATCTGCCGCGCCGGTGACGGCGATGGACTTTCCCGGCGCATGATCCTATCTGAAGCCGAATGCAAAGCGCCGTTGTCAATTGGTGCGTGGCGGTCCGCGATGGACTGCTGGCGCGCATTACGCCTTCCGCCAAGTCCAACCGGGTCTTGAGGGCTTTGTGGCCCTATGTTTGGCCTGAGGACAGGCCCGACCTCAAGCGGACAGTCATCTGGTCATTCATCATCGTCGTCATCGCCAAGGGCGTGACTGTCACAGTGCCCTTCACGCTGAAGTGGGCGACGGATGCGCTCGTCGCGGCGACGGGCGGGCATGTGGCGAGCAGCCAAACGCTGCCCTGGCTGATCGGCGCGCCGGTGCTGGCGACCATTTTTTACGGCATCGCGCGCATCGTGATGTCGCTGCTCGTGCAGATCCGCGAGGGCATGTTCGCACGCGTCGCGATGCATGCGGTGAGAAAGCTCGCGCTTTCGACGTTCGAGCATATGCACCGTTTGTCACTGCGCTTTCATCTCGAACGCAAGACGGGCGGTCTGACGCGCGTTCTCGAACGGGGCCGGACCGGCATCGAGAACATCAGCCGTATGGCGCTGATGACGCTCATTCCGACGATCGTCGAATTTCTGATGATCATCGCGGTCTGCGCCTACGAGTTCGACTGGCGCTATATCGTCACCATCGTGCTGATGATCGCGGCGTACCTCTGGTTCACGGTGAAGGCGACGAACTGGCGGCTTTCGATCCGCCGGGCGATGAACGAGAGCGACACGGACGCCAACACCAAGGCGATCGACAGTCTGCTGAATTACGAGACGGTGAAATACTTCGGCGCGGAAGGGCGGGAAGCGGCTCGCTACGACAAGTCGATGGCGGCTTACGAGAAGGCGAGCATCAAGACCTATACGTCGCTCGCGGTTTTGAACTCGGGCCAAGCGATCATCTTCACGATCGCGCTGACGATCTGTCTCGCGATGTCGGCGACGGACATCGTCTCCGGCAAGGATACGGTCGGCCATTTCGCGATGGTCAATCTTCTGATGCTGCAGCTCTTCATGCCGCTCAACTTCATGGGCATGGTGTATCGCGAGATCAAACAGGGCCTGACGGACATCGAGCGCATGATGGAAGTGCTCGAACAGAATCCGGAAGTCGCCGACACGCCGGGCGCGAAGGAGCTCAAGGTGACGGGCGGTGCCATCCGGTTCGACCACGTCGGCTTCGCCTACGATCCGGAGCGGCGAATTCTGAAGGATGTTTCGTTTGACGTGCCTGCGGGCAAGATGATCGCGATTGTCGGCCCGTCGGGTGCGGGCAAGTCGACGGTCGGGCGGCTGCTTCTCCGCTTCTACGACGTGACGGCTGGCCGGATCACGATCGACGGGCAGAACATTCGCGACGTGACGCAGTCGTCGCTGCGTGCGGCCATCGGCGTCGTGCCGCAGGATACGGTGCTGTTCAACGATACGATTTTCTACAACATCAAGTATGGCCGTGCTGACGCGACGGACGCGGAGGTTTATCACGCGGCGAAGCTGGCGCAGATCGACGAATTCGTGCGGGCGCTTCCCGATGGATACAACACGATGGTCGGCGAGCGGGGCCTGAAGCTCTCAGGCGGCGAGAAGCAGCGCGTCGCGATCGCGCGGACGATCCTGAAGTCGCCGCCGATCCTGCTGCTGGACGAGGCGACGAGCGCGCTCGACAGTCATACGGAAAAGGAAATTCAGGACGCGTTGGACCGGGTTTCCAAAGACCGCACGACGGTCGTCATCGCGCACCGGCTGTCGACGATCATCCATGCCGACAGCATTCTCGTCTTGGAGGCGGGGCGCGTCGTGGAGCAGGGCACGCACGGCGAACTGATCGCGAAGAACGGGCTTTATGCGAGCCTATGGGCGCGGCAGCGGCAAGCAGAGAAGGCACGCGAGGAACTTGCGCATGCGCTCGAAGAGGCGGGCGAGCCTGCGTGAGACGGAAAGGGCGGCGGACTGCGTCTTTAGATCAGCACGGCGCTAGTCTTCGACGATCTTCCAGCCGTCGGGGTTGGGCAGCTTTTTCCGCTTCGTCTCGGCTTCGTCGCGTGTCGTGAACCGGATCGCCAGCGAGCGCGGGACAAACACGTCGCCGTTGCCGAGATAGGTGTGCTGGCCGGTGGTGCGAAAAACGTCGTGCCGGTGTTCTTCCAGTAAGTATGCCATGGGCCGGGATCTCGCGTTCGCCGCGTTCTGCGGGAAGTGTGATCGCAACTTGCGGCAAAAAACTAGCCCCGAGATAAGGGGCCGGGAGACCCATCTCGGGGCTAGTTACGAGTTAAGCCCTTAGCCCTTCCAGGAAGCTTGCGGCCTAGCTCGATTCCATTAGGGGACGACTTTCGCCACTTCGCCCTCGAGGCGCTGTTTCGACTTGCCAGCCGCCTGATAGGCTTTGACCGCCTCGAGATTGACGGGCTTGCCGACCTGCACCAGCGCGACCATGCCCATGCCGAAGTGGGGCAGGCATTTGAAGACGTAGAGGCCGTCCTTCTCCGCGTTGAAGACGACTTCCTTGCTGAAGTCGCCTTTCACTTGCGGCACGCCCTCCGGCCAGACTTTATCGACGCTTTCCGCGTTGTGGCCCTTGTCGGTCGGAACGAATTTCACGGTGTCGCCGGGTTCCACTTTCAAAAATCCCGGTTCGAAGGCCATGCGATTGCCGGCGTTGTCCTCGTTGCGCATTTCGATGATGTGCTCGGCCGCGGATGCGAAGCGCGGGGCAGCGACGGCTGCGAGCGTGATGGTGCTCGCCAACAGGATCTGACTGGTCAACTTCATATGGTTTCCTCGCCCGGCCTTATCGTCATGCTCTTATTGTTTACATAAAAAGTATACTTTAAGGCGACGCTCCGCTCAAGTGCCGTTTTGCCGCAAAGGCCGAGCACGTCAGGAAGGCGCCGATCCGGCGCACGGGAAAACTTATCCCCGCCTGTTCGCCGGGTGTTAATCTTCACCTTTCGGCCGGTATGGTCCGGATTTCGAAAGGATATGGACGTTTGAAAGCTCAGGAATTCGCAGAGGCGTCGAAACGGGTTCTGGCCGCGATCTGGCGCGGCTCGGTGATTGCGCTCTGGACTGTGCGCGAGATTCTCAGGACCGCATGGACGATTTCGCGCGGGCCGTTGATCGCCGCGCTCAACATCTTCATGGCGCTGATCATCCTCTTCGAGGAATGGGGCTGGCGGCCGCTTTCCGACCTCATCGGACGGCTCGCGAAATACGCGCCCATTGCAGCGGCGGAGCGGTTTATCGCCGGGCTGCCACCCTATGCGGCGCTGCTGGTGCTGGCGTTCCCGACGGCGCTGTTGCTGCCGCTGAAGTTCGTCGCCGTGTGGCTGCTGGCGAACGGGCATTTCGCGACGGCGACGCTCTTGTTCATCGGAGCGAAGATCGCGTCGACTGCGATCATCGCGCATCTCTTCATTCTGACGAAGCCGTCGCTCATGCAGATCGGCTGGTTCGCGCGCGGCTTCAACTGGCTGATGCCTTGGAAGGACGCGCTGTTCGCGCAGATCCGTGCATCGTGGGTTTGGCGGTATGGCCGCGTGGTGAAGGCTCGGACCAAGGACGCTGCTGCGAAGCTTTGGGAGCGAACACGGCCGCAGGTCGCCGCGCTTTGGCGGCGGTGGACGGGGCGAGAATTCGGCTTCGGCAACGGTGGGACGAACAGGCTGGGCTTCCCCGCAGGCGAATCGGCGCGTGTGAAAGCCGGCGATCAGAGACCCTCGCACGAGGACGGTCGGGGATAGATTTCCCGCCAGGATGCCGAGGTGCGGCAACGCAAATGCCGAGGGCAAGCGATTTGATTGCAATTCAGCCACAGGGTCTAGGCTGCTTTGTTTAATACCAGAGGGTCGCAGCCGCCCGGATGTTGACGACCATCGTCAAGTATTCTTTGTTTTCCTCAGGATCTGAATTTGTTTGTTTGCCGCTGGGCGGGGGGCAAGCGCCGGTCGTTTCCGGCGATGTCCGGCGGCGGTGAGGGGGAATTGGAATGAAGTCGAAATTTGCAGCCGGCATCGTGCCGGTTTTGGCGTTGGTATCGGTTGCGTCCGCTACGAGTGCTAAAGCCGAGGACAAGCCGGATAATGGCGTTCCCGAATTCTCGATTGCGCAGGAATTGCCTTACGATGCGGCCCGCGCCTCGCTCGCAGCTTCCGGCATCAAATACGGGCTCAACTACACCGGCGAATATTTCAACGTGACCTCCGGCGGTCAGTCGCGCGGTTCGACCTACAATGGCCTCGTTGAGACCTATGTCGATATCGACCTCGAAAAGCTCGTCGGCTGGAAGGGCGCGGTCATTCACGCCAACGCCTTCTATATTCACGGTATCGGCCCGACCTCGAAGACCGGCAGCATTTTCGCGGTCAGCAACTTGGAAGGCCTCGAAGCCGTCCGGCTTGACGAACTTTGGCTCGAACAGTCGCTGCTCGACGACAAGGTGAAAGTGAAGATCGGTGCGATTGCCGCCGATACCGAATTCTTCGTCAGCGACACGGCGGCGGCCTTCCTGAACGGTACGTTCGGATGGGCCGGCATCGTGGCGTCGAACATGGTTCAGGGCGGACCGGCGTATCCGTTGACCGCAATGGGCGCGCGTGTCGCCTATACGCCGAACGATAACCTCACGATTTTGGCAGCTATCTTCAACGGCAGCCCCGCCAAACCGTTTGAGAACGCGCAGGAGTCCAATAGGCACGGCACCGACTTCCGCTTTGGCGACGGTGCGCTGATGATTATCGAGGGCGCCTTCAGATATGACGTCGGTCTGCCCGGCACGATCAAGCTCGGCGGCTGGAAGCAGTTCGACGCTCCCGACGGCTTCTATACGAACTTCAACACCGGGGCGGCCGTGAACTCGGACTACGGGCTCTATGCCATTGTCGACCAGCAGATCTGGAAGAACGGCGACAGCCAGAGCGTCAATGTCTTCGCCCGTGTTTCGACCAGTCCGGAAAACATCAGTCCGATGCATTTGTACGTCGATACCGGCATTCTGTTCACGGGCTTCGTGCCCGGCCGCGCCAAGGATACGTTTGGCGCTGCTTTCGGCTACGGGCAGGTTTCCTCCGATCGCGTTGCGACGGATCCGAGCGCCCTGCGGTCGTATGAATCCGTGGTGGAGATCAACTACGCTGCCGAACTGAGGCCCGGCGTCAGCATCACTCCCGACTTCCAGTACTTCTGGAATCCGGGCGCAACTACGGAAGTCGACAATGCCGCCGTCTTCGGCGCGCGGTTGAAGGTCAGCTACTAGGCTACGCGGCTTCTGGGCGGCTTCTTGGCCGCATGCGGGATTTACCGTACGACTTGTGCCTCCTAGCACTGCGGCGCTAGGAGGCTTTTTCATGAGCAGCGTCAAAACAGATCTTCGGCCGATCCTGATCGCCGGGCCGACGGCGAGCGGCAAGTCGGCGCTGGCGCTGGCGATTGCCGAGCGCACCGGCGGCGAGATCATCAATGCCGACAGCATGCAGGTCTATCGGGAGCTGCGCATTCTGACGGCGCGGCCGCCGCCCGAGGACGAGGCGCGCGTTCCACATGCGCTCTATGGATTCGTGCCGGCCAGCGAGGCCTATTCGGCGGGACGCTTCGTGCGCGATGCTGTGGCCGCGATCGCGAAGGCTCAGAGCGCCGGGCGACGGCCGGTTATCGTCGGGGGCACCGGCCTCTATTTCAAAGCGTTGCTCGAAGGGCTGTCCCCGATCCCCGACATCGGGCCGGAGATTCGTGCGTATTGGCGCGGAGAGGGCGACCGACGGGGGGCTGGGGCCTTGCACGGCGAACTCGCGGCGCGCGATCCAGTCATGGCTTCGCGCCTCGTGTCGACCGACCTGCAGCGGATCGTCAGGGCGCTCGAGGTGATTGACCAGACGGGCCGTTCGCTCGCCGAATGGCAATCGCTGCGCGGCGAGCCGGTGATCGCGGAAGCGGATGCAGTGTGCCTTTCGGTTTCCGGCGACCGCGCGGAGCTTCATGCCCGGGCCGATGCCCGCTTCGAGCGGATGATGCGCGAGGGGGCTCTTGACGAAGTGCGGGCTCTGTCGTTGCTACAACTCGATGCCGATCTGCCGGCAATGCGGGCCATCGGGGTCAGGCCGCTTCTTCGGTTGATCGCAGGCGAGGCGACCGTCGAGCAAGCGCTGGATGAGGCGAAAGCGGAGACCCGCCAATACATAAAAAGGCAGGAGACTTGGCTCAAAAGACATATGATTTCGTGGATGCCGGTCGAGACGAAAGAAACGGAAAGTTATTTGCGCGATATTTTCGCATTTATTCAGTGTTAGCGTTGACCAATTAGGCTCCGACACCTACTTTCCGGCAACCTTTTCGAAACCGCCCGAGCCCTTTGGCCGGCGAAGGAGTTTACGCATGGCACGCACGATGACCGGCGCCGAAATCGTACTGCAGGCGCTGGCCGACCAGGGCGTCGAGCTGGTCTTCGGATATCCGGGTGGCGCGGTGCTGCCGATCTACGACGAGATCTTCAAGCAGGAGAAGATCCGCCACATCCTCGTTCGCCAGGAAGGCGGGGCGTTGCACGCCGCGGAAGGTTATGCGCGCTCAACCGGCAAGGTCGGCGTCTGTCTCGTGACGTCGGGTCCCGGCGCGACGAACGCCGTGACGGGCCTCACCGACGCCTTGATGGATTCCATTCCGCTCGTGTGCATCACGGGGCAGGTGGCGACGCACCTCATCGGCAACGATGCGTTCCAGGAATGCGATACGGTCGGCATCACGCGGCCGTGCACGAAGCACAATACGCTCGTGAAGAGCGTGAACGATCTCGCGCGCATCCTGCACGAAGCGTTCTACATCGCGCGGACGGGCCGCCCCGGGCCGGTGGTCGTCGATATTCCGAAGGACGTGCAGTTCGCGCTCGGCAATTATGTCGGGCCGTCGAATATTCAGCATAAGACCTACCGGCCGAAGCTGAAGCCAGAGCAGACGGCTGTGCGCGAAGCCGTGGATATCATCGCCGGCGCCAAAAGGCCGGTGTTCTATACCGGCGGCGGCGTCATCAACTCGGGTCCGAAGGCAAGCCAGCTGCTGCGCGAGTTCGTGCGGCTGACGGGCTATCCGATCACGTCGACGCTGATGGGGCTCGGCGCCTATCCCGCGTCCGACAAGCAGTGGCTCGGCATGCTCGGCATGCATGGCACCTACGAAGCCAATCTCGCGATGCACGATTGCGACGTGATGATCAACATCGGCGCACGCTTCGACGATCGCATCACGGGCCGCGTAGATGCGTTTTCGCCGGGATCGAAGAAGATCCACGTCGACATCGATCCCTCGTCGATCAACAAGAACATCGTAGTCGATGTGCCGATCATCGGCGATTGCGCCTACGTTCTCGAGGACATGCTGCGGATCTGGAAGGCCAAAGCACCGACGCTCGACAAGCCGGCACACAAGGCTTGGTGGAAGCAGATCGATGGCTGGCGGGCGAAGAAGTCGCTCGCCTATAAAAACTCCAAAGACATCATCATGCCTCAGTACGCGTGTCAGCGTCTGCAGGAGCTGACGAAGAATCGCGATACGTTCTTCACGACTGAGGTCGGTCAGCACCAGATGTGGGCGGCGCAGTTCCTTCAATTCGAGGAGCCGAACCACTGGCTGACGTCCGGAGGACTGGGCACGATGGGATATGGACTGCCGGCCGCCATCGGTGTGCAGCTTGCGCATCCGAGATCGCTCGTCGTCGACGTTGCGGGCGACGCGTCGATCCTGATGAACATTCAGGAGTGCTCGACGGCAGTTCAATACCGGCTGCCCGTCAAGGTCTTCATCATGAACAACGAATACATGGGCATGGTGCGCCAGTGGCAGCAGCTCCTGCACGGCAACCGCCTGTCGGAGAGCTATACGGAAGCGCTGCCGGATTTCGTGAAGCTCGCCGAAGCCTACGGCTGGACGGGCATGCGCTGTGAGCATCCCGCAGATCTCGACGATGCCATCGAAGAGATGATCAATACGAAGGGACCGGTGATGTTCGATTGCCGCGTCGCCAAGCTCGCGAATTGCTTCCCGATGATTCCTTCCGGAAAGGGTCATAACGAGATGCTGCTCGGCGAGAACATTACGGACGAAGAGGTCGAGCGCGCGATCGGCGACGAAGGGAAGGTATTGGTTTGAGAAACGGGGGCTCAGGTTTCGGTATCGGACTGGTGTTGGCCGCCGCCATGTGCGCGGCCGCCATCGTCGCCGTGCCGCAGACGTCGGCTGCCAGGGAAACCTGGGACCACGTTGCCAACATCAAGGATGCCGCGAAACGCCTTGGCGAACTGCATCGCAGCCAGGGTTCGGCCGGCGTATTGAAATTCCTCGACGCCTGCTACCGGACGCAGACGCTCGCCAGCGAATATTCGGCAGGTCTCGAGTCGTGCATGGCGCAGGACTACATGCACAGCCAAGTGCTGGCGCAGATCTATGCGCGCATTCCGCAAGCCGATCGCGTGCGGATGGGCACGCCGGCGCCGGAAGACATTGCGCGTGGCATGGGGCAACGGTTCGTCGCGACGTTCCGGCAATACAAAATATCGACGAAGGAAGCCGAGAAGTTCAAGAAGCTGGTCGACACCAACGGCATGCCGATCTTCTTGAAATCGGTGTTCCCGCCGCGGAAGCCGGGTGAAGCCAACCCCGATGCCGACGCCGGCGCGGCGAGCAAGAACTAGCAACGATGCTGAAGCTCGTCATTGCCAACAAGCTTTACTCGTCGTGGTCGCTCAGGCCATGGCTTGTGCTTTCCGCATTCGACATTCCGTTCGAGGAAGTTCTCATTCCATTGAGGACGCCAGAAACCCGTGGGCTGGTGCTCGAGTATTCGCCCTCGGGGAAGGTGCCGGCACTCGCCGACGGCGATATCGCCGTCTGGGAGAGCCTCTCGATCATCGAGTATCTGGCGGAGAAATTTCCGGAGCTTGCGATCTGGCCGCGCGATGTCAGCGCGCGTGCCCATGCCCGCTCCATCTCGAATGAGATGCACGCGGGCTTTCAGGCGATCCGACAGGCTTGCCCGATGCATCTCGGCGCCCGTTTTGCGACGCCGCCGTTAACCGAGCCCATGCGCGCCTCCATCGACCGGATCGAGGACATCTGGGCGGAGGCGCACAATCGCTTTGCGGGCGGACAGCCATTTCTCTACGGTGCGTTCTCGGCGGCCGATGCCATGTATGCGCCTGTCGTGACGCGGTTCGACACGTATCAAATACCCGTGCGCGAGGCGACGCGAACCTATATGGATGCCGTTCTCGCGCATACGGCTTTCAAGGCGTGGCGGGCGGCAGCGCTCGTCGAGCCGTGGCGCATCCCGGATTACTCCGAGGGCCACACGCTGGTCGAAAGCTTCATCTGATCCAAACTTTCATCCCGACACCAAGAGACCGACGATGTCCGACCTAACGAAGCAAATGCCGCCGCCGAGCGTACTCAGATCGCAGGAGATCGTATCGCGTACGCTGTCGATCGTCGTCGATAACGAGCCGGGCGTGCTGGCGCGGGTCATCGGCCTTTTTGCGGGCCGCGGCTACAACATCGACTCCCTGACCGTCACCGAGGTCGAGCACGAGAAGCGGGTGTCGCGCATTACCGTCATCACCAGCGGCACGCCGGCTGTGCTGCAGCAGATCAAGCATCAGCTCGAGCGCCTCGTTCCGGTGCATCGCGTGCGCGATCTGACGGAAGAGGGCGGAGCGATCGAGCGCGAACTTGCGCTGGTCAAGGTTGCGGGCAAAGGCGACAAGCGTATCGAAGCGCTGCGGCTTGCCGAGATCTTCCGGGCCCAAGTCGTCGATACGTCACTCGAGCATTTCGTTTTCGAAGTTACGGGCAAGCCTTCGAAGATCGAGACGTTCGTTCAGCTGATGACGGAGCTCGGGCTGGTCGAAGTTTCGCGCACCGGCATCGCCGCCATCGGCCGGGGTGCGGGCGGCTGATCGCCAAAAGTTCTCGCAGTTTGTGATCGGCAACAGGGAGAACCGGTTCGCCGCGTTGCCGTTCAGATGATGTCGCACGATCTCTTTCTGTCGCTCATTACGTTTGCTTTCGTCTCGAGCATGACGCCCGGGCCGAACAACACGATGCTGCTGACATCCGGCGTCAATTTCGGTTTCGCGCGGACGTGGCCGCACATCCTCGGCGTGACGATCGGGTTCACGATCATGTTCGCGGGGGTCGCTCTCGGCGCTGGGCGGGTATTCACGGTTTTTCCGACGCTCTATTCGGTGCTGCGCATCATCAGTATCGGGTATCTGCTGTGGCTCGCGTGGCGGATCGCGACGGCTGGAACGAGCGATCCTGTCGTCACTGAAAAAGCGCGGCCGATGACGTTTTTCGAGGCGGCGCTTTTCCAGTGGGTCAATCCGAAAGGCGTGATGGTGGCGCTGAGCGTCGCGGCCAACTACGTTTCGCCCGCAAACCTCTGGGCCGGCGTTGCGTTGATTTCAGCGATTTTTCTCACGGTCTCGCTGATTTCAGCGACGACGTGGGCCTTCTTCGGCACCTCGCTCAGGCCGCTTCTCGCGAATGAGAGGCAGGTCAGGATTTTCAACGTGGCGATGGCCGTTGCGCTCGTTGCGTCGTTGTGGCCGCTCGTTCGCGAAATGATTTGAGCGTTCTACGCCGCGCGTCAGCTCTTCTTGGCCATCCGGGCGTTTTGGCGCTCTGTAACCGCTTCACTCGCCCGAAGTGTTGCTCCGCGCGACCTTTGCCCAGTCCCTATCCTCTCGTGACAGCACGACGCCGCGCGCCTTGCTGGCGCGGATGACATCTTCGAAAAGCTTTCGTGCCGCAGCCGGATCGCCAAGCTTCTGCTGCAGCAAAGCGTAGCGGGTGCGGGCTTCGAGGCCGATGAAATAGCCAGCTAGGGCTCGGTATTCGACTTCGGCTTCCTCAAGCCGTCCCTGTGCCTCGAGTGCCCGGGCAAAGGTCAGATGCGCGTCCTGGTTCTGGTATTCGGGGTTTGCGTCGCGGAGCTTATGCAGGGTCTCCTCGGCCGCCCGAGCATCACCGCTGCCGAGTTGCGCCCGTGCGAGCCCGCGTAGCACGTCGGGGTCGTCGGCATAGATGCCTTGCGCAGCGTCCTTGTAAAGGGTGATGGCTTGATCCCACATTCCTTTGCGCTCGCACTCCTCGGCGAACTTGCGTTTGGCCTCGACAGTGCCGCTGATCCGATGCTGCTCGCCGAGTTGACGCCAATGGCGGTCTGGATCGACCGTCGTGTGTAGATCCTCTGCAACCTGCCGGACGCGCCGGCTGCCTGCGAAATCAGGCAGCAGCTCGAAAATCACATAGGCGATAGAGCCGACGACGGGGAGGAAAAGAAGCACCGCCAGCCAAAACTGCGGCCGTCCGGTCTGATACGCGTGAGCCATGAACCCAATAGCAATGAATAAAAGCAGCATGCCCAGAAACGGCATGAATTCCCCCCTTGCAGTCCTCGGGCAAACGCAATTGTTGCCCTGCAAGGTCAACATATCACATGTTTTAGCTTTACATGCGACATGGCTCGGTACGGCATTGCGTTGATTTCAGCGATTTTTCTCACGGTCTCGCTGATTTCAGCGACGACGTGGGCCTTCTTCGGCACGTCGCTCAGGCCGCTTCTCGCGAATGAGCGACAGGTCAGGATTTTCAACGTGGCGATGGCCGTTGCGCTCGTTGCGTCGCTGTGGCCGCTCGTCCGCGAAATGATTTGAGCGTTCGACGCCGCGCGTCAGCCCTTCTTGGCCATCCGGGCGTTTTCGTGTGCCAACGCCTCGGCCGATTCAGAGAAATGAGAACCGTCATCGTTCAGCCCAAACTTCTGTTTGTCGAGCCCTTTGAAAGCGAGTGAACCATCGGACGTGGCGTAGAGCGGGAGGGCGCTCGGCGGCTGGCCGAAGGTCACCAGAAATGCCTGGATGTTCGGCTGGTATTTGCCGTCGACGCCCTTGGCGCAGCGGTCCGGGCCCTCGGCGGCTGCGCAAGCACTCAGCGAATTATAGGACGGCGCGCGGCTTCGATGCAGCGCAACAGCTCTGTCGATCACCTGTCCGCATTGGTCGATCGTCAGTTTCTGAACGCCGGCGCAGTCGCCCGACGAGATGAAAACGCCCGTTTCGACCTTCGTTTTCGGCTGCACGGCCGTCGCGCTATTCCCGCAACCGGCAAGGGTGACGGCGGCAAACAGCATTCCGAATAACGCGATCATTCGCATGGCGTCGGGTCCAAATTGGGCGTCGGAGACCGCAAATATGCGCGTTCGGAGTTAGGGTTCAGTTAATGGTTGCACGGGGCTCGGGAGCGGGGGCTGAGAAAAATTCGATCTAGGGCAGTCGGTAGCACCCCGGCCCGTTGAATCCTTATGCCGATCTCTGTAGGTTCCGCCCAGATTTCGGGCCCGGTTCCGAGCCCCTGTCTTTCAACCCAGCCCGACCGTCGATTTCGACCGGGGAACCCGAGAGGCCGCCCATGCGCGTCTATTACGATCGTGATGCCGATATCAACCTTATCAAATCGAAAAAAGTCGCGGTCGTCGGCTACGGCAGCCAGGGCCATGCGCACGCGTTGAACTTGAAGGACTCGGGCGTCAAGGACATCGTCATTGCGCTGCGCAAGGGCTCGGCTTCGGCGCAGAAGGCTGAGGGCGCTGGTCTCAAGGTCATGGAAGTGGCCGACGCTGCGAAGTGGGCCGACGTCATCATGATGCTGACGCCGGACGAACTGCAGGCCGACATCTACAAAGAGCAGCTCGAGCCGAACATGAAGAAGGGTGCGGCTCTTCTTTTTGCGCACGGCCTCAACGTTCATTTCAACCTGATCGAGCCGCGGGCCGACCTTGACGTCGGCATGGTCGCGCCGAAGGGGCCCGGCCACACGGTGCGCGGCGAATATCAGAAGGGCGGCGGCGTGCCGTGCCTGATCGCCGTCCATCAGGACAAGAGCGGCAACGCGCACGATCTCTTCCTTTCGTATGCGTCGGCCATCGGCGGCGGGCGCTCAGGCGTCATCGAGACGACGTTCCGCGAAGAGTGCGAAACGGACCTTTTCGGCGAGCAGGCCGTGCTTTGCGGCGGTCTCGTCGAAATGATCCGCGCTGGATTCGAGACGCTCGTCGAAGCGGGCTATGCGCCGGAGATGGCATATTTCGAATGCTTGCACGAAGTGAAATTGATCGTCGACCTCATCTACGAGGGCGGCATCGCCAACATGAACTACTCGATCTCGAACACGGCCGAGTACGGCGAGTACAAGACGGGTCCGAGAATCATCACGCCGGAGACGAAGGCGGAGATGAAGCGCGTGCTTGCCGACATTCAGACCGGCCGCTTCACGCGTGACTGGATGCTGGAGTGCAAGGCCGGGCAGCCGAACTTCAAGGCGACGCGGCGCTTGAACGACAGCCATCAGATCGAGGAAGTCGGTGCGAAGCTACGCGCGATGATGCCCTGGATCTCGAAGAACAAGCTCGTCGACAAGGGCAAGAACTGATCGCTGCGGTAGATTTTCGGGCGGGGTCCAGACAGCTGGAACCGCCCGCACTACTGCGCTTTGGGGAGGGTTTACGTGCGGCAGCGCGGGCGGTCTACGTCAAATCCAGCCAACTGACCTTTCGGCCAATCGACCGGGACTAACGCGGGCGGCAGAGGAGCGGGGACCTCTGCCGCCCGTTTCCGATTCTGCCGCTTGCGCGGCTTCTTCGGATATAAAGGGGCTCTGACGCAGCGCGGCCGCTGCGTGAGCCCGATGGTGTTTCCATCGGGCGGCAGGTGATCCATCATCACACCTCGCCGCAATGTACCTAGTGCAACACTAGGCTGCTGAAACCGGCCAAAGGTGCTGGGAGATCTTGACTGTCGCCCCCCAGCGACGCTGTCGTGAGTGTCATATGCGGTTCGAATCTTGGCCGGGTCATGACCAAACTTGGCTGAAGCGAAGGCTAGAGCTTTTTTGTGCAGTTGGAATTCACATCGCTAAGCGCCCAACATATTTGTGCTTCGAGCATTTAAAGAGGAGCCGAAATTGCGGGGGCGCGTTTTAGTCAGATGGAGACTTATTTGCGGCTGCTATTCCCTCGCGCCGTATTTGCGTGAGGTTTGCACGTGAAAGACCGCGCAATGCCGGATGCCGTTTTTCCGTTTGTAGACGGCGTAAAATCCGTTTCGAATTGTTCGCTGAAACTATCGGGTGAGCCTTGGCCATTTGCGCTCGCGCATGCAGCCGATATCGACGCGCATTGGCAGGCGGCGACAAAATCCAATTCCTCGTATTTCAATGGCATCGTGCATCTGATCGATAGCGTGCGTTTCGGCGATGACGTGTTCGAAGCAACGCTGACGCGCACGGATTTCAAAAGCTATCTCTACTGGCGGCTGAGCGGCTATCCCGAGGCCGGTGTTCTCGACGGTTTTGGCTCGGCGGTCATTCGCTCGTCCGACGGCGACATTCTGCTGGCGCAGCAAATGCCGGGGAACGTCAACTATGGTTTTGCCTGTCTGCCATCGGGCTTCATCGACGCGCGGGATGTGCAGCCCGACGGCACGATCGATATCGCGCGCCACATCGGGCGGGAAATTGCCGAAGAACTCGGAGTGGTCGCGAACCATGTCGAACGCGAGGGCCGCTTCATCGTTGTGCGATCCGGCACGCAGGTGTGTTTCGCGATCCTGTTCAATGCGGCGCTCTCGACGGCGGAGATCGCGAAGCTCGTCGACGAACACAACGCGATGAGCGACGATCCGGAATTGGATTCGATCATTCCGGTTGCAAGCCTCACCGGCATCGCCGATCTCAAGATGCTGCCTTATGCGCGCGCATTGCTGGAGGCGCTTTTCGCCGCGCGCTAGGGCTCGTGCGCTCCGTGAAAAAGAGCTTGGCGGCGGCGGAGGCTTGCCGCATGGTGCCGCCGCTCACGCGGTCGCTCGCCGGCTTGAGCGCAGCAGCGGGGAGTATGGCGCACGATGGCGCTCACGTATCATGTCCTGGACGTTTTCACGGAGCGGCCGTTTGGCGGCAATCCGCTCGCAGTGGTCCTTGGTGCCGACAGGCTGAGCACCGCCGACATGCAGACGATCGCCCGGGAGTTCAATCTCTCCGAGACGGTGTTCGTGCTGACGACGACGAGCCCGGGGCATACGGCGCGCATCCGCATTTTCACGCCGAGCCGGGAGCTGCCGTTCGCGGGGCATCCGACGATCGGCACGGCCGTGCTGCTGGCCGAGCTTCGCGCGATGCTCGGAAACGGCGAGAGCGATGCGATTATCGCGCTCGAGGAAGAGGTCGGCAGCCTTCGGGTGGGCGTGCGCATGCGCGCGGGCGGGGCGTCGTTCGGAGAGTTCGACGCGCCAAAGCTTAGCTGCGTTCCGGAGCTGTTGCCGGAACCCGAGCAGATCGCGGCGGCAGTGGGTCTCATTCCGAGCGAGATCACCTTCGAAAATCACAAGCCGACGCTGGTTCGAAGTGCGCCGTCGTTTGCCTTCGTGCCGGTGTCGAACCTCGAGGCCATGGCGAAGGTGCGCATTTCTCCGCAGCATTGGGCGCGGGCGTTCACGGATCGCGGCGTCAGTGGCGTCTATCTCTACACGCGGCAGTGCGTGCGCGGGCAATCGGCGTTTCATGCGCGGATGTTCGCGCCGGATCTGGGCGTGAGCGAAGATCCGGCGACGGGGGCGGCTGCGGCGAGCTTCGCCTATGTCATCCAGGAGTTCGACGGCCTGACCGACGGCGTACACAAGCGCGGTATCGAGCAGGGCTTCGAAATGGGGCGGCCGAGCGCGATTTCGCTGACGATGACGGTCGCGCGCGGGAAGCTCGAAGGCGTGCGCATCGGCGGCTATGCCGTGCGCGTCGCCGAGGGAACGCTGAAGATCTGATCTTCTACTTGCGCGCCAGGACCGGCATCATGCGGGACAGCGTGTTGTCCTTATAGGCGTAGTGGTGCGCCAGTGCGGCGAACGCGTGCAAGCCAATAATGAAATAGAGCGCGTTGCCGATGAGCTCGTGCGCCTCCTTCAGCGTGCGCCCGAGGTCTTTGTTCTCGCCGATGAGGGAGGGAAGCTCGAGGCCGAAAAAGGGAGCGGGGCGGCCTGCGGCGTTCGACATCAGCCAGCCAAGCAACGGCAACGTCACCATCGCAGCATAGAGCGTGGCGTGGGTGAGATGGGAGATGCCCGTCTGCCAAGCTGGCGGCACGGGGATGATCCGAGGCGCGACGATACGGGTCCGCAACAGGATGCGGACGATGGCGAGGAGCAGGATCGTGATCCCGAGCGATTTGTGGGCCAGCATGAGCAGGTCGCGCGTCGGGTCGCCCTTTGGAAAGGATTCGTGGAACTCGACGGCGGCGAACACCGCGACGAAGGCCAATGCCGTAAACCAGTGCAGAGCGACGAGGGCCGGCGGGTACGCGTTCGCTTCGGTGGATGGTTCAATGGCTACGGTCACGCAATCTTCTCCCCGGGGAATGCTTCGGATTGGTCCTTGTGGCAGTTTCTGAACGAGTTTTGCGACCGTTATCCGTTGGAATGGGACGAAAATTGCCGAAGACGGCCGGTTTTGTTGCAGATGCTTGGCCGTGTTCCTGGCCGCGGCGGCGGAACGGCTTGATTTCCGGGAACCAGATCGGTTATTCACCCCTCGATTGAATTGTTGGACCGGATGGGTCCCACGGATCGGACTTCTGCCTTCATGGCGTGCGCGACCGGCATTGCTGCAACTTTGGCGTTTGCTACGAGCAACCGCGGCGGCACCCTCGCGCCTAAGTTCCTATTTTCGCTTCTCCTTACTGGCCCCTGGGCCGCATGACGCCCGGCCGTCGCCGGGTTCGTGCCCAGGGGATCAGACGGCCACCAAATAGAGCTTGATAGCGCTCGCGGCAGACCCAAGAGTCGCCCGGCAAAGGATGAAAAAGCGATGACTTCCGAAAGCAAGAACGCGCCGGCAGCGCCGAAGCGCGAAGCCGACAAGATCATAATTTTTGATACAACCTTACGCGACGGCGAGCAGTGCCCCGGCGCGACGATGACGTTCGAGGAGAAGCTGCAGGTCGCCGAGCTTCTCGACGCGATGGGCGTCGACGTGATCGAGGCCGGTTTTCCGATTGCGTCGGACGGCGATTTCGAGGCCGTGACGGAGATCGCCAAGCTCGCGAAGCAGTCGGTCATTTGCGGCCTGGCGCGGGCGAACTTCAACGACATCGACCGCGCGGGCGAGGCGATCAAGCCAGCGAAGCGCGGCCGTATTCATACGTTCATCGGCACGTCGCCACTGCATCGCCAGCATCAGCTGCAGCTGACGCAGGAGCAGGTTTACGAGCGCGTCGTCGCGTCGGTGACGCGGGCGCGCGGCTACACTGACGATGTCGAGTGGAGTGCGATGGACGCGACGCGCACCGAGCACGATTATCTCTGCCGGGTCGTGGAAGCGGCGATCAAGGCCGGCGCGACGACGATCAACATTCCCGATACGGTCGGCTATGCGCTGCCGGAAGAGTATTTCGACCTCATTACGATGCTGAAAACGCGCGTTCCCGGCATGGACAAGGTCATCATCTCGACCCACTGCCATGATGACCTGGGCCTCGCGGTCGCCAACTCGCTCGCCGGCGTTCGCGCTGGGGCGCGCCAGATCGAATGCACGATAAACGGTCTCGGTGAGCGAGCGGGCAATGCCGCGCTCGAAGAGATCGTGATGGCCATTCGCACGCGTCACGATCTGCTGCCGCATGACACGGGCATCAAGTCCGAAATGCTGTCGCGGGCATCGAAGCTTGTTTCGGCGGTGACGAACTTCCCGGTGCAGTACAACAAGGCGATCGTCGGCCGGAACGCGTTTGCGCACGAAAGCGGCATTCATCAGGACGGCGTGCTGAAGAATACCGAGACCTACGAGATCATGACGCCGGAATCGGTCGGTGTCGGAAAATCGTCACTTGTCATGGGTAAGCACTCCGGGCGCGCGGCGTTCAAGTCGAAGCTGAAGGAGCTCGGCTACACGCTCGGCGACAACGCGATGGAAGATGCCTTCAACCGGTTCAAGGCGCTCGCTGACCGGAAGAAGCACATCTACGACGAAGATATCGAGGCGCTTGTCGACGACGGCATGGCGCACATGAACGACCGGGTGAAGGTGACGGCTTTGACCGTGATCGCCGGAACGATGGGTCCGCAATCGGCGACGCTGACGCTCGATGTCGACGGGCAGTCGAAAACGGTGCAGAGCGCGGGCAATGGGCCGGTCGATGCAACTTTCAATGCGATCAAACTGCTGTTCCCGCATAATGCGCGTCTCGATCTTTATCAGGTGCACGCGGTGACGGAGGGCACCGATGCGCAAGCGGAAGTGTCGGTTCGTCTCGAGGAGGATGGCCGTATTGCTACCGGCCGCGCCGCCGATCCGGATACGCTCGTCGCCTCCGCCCGGGCATTCGTCGCGGCGCTGAACAAGCTTGTCGTCAAGCGGCAGAAAACCGCCCAGGCGCAGCAGGCAGTCTAGAAGAGAAGAATAGAGCGAGTTTTCGCTTAATTTGGCGGGGTGGCATGCAGGAGCACTGTGCGCTACCCCGCGTCCGTCTGGCGGTATATGGAAAGGGACGGCCGCCAGTTAACATTCGCGCAGAAGCCTTGCTTTGGACGTGGCGGCATTCTTGTATAACGCCGTCCACTTCATAAACTCAGCGGCAGAGAGTAGGCCAGGTTCGCGAATGTTCGGTTTAGGCTTCAGCAACGTCCTCTCCGACAACATTGCTATCGATCTCGGCACCGCGAACACGCTCGTTTACGTGGAGGGGCGGGGCGTCATCATCAATGAGCCGTCTGTCGTCGCCATCCGCTCGCGTGGCGGCGTCCGCGATGTTCTGGCCGTCGGCGAGAAAGCGAAGCAGATGCTCGGCCGGACGCCGGAAAGCATCGAGACGATCCGGCCGCTGCGCGATGGCGTGATTGCCGATTTCATCGCCACCGAAGAAATGCTGCGCCAATTCATCCGCCGCACGAAGTCGCTCGTCGAATTCATTCGTCCGCGGATTCTGGTTTGCGTGCCGGCCGGTGCGACGCCCGTGGAGCGGCGTGCGGTTTACGAGACGGCGCTTTCGGCGGGCGCGCGCAAAGTGTTTCTGGTCGAGGAGCCGGTGGCGGCGGCGATCGGAGCCGGGTTGCCGATCGACGAGCCCAAGGGATCGATGGTCGTCGATATCGGCGGCGGGACGACGGATGTCGCGGTTCTGTCGCTCGGCGGCGTGGTGCAGGCGCGTTCGATCCGCTGTGGCGGCAATGCGATGGACGAATCTATCGTCCGTTACGTCCGGCGCAAGCACCAGCTGGTGATCGGCGAAGCAAATGCCGAGCGCATCAAGATCGAGGCGGGATCGGCATCGCGCGTCATCAACGGTGAAACGGCGGAAATTGTTATTCGCGGCCGGGAGATGAAGGAAGGCAAGGCAAAGACGGTCGTTCTCGGGCCGCACGACATTGCCGAGGCGCTCGAAGGAACCGTCGAGCAGATCGCGGAATTCATTCAGCATACGATCGAGGATCTGCCGCCGGAGATTTCGACGGATATCTGCGAGCGCGGCATTTATCTTTCTGGCGGCGGCGCGAAGCTGACGAAGCTCGACGAGGAGCTCGAACGCAGGGTCGGCGTCAAAGTTCATTTACCCGAAGTGCCGGAGCAATGCGTCATAACGGGAACAGCGGCAATACTGCGAACGCTCAAGGAGCGCGAGCATCTTTTGATCAGACCCTGACCCTTTTCGTGTAGCGGGTCGAGAGCGGCGGACAAGCGGCATGACGCGGCTCAAGGATCATAATCTCTTTTTGCGACGCACGGATCATGCGGCGCCGGGAAAGCGCGTGCGCCCGGTATTGTTGCTGCTCGTGTTTGCGGCATCGGGCTTGCTGCTTCTCAGCCGTCTCGATCACAGCATGCTCGGCGACGTGCGATGGCGCGCTGCTTCGTGGCTGACGCCGGTATTGCAGGGCGCCATGATCCCGGCTGCACCCGTCCGCGAGATCGGGCGATCGATATCGACCCAAGTTGACCTTGGAAACGAACTCGAGCGGCTGAGGCAGGAAAATCAAAAGCTCGAAAGCTGGAAGTGGCGGGCGCAACAACTCGAGGGGAAGGTTGCCGATCTCGAAGCGCTGGCAAAGGCCGTGCCCGCGCAAAAGCTCGATTTCATTACGAGCCGCGTCATCTCGGATGCGAGCGGCGCATTTGTTCGCAGCGTGACGATCGACGCGGGACGCGGACGAAACGTGAAAGAGGGGTATCCCGTTGTCAACGCCGATGGGCTTGTCGGTCGGATCGTCGATGTCGCCCCGGATGCGGCGCGCGTGCTGCTTGCGACCGATCTCAACAGCCGGATCCCAGTTCGAATCGGGCCCAACGCCGTGCGCGGAATTCTTGCGGGAGACAACAGCTCGCGTCCGAAGCTGATCTACATTCCGGACGACGCCAATATCGCGATCGGCGACGATGTGGCGACGTCGGGCACGGGCGGCCTCTTTCCAGCCGGGCTTCGTCTCGGTTCCGTCGCGGGCAATCTCTCGGAGCCGCGCGTTGCGTTGCGCGCCGATCTCGACCGGCTGGACTACGTGAGCGTACTTTTCTTCGCCGATCCGTTTCACGATCTCACCGACGAGCTTTCGAACCGCAAACCCGCGGGGGAAGCGAACAACACCGCTTCGCCGCCCAATGCTTCGCTTGGCAATGCTTCGCCGGGGAAAGCCAAATGAGGTCGCTCCGCCTGCTGATGCCGGTCATTTCCGTCGCGGTGCTGACACTCGCGGCGGCGCTGCCGTGGGGCTTGGCGGCGGAGGATCGGTTCGTGTTGCCGCTGTTGCCGGTGATCGCGATCTATCAATGGACGCTCGATCCCGATGCGTGGTTGCCGGAGTGGGCGATCTTCATCGCGGGCCTGACACTCGATGTATTGACGCAAGGACCTCTCGGGTATTGGGCGCTCGTCTATTTGTTTACGTACATCGTCGCGATCTTCGCATCACGCGCTCGGACAGAGACTGCCACCGGTAGAATGGCGCTGCTTGCCGTCGCGATCGTTGCGGTGACGGGCTTTTCGTGGATGCTGGCATCGCTCTATTTTCTGCAGCTGCTCGACTGGCAGCCTTATGCGCGGAGCACGCTGATCACCATAGTCGCGGCCTTCGTGCTCGTGCCGTTGCTTAGCGCTTTCCGTTTCTGGTCGCGGCCCGCCCGAGGCATCCGTCTCACGCGAGGCAGCGGATGACGGATGTGTCCGATGGGGACGAGCGCGGGCGCGGGGATCAGTTCACACGGCGAAGCTTGCTGCTTGGCGGTGTGCAGGCGGCGGGTTTAAGCCTTGTCGGTTGGCGGGTGTTCGATCTGCAGGTGCTGGGCGCGCGCCGCTATGGGCCGCTCGCCGAAGATAACCGTATCAATCTGCAAGTACTGGCGCCGAAGCGGGGGCGTATTTTCGATGCCTATGGCCGCCTGCTCGCCGACAACGAGCAGGTTTTTCGCGTCACGATCACGCCGGGTCTCGCAAAGAACAGCGTTGGCGTGCTTCGGCGCGTCAGCCGCATCGTGCCGCTGTCGGACGATGAGATCGCGAAGATCGTCGTGCGGGCGCGGAAGCAGGGACGCTACGTCCCGACGACGATCGCGTCGGACTTGAGCTTCGAGCAGGTGGCGCAGCTCAATCTTTTCGCGCCGAGCCTCCCCGGCATCGCCACGGACGCCGCGTTGCGCCGCCGATATCACGATGGACCTGCACTCAGTCATGTCGTCGGCTATGTCGGAAGCGTCGAACGGTTCGCCATCGACGACGACGCGGTCGCGCGGCTTCCGGAAATGCGCATCGGCAAGGGCGGGGCCGAACTTGGATTCGACGGCGAGCTTCGCGGCACGGGCGGCATTCAGAAGGTCGAAGTCGATGCGCGCGGACGTATCATCCGCAATCTTGAAACGGTCGAGCCGGTTGCGGGGCGGGACGTGACGCTCACGATCGATTCCGAGCTGCAGCGGCTCGTTACGGACCGGATGCAAGGTGAAGGCCGCGCGGCGGCGGTGATGCTGGATATTGCGACCGGCGGCATCGTCGTCATGGCATCGGTTCCGGGTTTCGATGCGGGCGCGATTGCGGGCGGCATCGCGGGCGCGGACTGGCAGAAACTCGTGCAGTCGGAAGACAAGCCGCTGCTTAATCGCGCGATCGCCGGACAATATGCGCCGGGATCGGCGTTCATGGTCGTGACGGCGCTTGCAGGTCTCGATGCCGGCGTTCTTTCGCAGGGCGAACGCATTCAATGCGACGGGCACTATGCGTATCGCGGCGAAGTCTACCGCTGCTCGAAGCATGACGGTCACGGGAGCCTGTCGGTGCACGAGGCGATCCGATCGTCTTGCGAAGTGTTCTTCTGCGAGGTGGCGAGCCGTTTGGGGATCACACGGATCGCGGCGGCGGCGCGCGCGATGGGGCTCGGCGGGACGTCGAATGTGGGGGTCGGCGAGGAGAAGGCCGGGCTAGTTCCGGATCCGGATTGGAAGCGCGGCAATCTCAATGCGTCGTGGCTCGGCGGCGAGACGCTGCTGACCGGCCTTGGGCAAGGCTACATGCAGGCGACGCCGTTGCAGCTCGCGGTGATGGCGGCTCGTATCGCCAGCGGACGGGCTATCGTACCAGTGGTGGAGAAGCGCGCGGGCGCTCCGGAATTTCATCCGCTGCCATTCGGAGCGGACAGTTTCGACGCCATTCGCAAGGGCATGGCCGCCGTCGTCAACGACGAGGACGGAAGCGCCAGCGAGGCCAAGCTCGGCGCGGGGAGGCCAATGGTTGCCGGCAAGTCCGGCGGGGCGAAAGTCTTCGCCGGGTTCGAGCCGGCGGAGGCGCCGCGCTATGCGATCGCGACCGTCATCGAGCGTGGCGGAGACGGCAACGCGACTGCCGCGCTACTCGCGCGCGACATTCTCAATCTCGCCGTCGACCGCACTGATCCTGCCCACGGCGATATTGCGCCGGGCGGCGGCGTTGTTCCGGCGACGAACTCCGGCGAGAAGGCGGGATGATGGAAACCTTATTCGCCACGCGCAGCACCTTCGGCCGGCCGCTTCGCCTCAGCGAGAAGCTGTGGCGCATCAACTGGCCTTTGCTCCTGACGGCCTCTCTGCTGGCTGGCATCGGAACGGCAACGCTCTATTCCGTTTCCGGCGGTTCGTTTCAGCCTTGGGCCGAGCGGCATACGCTCCGCTTCCTCATCATGCTCGGCATCGTCGTCGCCATGGCGATCGTGCGGCTGGATGTGTGGATGAAGCTTGCCTATCCCGTGTATCTCGCGGCGCTTCTGATGCTGGCGCTCGTGCCGTTCATCGGCTCGGAAGCGCTCGGAGCGAAACGGTGGATCGATGCTGGTCCAATCTCCTTTCAGCCATCGGAGCTGATGAAGCTCGCGCTCGTTGCGGCGCTGGCGCGCTTCTATTTTCAGGTGCCGCCGGAAAAAGTGGGCAAGCCGCTGTTTGTCTTGCTGCCGCTTCTCATCATCGGCGTGCCGGTTTTCCTGACCATGCAGCAGCCGGATCTCGGATCGGCCGCACTGTTCGTTGCGCTGGGCCTGTCGCTGATGTTCCTCGCCGGCGTGCCGCTTCGCTATTTCGCGCTCGGCGGCTTACTTGCCCTCGCGTCGATGCCGGTGATCTGGTCGGGAATGCATGACTATCAGAAGCGGCGCGTCGAAGTGTTTCTCAATCCCGGCATGGATCCCCTTGGCGCGGGCTATCACATCACGCAGTCGAAGATCGCGCTTGGAGCGGGCGGCGTTGCGGGAAAGGGCTTCATGCAGGGCACCCAGAGCCAGCTCGATTTTGTCCCTGAGAAACATACGGACTTCATCGCGAGCATCATTGGCGAGGAGTGGGGCTTCACCGGGATGCTGTTTTTGATCGCGGTGTACGGTCTGCTCATCCTGATGATGATGCTGATGGCGCAGCGGTGTGAGAACCGCTTCGCCCGGCTCGCCATCGCAGGGTCGGCGATGACCTTCTTTCTCTATGTCTTCATCAACCTGGCCATGGTCACGGGGCTGGTGCCCGTCGTCGGCATTCCGCTGCCGCTCGTCTCGTATGGCGGCACGTCGATGACGACCCTGATGATCGGCCTCGGGGTTGCCATGTCGGCTTATGTGCATGGCCGGAACGGCCGGGGATGAGCCGAGGGCGGGTTTCCCCCCGGAAACGCCAGCAAAATCGGGCTTCATTTCAATGGACTGTGATAGTTTGGGCGAGGGGGTGGACAGAGCCTTCGGCCGATGCTATTCGCTCCGTCCAAGGGGCCCGTATTCGGGCCCCTTCGCCGTCCTTTGGAGCCGCTTGGTTCCGTTTGCCGGGACGGCGATTGGTACGGGTGATTAGCTCAGTTGGTAGAGCAGCTGACTCTTAATCAGCGGGTCCACGGTTCGAGCCCGTGATCACCCACCAAATCCTTGCGAAAGCTGCAAAATTTTTGAAGTCAGTTTTGCATTTGCAGCTGACTCCGAGAAATCTCCACTATCGGGACGCCGGCTCTTCGTTCGAAATCATACCTCTGCGTGTCCTGAAGCGAAGGCCCGCTCTAGGCCATTAGCGGTCATTATCGCTCGGGAGCATACGAAGAAAAGTTGCCGAATGTGCCAGAAACCTTCCTCTCTAAAGTGGCATCATCAATTTCCATTGGGCCGACGTTCCGATTTTCTCTCACTAACTTTCCAGGATGATGCGCGCCAGTTCCGGCGGATTTTCGACGGCGGAAAAGTGCCCGGTGTCTTTAAGTGTGAACATGCGTGCATGCGGGACCAGGGCATGGGTTCGCTCCCGCTCGTTGGGGCGCGACCAATCGTTGTCGCCATAGATCAGCGTCACGGGAGCTGTGATTCCCCGATACTGGTCCCGCGCCTTGCTCCAAGATCGCCAACCCCCCAGCACTTTTCGCGCGGCACGTTTGTAACCGGGAAGATGGGCCACTTTATCGAATTCTGTGAGAAGGTCGGCAGGAAGTTTATTCGGATCATGATATCCGCCATCCATGATCTTTTTGAGGACCATCCTGTTCTCCAGTGACGCATTGAATGCGCCCAGAACCGGAACCTGCAAACTTCCGATGATAAAATTCGCGAACCAGTTGCCACGTCGAATGCCATCGCCGTAGCGGGATTCGTAGTCGTAGGGGTTGATTGCAAAAACGCGCTTCACGCGCTGCGGAATTGTGGCCGCGACGGTTAGAGCCAATGCGCCCCCGATCGACTCGCCGACAAGTGTAACGTCGGTGAGATTGAGTTTCTCTATGAAGCCGATGACGCTTTGCCTGAAATAAGGCTCATCGAGGCGCGCATGCGGATCGATCGGCGAACGACCGTGTCCTGGAAGATCGATAGCGTAAACCGTGTACGATTTGGCGATGACAGGTGCCAGACTTCGGAAATATTCGAGCTGCGTCCGAATTGTATGCATGAGGACTAGAGGTGGCCCTTCGCCGGTTTTTTGGTAGCGCAGGCTGAGCGTATCCGAAATTTGAAGCAGGCTGGGTTCGGTTTTGAGCGGAATTGACATTCGATTTCTCCTTTGAGTTTTTAAAGAAGAGCAAATCCAGTTGGCTTTCTCGATTGCTAAGAGTGCCTGATGGCGACCGGGCGCGATGTCGGATTTCCCGCCAGCGTGGGACGTCAAACTTTCTCTTCGATGATTTGCAGCGCACGGCGTCGCGCCTCTGCAAGAATGGTCTCCGATAAGTCCGCATCGTTCGTGGCGCGCGCCATGACGAGCGCTCCCAACATCAGCCCTCCGAGTTCGATGGCGCGCTCGGCTCGCTTTTCCTCCGGGCAGGACAATCCGTCTGCTGCAAGTTCGAGAACTTTGCTGATGCCATTTGTGAAGGCTTCGCGGACGATAGCGCTCTGTCTGGATGCATCCGCTCCACACGCCGAAACCATGCAGCCCAAAGAGGGATCATTGCGGTGCAAATCTGACAGGTACTCGAGCACATAGGCGATGAGCGCGTACTTGGGGCCTGCTTCCACCGTCCTCTTCTCGAACCGTTGAACGACTTCTTCGAACGCCTTCAAGGTCGACGAAGCGACGAGTTCGTCTTTCGATTTGAAGTGACGGTAGAAGCCGCCGTGGGTCAGTCCTACTGCCTGCATCAGATCGATGACACTTGTCCGTTCGATCCCGCGTTCGCGCAACATCCTCGACGCCGCTGAAGTGATCTCTTCATGATGCTGAGCTTTTGCATCGCGTGACAGGCGCATGACACGTTGCCTTTCTTTTTTGGTCTCGATCACACCGTCACGAGCGCTTCAGCGACGTGCGATTGTATTTTTTCCGTTGGACGAACGCGGAACCAAATGGCGTAGAGGGCCGGCAGGAACAGCAGGATCAGGAAGGTGCCGACTGCCGTTCCACCTATGAGCGTGTAGGCCATCGAGCCCCAGAAAACGGACGTCGTCAGCGGGATGAAAGCGAGCACGGCAGCCATCGCCGTAAGCACGACGGGGCGAGCCCGCTGCACCGTTGCCTCCACCACGGCGTGATAGTCGTCGAGCCCGTCGGTCTTGTTGCTCTTGATTTGCTCGATCAGGATCAAGGTGTTTCGCATCAAGATACCCGACAACCCAATAAGGCCGAGGATGGCGTTGAATCCGAACGGTTGCTGAAAGATCAAGAGCGTCGGAACCACGCCGATTAGTCCCAGGGGCGCCGTAGCAACAACCAGCCACATCGCTGAAAATGACCTGACCTGTAAAATGATCACGATAAGCGTGAGGATGAACATGAGCGGAAACACCGGGACCAATGCGTTGTTGGCCTTGGTTGCCTCCTCAATGTTTCCGCCCATTTCGATGCGATAGCCATCAGGGAGCGATGCGATCAGAGGCTGTAAAGCCTTCTCCACCTCGAGGGAGACAGGCGGCGGTTGCAGGGTTTCATCGATGTCGCTCTGCACCGTAATCGTGGGTGTGCGGTCACGCCGTTTCAGGATCGGGTCTTCCTGAACGATTTCGATGCGTCCGATCTGGCTCAGCGGCACCAATTGGCCGCTGTTGTTTTGCAGCACGAGATTGCCGAGCTTCGTCGGATCGAGCCGGTCGGGTCCGGCGCTGCGTGCCATGACTTGAACCGTGCGGATGTCCTCGCGGACGCCGGTCACCGTCACGCCGGTCAGCAAAAATTGCAGTTGTTGCGAGACATCGTTGGGAGACAACCCGATCAAGCGCAAACGGTCCTGATCCAAGGTGAATCGTACCGTAGGGGTTCGCTCCGTCCAATCCGTATTGACCTCCCGCGTGTGCGGATTGGCGCGCATGATCTCGGCCACCTTTTGAGAGATCTCCCGCAATTTGGCGAGATCGGGCCCCATGACGCGGAACGCAACGGGAAATGGCGAAGGTGGCCCGAATACAAACTGGGTCGCGCGAACGCGCGCTTCAGGTGCTAGGCCTTCCGCGATCTTTTGCCGGATGCGCCATTTCAAGGCGTCCCGAGCTTCCGAGCTTGGCGTCAACACGACGATTTTACCGAACGAGGGGTCTGGTAATTCCGGATTGTAAGCGAGGAAAAAACGAGCCGCGCCCTGACCGATGAAGGAAGTCACGTTTTTGGCTTCCGGCTGCGACTTCAGCCACGCTTCAACCTTGGCGACGGCGGCGCTCGTAACTTCGATGCTTGTGCCTTCGGGCAACTGCACCTCGACGAGCAGTTCGCGCCGATCAGAGCTCGGGAAGAATTGTTGCTTCACCCCAGCCATGCCAACTCCAGCCGCGACGAAAAGCAGTGCCACGAAGCCGGCAACGATGAATTTGCGACGGACCGACCAACCGACCAATTGCCGAAAACGCTCGTAGTTCGGCGTCGAATAAATTGCGGCGTGGCCGCCAACGACCGGTTTGATGTTCGGAAGGAGCTTCACGCCCAAGTAGGGAGTAAAGGCGACGGCGACGATCCAGGATGTGATGAGCGCAAATCCTACGATCCAGAAGATATTGCCGGCATATTCGCCCGCCGTAGATTTGGCGAAGCCCACAGGCATCAGCCCAATGACGGTTACCAGAGTTCCTGACAGCATCGGGGCCGCCGTGTGACTCCAGGCATAGGCCGCCGCCTTGGTGCGTTCGTAGCCTTCTTCGAGTTTCACCACCATCATTTCAATGGCGATGATCGCGTCATCGACGAGGAGTCCAAGTGCGAGGATCAGTGCGCCAAGCGTGATGCGATCGAAGTTTCGATCGGTATACATCATAATCACGAACACGGCGGCGAGCGTCAAAGGCACGGCCCCAGCCACGACGATGCCGACGCGCCAGCCAAGGCTCAGGAAGCTCACGATCATGACGACCGCAAGCGCCACGAAGAACTTCAACATGAACTCGTCGACCGATTCGCGAATGTTTTCGGCCTGATCGATGATCTTGGTAAAGGAAAGGCCCACGGGAAGGGTCTTCGCGATTTTGGCTTCTTCCGCGTCCAGCGCCTTGCCGAGATCAAGACCGTTCCAGCCATCCTGCATGACGGCGCCAAGCACCATCGCCGGCTCGCCGTTATGCCTGATGAGGAAGGTAGAAGGATCTTCATAACCCCGCTTCACGTCCGCGATGTCGGAAAGCTTCAGAACGCGGCCGCCCGCAACGATCGGCGTGTCGGAAATCTTTCGCAGATCATCATAGGCGCCTTCGACGCGCACGAACACCTGCGGACCATTGGTGTCGATGGACCCGGCCGCTGTAACGACATTCTGCCGATTGAGAGCGTCAAAGATCGTGCTGGCGCTAATCCCAAGCGTCGCGAGTTTTGCATAAGAAAACTCAACGAAAATTCGCTCGGGTCGCTCCCCAAGGATGTCGACTTTCTTGACACCAGCGACGTGGAGAAGGCGTTGCCTCAGGGATTCCGCCTCTCGCGTTAGCTGACGCGGTGGCATCCGGTCTCCCTGCACCGTATAGAGGGCAAAGGTGACATCCGCGTATTCGTCGTTGATGAACGGTCCTATGGTGCCGGCTGGGAGCTTGGGCGCCTCATCTCCGAGTTTCTTGCGCGCTTGGTAGAATTGCTCTGAGACATCGGCTGGAGGCGTCTGGTCTCTCAGTTCCAGCTTCATCAACATTAGGCCAGGGCGCGTAAAAGTCTCAACGCGGTCATACCAACGAAGCTCTTGCATGCGCTTTTCAAGCGGTTCTGCAACGAGGTCTTGCATCTCTTTAGCCGTCGCTCCGGGCCACATGGCACTCACCGTCAAAGTCTTGATGGTGAAGGGAGGGTCCTCGGCCCGGCCGAGCTTCGCGAAGGCGTATGCTCCCGCCAGGGTGATTGCGATGATCAAAAACAACGTGATGGCGCGTTCGCGGACCGCCAGTGCGGACAGATTGAAATTTGTCATCGCGAAGCCGTCTCGTCGCCATCGACGCGAACGCTATCGCCCTCACGCAGAAGTCGCGCACCAAGGGCGACGACCTGATCACCAATCTGGATCCCCTTGCTGATGAGAGCCGTTTCTTCGCTGACACCGGCCAGCGTTACGGACCGGAAGTCGACGACCATCTTCTGCTGATCGAGCAGCCAGACGCCGGAGGACGTGCCATTGTCGACAATCGCGCTAACGGGCACCTCGACGACATTTTTTGTTTTGAGCTGCGGGATGTGTAACGTCACGGTTGCGCCGAGGGGAGCGTTTGCGGCCGCTCCCGCCAGAACGTATCGCGCTTCATAAGTTCTCGTGCTTGGGTCCGCCGCATCTGAAAGCTGGCGCAGGCGCGCCGGCGATAGGGATTTGAGATCGCCATAGAGGGTCGCGGACGCTTCTGAGCCGACTGCGGGCCGCTCAGTTTCGGGCAGATTGACAGCGGCTTCACGCGGTCCCGCGTGGGCGAGCCGTACAACGGTCTGTCCTGCTGAGACGACCTGGCCAGGCTCGGAAAGGGTTTCCATCACGACGCCATCGGCATCGGCGACCAGAACGGAATAATCCTGCGCATTGCGGGCAAGCTGCGCATTGGCTTCGGCGGCCGCGAGCTGCGCCTCCGCGTTATCGAGGGCCGATTTCGCCTGCTCGTAGCGCTGGTTGGAAACCCAACCCGGGCCCACAAGTTTTTTGTAACGCGCTTCGTCCGCGCGCGCCTGGATGGCCGTTGCGCGCGCTGCGTTGATCGCATTGTTTTGAGCGTCAATTGTGAGTTTCAGATCGGCTGGATCAAGCTTCATCAACGGTTGCCCGGCCTTGACCGTCTGGCCGGTGTCTACGAGGCGCTCGATGATTTTTCCGGATACGCGAAAGCCGAGGTTGCTCTGCACGCGCGCGGCAATCACGCCCGTGTAGGAACGCTCGGCGGCGCCAGCCAAATGAACGGTGGCGACGCGGACGAGCGGAACGCCCGTCCTTGGATCGGCATCTGATGGCTTGCAGCCAGCAACGCCCACCGAAAAAAGCGCAGTGGCTGCAATAACCCCCGACGCTTTCCGCCACGACGTGCCGGTTGAACGGAATTGGCCGGCATTCCTTTCCAGAGTTTCCATGATGACCTCACTGCCCAATGGCGTTCACAGATCTTCCAATTTTCAACCTCGCAGATATAGAGTATAACTGACATCTAAAATTTACAAGAAGAAAAAGATGCCGATCGACATCTTTCTTGCGAAGCCAAAAAAGCCTGTCTTGGAAAAAGGCTTATGCCGATCCGAAGGCAGAAGGGTGCGGAGAATTGCCTGGTATCTAAATCGTTCCGGTCGAGCTGTGCATCGGCGTTAGCATCCGACAAGCGCCCACGGTCCTCAGGCTATGCCCAAGGCTCATCGTGTCAGGGTCGAGACGATTTTTTCGATTATCGACGCGCTTCGATGATTTGACTTGCCCGCTTACGTGCAGAGGCAATGATCTCGCTGGACAGCTTCTCATCGTCCGTCGCCCGAGCCATCGATACGGCTCCAGACAGCAGCGACATGAGTTCAACGGCTTTTTCCCGGCGATCGGCAGGCGGGCACAACAGGCCTTCCATGATGAGTGAAAGAGTGGTCTTAACACCGCCCGTGAATACACCCCTTACCGCACCTTGTTCGCGGCTGATATCTGGGCCGAACGACGGTATCGGACAGCCCAGCTCCGGCTTTTTGACGTGTGCCAACGTAAGATATTCGGTGACATAGGCTTTGAGCCCTGCCCTCGCACCTTGCGACTGAACTCTTTCCTCGAAGCGGGTGTTGATCTCGGCGAAAATCCTTTCGGTCGCCTCCGCGACGAGGGCATCCTTTGAGTCAAAGTGTTTATAGAAGCCGCCATGTGTAAGACCAGCCGCCGCCATCAGATCTGCGAGGCTCGTGCCGACGATGCCCCGTTGACGCAGCATCTTCGACGTCTCGGAAATGATTTCATCGTGCCGTTGGGCCATGACCTCTCGAGACACTCGCATCGTCAAACCTCTGTTTCGTGCAGTTGCGTATATATTCCGGCTTTCGCCACCACTCTCAGGTCACTCGGCGCTTTGGATCGCCCCACAGTGCCGACAGCGCCCTATTAGGGTCTCGCCGAAGCAAGCTTATCTCATCTTCCAAGCGCAAAACGCGCGCCTGCAATTCTTCGAGCGGGTCATACTCGGCGGCCATCCCGACGCGATCGAGCCATGTCCAGAGGCCGCTCCAACTGGCTTTGGAAGTATCGTGTCCCATGCTTCGACTCCATTAAAGCATTAGATGCTGAGCGAAATCCAAATGTCAAGATCTGTTGATTGCGTCCGACAAGGAAACGGAGACCGAAATAACCTCGGTCCCCGTTTATCTTCTGGAACGACCGTTCAGCGCTTCTTGCGGGTCACGACTGCGCCTGCATGGCTAACGTTCGACGCCGACTGAACCCAAGAACCTTTGGCAGGCCCGTTTGGATTGACATACGAGCCGGCACCCATTGCTCGATCGGTTTCATCCAAAGCCTGGGCACTGAAGGCGCCAGCGGAAAGAGCAGCGGTGGCAAGAGTGGCGATGATCAGAGCTTTCATTGTCATTCTCCATTTGACTGAGAGTTACACCGCCGACTTGTGGCCGGTGGCCTGATTAGATGACGATCATCATCTTATGTATAGATGCTAATTGACATCCAAATGGTCAAGCGCGATGTCCGTCGTTGAATGGGAAAGGCGATTGTGTCGCACGTTAGATGTCAATCAAAATCTAAAAAAGCAGCCAACTGGGCCCAATGGGAGACGATCGATGGCGTAACCGGGCCTCCGGTCGCTCTGCAGCTTACGGAAATTAGGGATCATAGATCAGGGATAGAGCCCACGTTCCTCGCGCGCGGCAAGGATGCGTTCGCACGCAATGACGTAAGTCGCGGTGCGTAAGGAAATTTTGTTGTTTTCTGCACAAGTCCAAATCTTCCGAAGAGCGTCGACCATGAGCTTGTCGAGGCGAGCGTTGATTTCCTCTTCGCTCCAGAAATAGCTTGAGAAGTCTTGGACCCATTCAAAGTAACTGACGGTCACGCCGCCGGCGTTACAAATGACGTCTGGCACGACCAAGATGTTACGATCGGCGAGGACGTCATCAGCATCGGGCAATGTCGGCCCGTTGGCTCCTTCGAGGACGAGCTTTGCTTTTGTTTTGCGCGCTCTTTCCGGGGTCATCTGCGATTCAAGGGCCGCCAGAATCAGGATGTCGCAAGGCGTGTCCCAGAACGCTCCGTCATTTGCCAGTGCACCTTTCACGCCTCGGATGCCTTGCGGTTGCGCCAACAAAGTTTGAATGTCGAGGCCGTGCTCGTCGATTAGCGTTCCCCACTGATCTTGCACGGCAACCACTTTGGCTCCATTGGCGGCGAAAAGTTCCGCCGCCGCCGAGCCGACGTTTCCCAGCCCCTGGATGGAAACTTTCGCACCTTCGATCTTCAACCCAATGCGCGACGCAGCTTCCCGGCCTGTAACAAAGACACCGCGCCCCGTGGCCTTTACGCGGCCAAGCGAGCCACCGAGGTGGATCGGCTTTCCCGTGACCACTCCCGAAGCCGTAAAGCCGACCTGCATGGAGTAGGTGTCCATGATCCAGGCCATCACCTGCGCGCTGGTATTGACGTCGGGAGCAGGAATATCCTTGGTCGGACCGATGATGAGGCTGATCTCGCTGGTGTAGCGGCGGGTGAGTTTTTCCAGTTCGTTCTGCGAGAGGGTAAAGGGATCAACGCACACTCCGCCCTTCGCACCTCCGAAGGGAAGATCCATCGCGGCCGTCTTGATTGTCATCCAAGCTGCGAGAGCCTTCGTCTCGTCGAGAGTGACCTGTGGGTGAAAGCGAATGCCGCCTTTGCCGGGTCCACGAGAAAGATTGTGCTGGACGCGGTATCCCTCGAAGTGGCGAACGCTGCCGTCATCCATTTCGATCGGAACGTCGACAATCAATGCGCGCTTGGGATGCTTAAGCGTTTCGACCCAGCGAGCACGGTTTTTCAGGTACGGCGTGACGCGATCAACTTGAGCGAGATAGGTGGACCACGGATTCGGTGATGCCGTTTCGATGAAGGAGAGGTGCTTCGAGCCTCTTTCGGAGGACATTCTTTGGTTCATCGCGAGATCGCTTCCATGTCGTGGTTTAGCTTATTGAAAAAGCTCCGAAACGGAGGCTCGGCTGATAAGCATCGCGCGACGCTAGCGGGATACTTTGAGGAACGAATCTGCGGAGATGCCCGTCGACCCCAACAAAGGGGCCGAAGGAGACCCTAGTATTCGGCACCGTCTTGTCGGAGAAGCGCCAGGATCTGGCGCTTAAGGGCGATGAAATCTGCTTCCATTGTCAAATCGGACGTGCGCGGCCGTGGGAAGTTGATGGCAAGCTCTTCCAGAATCTTTCCAGGGCGACCTGACATCACAACAACGCGGTCACCAAGGAGGATCGCCTCATCGATGTCATGGGTTACGAAGAGAACGGTCTTCTTTGTGTGATCCCATACCCTGAGCAAGAGCTGCTGCATGGAGTGGCGAGTTTGACTGTCGAGTGCTCCGAAGGGTTCATCCATCAAGAGCACGGCAGGATCATTGGCCAAAGCTCGTGCTATGGCGACGCGTTGTTTCATTCCGCCAGAAAGTTGGGTTGCGTAATGATTTTTGAAGTCTGCCAGCCCTACTTCCTCGAGATAGTGATCGACGATCGCTTTCCGCTCTGCCGGTGCAACGCCCTTGAGCTTTGGCCCATATTCAACGTTCTGAGCCACGGTCAGCCATGGGAATAGTGTATAGGATTGAAAGACCATCCCGCGATCGGCGCCAGGCTCAGTCACCACTTCGCCACCAACGGCTATCGTGCCACTCGTTCGATCCTCGAGACCGGCGATGAGATAAAGCAAGCTGGATTTGCCGCAGCCTGATGGCCCGACAATTACGCAAAATTCGTTGGATTTCACCCCAAGCGAAAGATTGCTCAAAGCCAGGACAGAGCTTTCGCCCTCGCCGTACCGGAGGGAAACGTCTTCGACAGCGATAGCCGACAATCCAGTATCAGCCTTATTCAGCATCAGCATTGTCTCAACGTGCCCAAGGAGTAACGTAGCGGCGAAGCAGAAGGAAGGCATAGTCGGTCGTAAGGCCCAGCAGTCCAATCACGGCAATCGCGAGGAAAATCACGTCGACCTGAAATCCTCGCATGGCTTTGAGGGAGATGTATCCGAGGCCAGAGCGGGCAGCGACGAGCTCAGCAACGACGAGATATGTCCAGGCCCAGCCGATCGTCACGCGAAGCACATCAATGATATTGGGCAGGGTCGCCGGAAAGACGATGTGCCAGAGTGTTTCAAAACGGCGTGTCCCCAGGGTGTAAGCCGCGTTGACGAGATCGCGTGGGACGGACCGAGCCGCATCGGCGACCATGACCAGTTGCTGGAAGAAGATTCCGATGATGACCACTGACACCCGTTGCTCAAGCCCGATACCCACCCAAAGGATCAGCAGGGGCACGAAAGAGGTTACGGGGAGGTAGCGGATGAAGTTCACAAGCGGGTCAAGGAACGCTTTAATAGCCGGATAAGTTCCCATGAAGAGACCGAGTGGAACTGCAACCATTGACGATACCGCAAAGCCGATCAGCACCACTTCCAGACTAGCAATCGTATGCTGAAGGAGCGTCCCATCACCGATGAGGGAGACGGCCGTCGTTACTACCTTGCCTGGAGGGGGGAGGAAGATGGTGGGCACAAGCCCACCATAGCTCAGCAAAATCCACAGCCCGACCACGAGCGCCCAGATCAAAGCCCCGAGAGCAAGGGTCAAGCCACTGGAGATTTGCCCGAACGGCTTAAGGACAGTGGTCGCTATAGATTTGGCCGCCACGTGACAGATCCATGGTTGAGTGGGAGTGGTGGCCGCGCGGGAAGGAATATGCGAGGGCAAGGCCGGCCGCTGCCCTCGCAAGGAGCCTATTTTACGAACGTGGGGTCAACAAGGTCGCTGTACTTCACGTCCATCTTAAGTTTACCCCGGGTGCCCCAAATGTCCCGAACCAGGCCCAGAAGTTTGCCCGCTTCGCCGTCTTCGTTCTCACCCAAAAATTCTTTCGCACGGTCGTAGCCGTAGAAATTGACACCGGCAGCAGACGCAGCGAAGTCTTTGGGATTGGAGAGATAGCCGCCGACACCCTTGGCCATAATCTCGTAGGCTTTGTCGGGATTGCTTTTGAGAAACTCGTGGGCCTTCTTGAGACCAGCGATAAGGGCCTTCACGTCATTGGGGCTTGATTGGATCGTATCGCATCTCAAGGCAATGACATCGAGGATAGCGCCGGGGGTTTCTGTCGAGTTGATTAGTACGCGCCCTTTTTTCGCATTCTTCGATTCCGTGAGATGCGGCTCCCACGTGACGGCAACGGGAACGCGATCGGCCATAAAGGCGGCAGCGGCGTCGTCGGCCGTCATATTCACGATGTTAACGTCCGACTCTTTCAGACCATTCTTTTTCAAAAGAATGTTGAACCAGAATTGCGAGACGCTCCCTTCGTTGAGGGCCACATCGCGCCCCTTAAGGTCGGCAAAGGATTTTACATCTGCAGGAACAAGTACGCCGTCTCCCCCGTGGCTGTCGTCAAGCGCGTAGACCGCCTTGAAGCAGGCTTCCGGTGCGCGGTACTTGCTGATGTCGTCAAACGTATCTGCGACGCCTTGAATTCGGCCGCCGGCCATCGCCGCCATATAAAGCGCCGATTCCTCGATGATCTCGAGGTCGACATCAAGTCCGTTTTCCTTGAAGTATCCGAGATCTCTAGCGAGGAAGAGGGGGCCATATCCAACCCATGTCGTCATCGCAAGTTTGATCGTGCCAGCCTCGGCTGCAGTGCCTACCAGAGAGGTGCAACATATCGCGAAAAGGATTCCACGGAGTCTTAAGAGAGACGACATCCTACTTATCTCCACGTTTCCGGATCAGATCACCAGATGCATCCAGCTGACCGGCTCTGTTCAGGGGATGAATGGCGGAGAAAAGGAAAGCACGCTTCCTTCGTCGTAAGAATTATCATTTTGTATCGATCTGGTTAGGCAAAGACGAACCAGAACCAGACTGTTTCTTTCGCTTTCTGCCCATTCCAGGGGCAACCATGCCTGGAATGTAGGTCTCTGAAATAAATGACCGCGCGTGACCGATAAATGCATCTAACACAAGCGATTTTCGCAATTGCCGCAATGTAATCAACCCGATGGTCATCGGTCGGTGATCGCCGGCGACGGGCACGCGGACGATGCGGCGTCCGTCAAGAGCCAGATCCGAACGGGGGGTAACGTTGGCGAGGGTGTAGCCATACCCGTTTGCCACCATGGTACGGATCACGTCGGGGTGGGAGATGCGGTAAGCGATATTCGGCTGCAGGTGCTCTTTCATGAACAGCGCCAAGAAATATTCGGCGCTCAAAGGCATGTCTAAAAGGATTAAGGGGAGGGGAGCGAGCTCTTCGAGAGTGACCGCGGCATGTCGTGCGAGGGGATGGTTCTCGCCGATGACCGCATGGATCGGCAAGTTCACGAGAGGCGTAAATTCCATGTCTTGCGGGACTTGAAGATCGTATGAGATCGCGACGTCGATGATGACCTTTTGGAGCCCCGACAGAAGGACCTCCTGATGGTCGGTGACGGGGCGAATAACAACCTTCGGAAAGCCGGTCGTGAAGGAGATCGCGAGTTCCGGGAGGATCATCGGAGCAAGCGTCGTAAGACAGCCGACGTTCAGGATGCCTCTGACTTCATCGCGCGCCTCTGCCGCTACAGTATAGAGCGAGAAGGCATGCTCGATGAGCCGTTTGGCCTCAATGAGCATAGAGCGCCCTACTGGCGTCAGCGACAACCCGGTCGCATGATGCCGAACAAAGAGTTGAACATCGAGTTCCTGCTCGAGCTGGGAAATTGCCGTCGAAATGGACGGTTGAGATATGTTAATCCGCTCTGATGCGACCGTAATGCTGCCGGTCTCTCCTGCCGCTATGAAGTATTCGAGCTGCCGCAGTGTAAAACGCATGCCTGTTTACCTTGGTCGGTTTGACGAGTATGCCGCCAATGCCGCCACTCAGGATGTCAGTCAAGGCTCAAAGTGCCTATAGTTTGATCATCGGCTGCTTAACAGCTCCCCAGGCGGGCTTATCGGCGCCTTTATCAAAGGCACGCGTCGACAAGCTACGGCTCCGCTACGCCCCTGACCAAGAGATTTTTTTGTTTGTATGGACGGCGTAGGGGCGCGGCTCCGCACCGGCTCGCAAGCTCAGGAAATCAAGGTTTGGCGCCTGACAGAATTGCTAGTCTTACCCGAGCCGCCAGCCCGTGGACGAGGGCATTTGCGGCCATGATCAGGCGTCTTTCATCGACGACCCGTGTTTCTCAAGGGTCGCCCGGGACCCCGTAGGATGGCGCAGAACTTGGATCAAGTGCGCGGGCCAGAAAATCATTCAATTGCGGCTTGTAGAGTCTCCAGAGGTCGGAAATAGCTTCGATAGGGTCGTTGTCATGCCAATCCACGCGAAGATCGGCAACTGGCCAGCTCACTGCGTCGACCAAGCTCATTCCGCCGGCATGGATTGGACCAGCCTCACCACCCGCAGCGCGAGCGGCCTTCAACACCGCGACAAGACGGTCACCAAGATGCCCGTCCGTTTGCTCGAAACAGCGCGCCATTTCGGTAATCACGCGGGTCGAGGCAAGCAGGTTCCCCGAGCAAACGCAGTCCTTGCCTTGCACCTCGGCGTAAACTCCTAGGGACTTTTCTCCGGAGAACACAGCGGTTCGACCCTCGTTATCGATAAGGCCCACCTGCCGATACGCGGCGAAGCAATAGTCGGAGAGCAAGAGATCGAGCGCCTTCGGCGCGGAATGGCCTTCGGCGAGGAGGGCTAACGCCTTTTGACCGAGTGCAGGGTCCGTGATGTTCTGAGAGGTGACCGCACCGACCTTGGCCCGCACGTGGACGCAACGTGCGGCGACCGCAGGAGAGGAGGAGGCGAGTGCGATACCGAACATGCCGGTCTTCGCGCAACGCGCGGCAATAGAAAACGTCATGGCTCAGGTTTCGCTCGGGATGACGGCGATGGCGTCAATTTCAACCAACCACTCTGGACGCGCGAGAGCGGACACGACAATGCCAGTCGAGACGGGATATACGCCCTTTAGCCAACGCCCAACGACTTGATAAACCGCTTCACGGTATCGTGGATCGACGAGGTAGATCGTAATCTTGGTGACGTGCTCGAGCTTTGAACCGGCCTCCGTGAGGAGCATCTTGATATTGGCCATGGCTTGTTCCGTCTGCCCAGCGGCGTCGCCGATGGCAACACTTTCGGATGTTTCGAGATTTTGACCGATCTGTCCGCGAACGAATACCATGGCCCCCTTTGCTACGACGGTTTGGCAAAGATCATTATCGAGTTTCTGCTCGGGATAGGTGTCTTTGGTGTTAAACATGCGAATTCGTTGATGGATCGGCATTCTCGGACCTTTCAAAGACCAGCTGACAGCAAGTAGGGTTCTTCCTCACGACCGCGCCTGCCAAGGAAGTGCCCCACTGTGAAGGCCGGCGACCTCGCGGAGGAACGGCAGTTCGTCCAGGCCGCGCTCTGGAGCATCCAACTCCTCGGCGTAGCGCCGGCCGGACCAAACGGCCGCTGCGATCGTTCCGGGCGCCAACGCGTCACCAATACGCGTGACCGACTTGAGGGCAGTGTCTCCCCATTCGGGGCGGCGCGCTTCAAGCTCTTCGGCGAGGTTCTTTTCCGGCAATCGCGCGGTCACAAGGACCAATGACCCAATCGGGCGCGTGAAAGTTCGTCCTGTGTATACACAGGCAAGCGTAATCTCGTCGCCGGTCGCCTGGACGGGAAGACGATGAGGCACGATTTCGACATCCAGTTCGAGCAGCCGCGCCTGCACGCGATGCTGTTCCATGGTCATTTCCATCCACGACGACACCTCGGCGGTCGGCGTGACCAGCACAACCTTGCGACCTTCGCGGACCAGGAGTTCTGCGAGGACACCTCCCATGTAGTAGTGATCGTCGTCGATGATGACGACCGGGTCTTTCTTGGGGCGGCGGCCGGCCATCAGATCATCCGGTGTCAAGACATCCTGGCCGGTGAGAGGGATCGGCCTCAGCAACCTTCTTCCAACACCATCGGTGCGCCACCGCGAGCCGGTGGCGATCGCGACATGCTCAAATCCAAAGGCAAGGATGTCGTCGCTGGTAAGCGGGCTCTCGCGGTAGATCTGGACATTGGGCATCGATTGGATTTGGCCCACGCGATAATCAACGACGCGACCCCATGCTGAGAGACCTGGAAGCGCGCGCTCTCCCACCAGACGGCCGCCGAGATTGCGCGTCGCTTCAGAGAGCACGACCTCGTAGCCGCGCCTTCCAAGCATCATTGCCGCTTCGAGCCCGGCGGGTCCGGCGCCGACGATGAGAACTTTCGAGTCGCTCTGCTTTGGCCGAATGTATTCAGGATGCCAACCGCGCCGCCACTCTTCGCCCATGGAGGGATTCTGCGTGCATCGGATCGGGGTCGTGGTGTGGTCGCCCGAGACACAAATATTGCAGCCGATGCATTCCCGGATGTCGTCGGTCCGGCCTTCTTCGATCTTCTTGGGTAAAAAGGGATCCGCGATCGAAGGGCGAGCCGCGCCGATGAGGTCCAAAATTCCCTGGCGGACCATTCGGACCATGGTGTCGGGCGATGTGAAGCGACCGACCCCGACGACGGGCTTGCTCGTCAGCTTCTTGATGCCGGTGACGAATGGCTCTTGATATCCCTCGTCGGCGAAACGCGAGGTCTGGCTATCGTTATCCCAGCTTGAAAGGGTGAGGTCCCAGAGATCTGGAATTTCAGCGAGATGACCGATGATGTCCTGTGCTTCCGCCGCGTGCAAGCCTTCTTCGCCGATAAGCTCGTCGACGGAGATGCGACAAGCGACGGCCATCGTGTCGCCGACCGCGTCCTTGGTGTCTTCGATAAGCTCTTTGAGCAGACGGCAACGATTCTCGAGCGAGCCACCATATTCATCGGTTCGTTGATTGTAGCGGCGGGATAAAAAGAACATCGCCCCGCCGAAGAGCTTGCCCGCATAGACATAGGTGAGGTCGTAACCTGCTTTCTTAGACCTTAGTGCCGCAGATTTGTGCCAATGCCGAAGGTTCCGAATGTCGGTCTTGTCCATTGCGCGCGCCTGGACGGGATCATTGTAGATCGAAAAAACGGGCAGATCGGCAGGACCGAAGGGAATTTCACGCGAATAGAGGTTGGGCGCGTTCATGCCGTTGTGCGCGAGCTGGAGACCTGCAAGGGCATCGCGCGAGTGGATCGCATCGGCAATGCGCGCAAGCGCCGGCACATCTTCGTCCGACCAGTTTCTGAGCTCGATGAAGGGAGCAATATCCCCGGTCGGGTGGATTTCAACTTGTTCCGTGCACACAACACCCCAGCCGCCCTCGGCCTTTATTGAGCGCATTGTCGCGTGAGCCGTTGGATCGCGGTAGCCCATGCCGTTGCAGTGAGGCACCTGATAAAATCGGTTCTTCGTCGTTACCGGTCCGATTTTTACCGGGTCAAACAGAATGTCGAAGCGTGGATCCCGGCCCATTCCCTGGCTCATCCCTTTTCGTCTGCGAACAAAGAACTGATTTAGCCTGGCCGACGCGAAGCAGAAAGTCTGTTTTGCCGATGCTGAGGATCGGAACTTACGAGGCGAAGCGCCGGCGCGGGTTTTCGATCTCACCAGACCGATTTCCTGAAGTTCGGAAATTTCTATACGAGACTTCGGAGATTCATAGTGTCCGACTGCCGCTTGGTGCTGCTAGCTCTTGTGTCTCCGATCGAGAGATGGGTCGGCTAGCGAAGCCGATCATCGTTGGCTGCGTGTGTGGCTCGCGCTGCAGAAATTCTCGACAAGCCTGCCGACAAGGGACACGAAATGGCAATTGAACGCGTAGACACGCTTGTTGTTGGTGGTGGCCAGGCTGGCCTGGCCATGAGTGAGCATCTCAGCAAGCATGGTGTGCCTCATCTCGTCCTCGAGCGGCATCGCATTGCCGAGCGGTGGCGTTCGGAAAGATGGGATTCTCTCGTTGCTAACGGCCCTGCCTGGCATGACCGCTTCCCGGGGCTTGAGTTTGCAGATGTCGATCCTGCTGTCCGTGATGATGATTTCGCGCCCAAGGAAGTCGTGGCGGATTACTTCGTCGCCTACGCTGAGAAAATCACGGCGCCTGTCCGCAGTGGCGTCGAGGTCCTGAGTGTCGAACGGAATCACGGCCGTTCCGGTTTTCGTGTCGAAACATCCGCAGGCACGATCGAGGCCGAGCGGGTCGTGGCCGCAACCGGTCCGTTCCAGCACGCCTTGATTCCGCCTGTGATTACTACCAAAGCCCCCGTGCAGCAGATGCATTCCTCTGCCTATCGCAATCCGGGTCAGCTTCCGGATGGCGCGGCGCTGGTCGTGGGTGCGGGCTCTTCCGGGGTTCAGATCGCGGACGAGTTGCTCCGCGCGGGCAAGCGCGTCTACCTCTCGGTTGGTCCGCATGATCGTCCTCCCCGCAGCTATCGCGGGCGCGACTTTTGCTGGTGGTTGGGCGTGCTCGGCAAGTGGGATGCTGAAACTCCGGGGCCCGGCACAGAACACGTTGCAATCGCAGTGAGCGGAGCACGTGGCGGCGAAACAATTGATTTTCGACGGCTGGCTGCGCGTGGAATGACGCTGGTTGGCCTTACAGAATCCTACAGGGATGGCACGTTGTTTTTCGCAACGGACCTTGCGGAAAATCTCGTACGCGGTGACGCAAGCCTTACGTCATTACTCGATGAGGCCGATGCTTTTGTTGCTCGCAATGGCCTCGATCTCCCTGAAGATCCGCAAGCGCGTAAAGTAGAAGCGGATCCAGAGTGCGTGACGAATCCGATCCTCGAGCTCAATCTGGCGGAGGCCGGAATAACGTCGATTATCTGGGCGACGGGTTTTGCAACCGATTTCAGCTGGCTGAAGGTTGATACCTTTGATGAGAAGGGGCGGCCAAAACACCAACGCGGCGTTTCGCAGGAGCCGGGTATCTATTTCCTCGGTTTGCCATGGCAGTCCCGAAGGGGCTCCAGCTTCATTTGGGGCGTATGGCATGATGCCAAACATCTGGCCGACCGGATCTCCACGCAGCGCAAGTATCTTGGATATCATCATCCATCTCCAAATTTCGAGGCGGTCAAATGACCACTCGACCCTTCGAACACTCGCGGCGACAGTATTTGTAGAAACGAATAAGAAGGAAGTAGAAATCCGCCATGAGCGAACTCACTCACAACGACTGGATCGACAAGGCATCGAAGATTCGTTTTTGCGATAGAGCCTTCATCGACGGAAAAACCGTTCCCGCGCGCTCCGGCAAGACGTTTGCCAGCTTGAACCCCGCCACGGGCGAGACACTGGCGGAAGTTGCATCGTGCGGGGAGGAGGACATCGATCTCGCGGTCGCCGCAGCACGCCGCAGTTTCGAATCCGGTGTCTGGTCCCGTTCCAGTCCGGCGCATCGCAAGGAGGTGCTCCTCCGCTTGGCAAGCCTGCTGCGTGAAAACTTGCATGAGCTTGCCCTTCTTGAGTCTCTGGATATGGGCAAGCTTGTTAAGGACGCCGCGACCATCGACGTGCCTGGCTCGGCTGCCATCTTCCAATGGTACGCAGAAGCCATCGATAAGCTCTACGGCGAGGTCGCGCCAATGGGCGAAGGCGATCTCGTTCTCGTGCGGCGCGAGCCGCTGGGTGTGGTGGGCGCGGTCGTGCCGTGGAATTTCCCACTCGACATGGCGACTTGGAAATGTGCGCCCGCTCTCGCGGCAGGCAATTCGGTCGTGCTCAAGCCCGCCGAGCAATCGCCTTTCTCAGCGCTCAAATTGGCGGCGCTCGCGATGCAAGCGGGCTTGCCCGCAGGCGTTCTTAATGTCGTGCCGGGCCTCGGCGAAACCGCCGGCCAAGCGCTCGGGCGACATATGGATGTTGATTGCCTCGCGTTCACCGGCTCAACGTCGGTCGGCAAGCTATTCATGCAATACTCGGGTCAATCCAACATGAAGCAGGTCTGGTTGGAGACCGGCGGCAAAAGTCCGAATGTGGTGTTCGCCGATTGCAGCAATCTCGATGCGGTCGCCGACATGGCGGCCTTCGGCATCTTCTTCAATCAGGGGGAAGTCTGCTCTGCGAATTCGCGTCTGTTGGTGCAGCGTGGGATCAAAGATGCCCTGCTCGATAAGCTCATCCAGCGGGCGGCCGCAACCCAGCCGGGTGATCCGCTCGATCCAGCCTCGAAAATGGGCGCAATGGTTGACGCAGGACATACCGCAAACGTCATGCGCTTCATCGAGGCTGGAAAGAAAACAGCTCGGCTGGCCACAGGCGGCGAACAGGTTGCCGTCAATGGGCGCGGCAGCTTCGTGCAGCCGACCATCTTCGACAATGTGGCGCCGGAGGATCCGCTTGCCCGCGATGAAATATTCGGACCTGTGCTGTCGGTGATTGCTTTCGACGACGAGAACGAGGCGGTGCGCATCGCCAACGACAGTATCTACGGCCTGGCCGCCTCTGTGTGGACAGACAGCCTTTCGCGGGCGCATCGAATTGCTGGACGGCTTCGAGCCGGGACTGTGTCGGTGAATACGGTCGACGCGCTAAGCCCGATGACGCCATTCGGCGGTTTCAAGCAATCCGGCTTCGGTCGTGATTTGTCTCTGCATTCGTTCGATAAGTACACTGCGCTGAAGACAACCTGGATCAAGTACTGAGAGCTTGTCTCGGCTTGATCACCGTTAGCAAAGCCGTTGCAGCAACGTATTTAGCATCTCATCGCAGCGGCGTAGTTGTTCGACGGTGATGTATTCGTCCGGCTTGTGCCCCTGCGCCATCGACCCCGGGCCGCACACTACGGTGGGCGTCCCGAGATCGCGACTGAACAAGCCACCCTCTGTTCCGAACGCGACTTTAATGGTTTCATTTGCGCCGGTAAGCGATTTCACAAAGGCCATCGCTTCCGAGCTTAGGGGCGTATCTAGCCCTGGATAGGCGTTGATGACGTCTATTTCTATCGCGGCGTCCAGCGCAATCGGCCGCGCAGCCGTTGCGATGCGTTCTGCCGCGCGCCGCAGCGATTTAAGGATTCTTCCGGCATCATCGGCAGCGACGTTGCGGATTTCAAAATCGACTTCACATAACTTGGGAACGATATTGAGGGCCACGCCAGCATTGATCTTGCCTGCATGTATTGTGGTGTAGGGAATGTCATAATCAGTATCGCGAGGTCCAGCTTCGGATAGCTGACTTTGCCTTTTTCGAAGAACAGCCACGAAGTCACAACCGAGGTGGATGGCGTTGACCGACCGCGGAGCCGAAGCAGAATGGCTTTCCCCACCGCCCCGGCATAAAGCGCGGGCGGCGATTTTGCCTTTGTGACCGGATGCCACCTGCATGCCAGTCGGTTCTCCGACGATGCATAGAATTGGCTTTTGTGGTGCAACGCGGAGAATATCGATAAGAGAGCGCACGCCGACGCACCCAATCTCTTCGTCATAGGAAAGTGCCAAATGCAAGGGCGTCTTGAGCGTTCTCTCAGTTGCCTTCAGACAAGCGGCAAGCGCGCAGGCAACAAATCCCTTCATGTCGGCGGCCCCACGCCCGTAAAGCCGTCTGTCGCGCTCCGTCATCCTGAAGGGAGGCACAGTCCAATCCTGCGCATCGACGGGCACCACATCCGTGTGTCCGGAGAGCATGACGCCCGGCACTCCGGCGGGCCCTACGGTGGCAAAGAGATTAGCCTTCCGGCCATCCTGGCTGGGAATGATGCGGTATTCGATGCCACGTGCCCCGAGCAGCTCTGCGGCATAGCGAATGAGGTCGAGGTTTGAATCTCGGCTGACAGTCGGAAAAGCAATCAGCTTTTCAAGGTAATCGATGCTGGACATGCGCCTCGGCTCTCATGACCGCAAATGCCCTAGCATGGGGTCTACGCGATCTTAGAGTCGAATTTTACGTAGCCTTGCTTCGCAGGAAGCTAACCTATACGCGGGTCGCACATCGCAGCGAGTGCAGAGGCCCGGCGGCAGGAACAACCGGGCGTCGCGGGCCTTGAGTTCCAAACCAGCCCAGGCTTGTGCCGTCACACCGTTTTGCGTCGATGTAGCTGTCGTGGCCGAGGCTTTTGGGCAGCCCTTCATGGGCTAGCCGCGCTCGAACGTTCAGGCCGAATTAGACCGAACGTGCGTAGCGAACGTATCGTACTTGTTGTTCGGGCGATCGTAGCCTCGGGAAAGCGCACGTCCGCTCGCAGCTGATACTATTCTGTTGAATGACTGCTTTGGCGCATCGTCGGACACACTCTTGAGCACTGATATTAGTCTACGACTGCTGCTCCAGGTGGCAGCATGTGCGGTTATGCGAACGCCCGGCAAGAGAGGCATAACTTTTGCCGATCTACCCCAAGTAGCGAACGTGAAAAGCGACAACATTTGCTCGCCAGATATAGGCGGGCGACGTCCGCTTGTGGGATGAAGCGTCTTGCCAGACAAATTTCCCTCTGGTGGCGTCCGCCATAGTCGATGAGTGTGAGCGCACTTTCATTCCGACATGTCGATTAAGCTATTGATATTCTGTGGTAGGTATTTAGCCACGAAAGTCAGAATGGCCTTTGATTTACAACGCATGGGCGCTGGCTCTTAATCAGCGGGTCCACGGTTCGAGCCCGTGATCACCCACCAAATCTCAGTAATCCCGGAGAAATTTCTGCGTTTGGTTTTACAATCGCAGCTGACTCTCGAATATCGATCACGGAATGTCCGCTCTTCCTCTGAAACCGGACGCAATGATCTGTCTCTGCAACTCACGCGTCAAAAGCGGATGTCCGAGTTGGGTCAAAAGCAGTCGTTGCACGCAATGACGTCCGACCGGGATCGCACCCAACATTTTCCGCGACGATAGAGATCTTTGATAACTCGATAAAAGTCGACGCCCCGATCTGGCGGCCCCCTGGTCGGTCCCTGGGCCACGCTCCAACGGGTGTCTATCATCTCTATTGCATCCGGTCCCGATGCGACCGCGCTTATCGCGCCAGGAAATAGCACAGCGTTTCGACGGGAAACGCGTCCGTTACATGGACGCTGAGTACCTTAAAATATCGAGTCTTCCTGCATCTCGTCCAACGGCCGCGGATAGGTGCTCGACGGGCCGGCAGATGTGTGCTTGCCAAGTCGTGTCGGATAGCTGCTGACGGTTGATGGCAGCGTCGATGTTGTTGAGGTCGTCGAACCGGAAGCGGTACTGTTGGTCGTGGTGCTCTGCCCTGAAATTGACGACGATTGCAAAATCGAATTGTAAGAAGCGCCAGGAGCAACGTTTATTACCGTTGCTGTGAACTGGTCGGGATTGGCAAGTGTCGACGGCGAGGCCCCCAGTTGAAGCCTCAATGGCGTTTCTGCAGATGGATCCAATCGGTTTGCCTCTACGGGCGAAGGATTAACTGGGGTCGCGACTTCAGTCGAACCCGTCGCTGTGGACGTGGTTGTCGTCGTACCTGGGGTCGTTGATTGCGAAGATGGGCTCTGAGAAGACGGTGACGTGGTCGTGGTATCCGTCGATTGAGCTGCGGCGGGAGACGCGCCTAGCGCCAAAACTAAAGCTGCCAAATGCATCGGTCGCATTTTTGCTCCCCGAGCGGGCCGCACACAACACGGCGGCGGTTAAAGACAACTGCCAGTCGGACCCCAGTAGATACAACAATAGAATGTAGCGAGAGCTAGGCCTCGTCGCGGAATGCCGGGTCGTTCTTTCGATCTATTACCAGCGGCTGAGCTTCTTCCCGGAGGTGCCAGAGCATGAAGCGGTCACGGAACTGTTTTTGCCGCTGAAATAGCGTCTCTGACCGCCTCGAATATCAACGCTGCACGATGAGGTTGCTCAAGATGATAAGCACCAAGGGCAATATCGAGATTTTGCCCAGCCGATCACCGACCTGACGATTCCGCATGGATTCGAAAGAATTAGCAGAATTTTCGTCATTAAGAGCACTCACGATTTCTTTTATAGCTGAATGACTGGTTGGGCGGCAATATTGGAATTCCGCCAAAACCACGAGATGGCGCGATGCGGTAATACGAGTATAGCTGCGATCGCGCACGCGATAGCGAACCGTTCCCAATCCTTGGATCACGGGGAGCGAGAAAATTCGGTCGCCTCCAAGCCGCATTTTTCGTTCGTCGTCGCGATTCAATCTCGCGCCCACATTTTTCATCTATCGAACAGTGCAAAACGCGACGAAGCAGCAGTAGTTTTAAAGTTCGAGCGAAGCAGAAAAAGAGAACGAAGCCGCGGGTTGCGCAGTGACGGCGTCGCTGCATAGCAGTCAGCCGGCGATCTTCACGGGTCAGTTGGCGGAGCGAGTGAGTTGACTAAATCGGCGTGAAAGATGTGCTCGCGCTGTTCTGCTCTGCGCGATGCATGCGATTGGACGCTGCTGTTGTTGTCAATTCGATGCGAACATCACTGAGGGCTTGTGGTTTCGCGTGTCCGAAAATCCAGATTCCCGACTCATTTTTTGAAACACTTGTTCAATAGTTTTTCTGTGGCCTGCCGAACATAGACGTGTGCGGATCTTTCGCTTACAACGGATGCATTCCTCGTTTGCGTATTTTTCCTTTCAGCTCCACGCGTATTGCAGAGTCATCCGATATTTTTTTCTAGGATGTGCTGCGCCCGGCCAGCAGCAATTTTGTGTGCGTCCCCACTTATTTTTATCAATTGATATTATCTCCGACGGAGACACATCGGTGAAAATTATATTTGCAAGTCCGCCGCCTTTCGGCGCGACGGCGGGCATCGCCACATATTTATCCGAAGCGACAAGCGCTCTTCACGATGCCGGACACGAGCAGCGCCGGAACGTCGAGTCATTCCTGAGGAATTGCCTAATCAGGGATTTTCTTCGAAGTCTCAGTCAGATCATGGGTAGGGGAAAGCGCGTGCTGCTCGCGACGGTGAGCGTGACGGCGCTGACGACGGCGACGAACCTAGCGCTTCCAAACGCGGCAATGGCTGCAAACTGTGGCAGCGGAACAAACAACATAACTGGCACCAATTCGGGTCAAGCGAATGCTGGTCTTTTATCCGGCCTGACTTGCAATCAAAACAACGTGCAAGGCGATGAGTCGGTCAGATTCAATGGTACGACCTCTGCGGGATTAGGTGCCGGTAGCGCGAACATCCAAAATAATCAGGTTCTCGGCGATCAGTCGCTACGCGAGAATGGTTCGAGCCTCGTTGGTGGGTCTGGCAAAGCGACGATCCTGAACAACAGTATAGTTGGCGTAGGCTCCGGAGATAAGAATGGCAGTACAGGGGCTGGAGCAGCATCGGCCGACATCGAGAACAATTTTGTCGGGGGCAACGGTTCTCTGAGCGGCAACGGCACAACTCTCACAGGTCCCGGCAGCGCTACCCTGACGAACAACGTCGTCCTTGGAAATAATTCGGGTAGCAACAATGGCGTTGGCCTTACGGGCGGAAGCGCCACGATGGACAGCAACGTTATTATCGGCAACGGTTCCGGAAGCAATAATTTCGGAGTGGGCGGAGTCACCGTTTCTAACAACACAATTCTGGGTAACAATTCCGGATCTGGCAATGGCGGCAACGTCACCGGAAATATGATATTCGGTGATAATTCTGGAAGCCTGAACCTTTTTGGGCCCGTCACTAATAACACCATCATCGGCAATGGTTCGGGCAGCGGTAACTTTGGCTCGGTTACGGGCAATACGATTTTTGGCGATGCATCAGGGATTCTTAATGGCGACGGGTTTGCCAATAACACCATTATAGGTAACGGTTCAGGCGCGCTTAATGGTGCAGGTTTTCAGAATAACAAAGTATCTGGTAATCTGTCGGGAAACGGCAACGGTCCCAACTTCGCAAACAATACGATTATTGGTGACGGTTCCGGCAATCTCGGTGGAGCGAACGTTTCCAACAATACTGTTATCGGCAATGCATCGGGCAACGGTTATAAAGACAACGCCAGCTTCAATAACGTCGTAGGTAGCGGGTCCGGAAATGGCGTCGACGGATCTGGCAACAACGCCTTCGGAGATCTGACCGGAAACTCGGTTACTGGTTCCGGTAATCTTGCCGCCGGACTAGCTTCCGGAAACTTTGTTGCTGGCTCGTTCAACAGCGCCTCTGGCTTCCTCTCAGGCAACGGCGTGCAGGGCAGCTTCAACAATGTGCTTGGTAGTCTCTCCGGTAACGGCGTAACGGGGGATAGCAACTCGGCAGTCGGCAATGGCTCCGGAAACTTCGTCACCGGCAGCAACAATCAGGTTCTCGGCGATTTGTCAGGCAATGCCGTTACGGGCAGCCGCAACAGTGCCGACGCGTTTCTGAGCGGCAACGTCGTCAACGGCAGCGATAACAACGTTACGGGCACTCTGTCGGGCAATTTCATCACCGGTGATCGAAATTCTGCTTCGGGGTTCGGGTCGGGCAATTTCATCCAGGGTTCGGATAATCAGGCCTCGGGCACATTGACTGGAAATCTCGTCGGCGGTGATCGCAACTCGGCGTCGGGCGTCGGCTCCGGCAATCTCGTCAGCGGCGACGATAACCAAGCGAGTGGTACTGCGACGGGGAACGTCGTCGGCGGCAGCCGCAACGTCGCGTCGGGTGTTGGCACTGGCAACATCGTGACGGGCAGCGACAACAACGCGACCGGCACCGGCAGCGGTAATGTCGTGCTTGGTGACCGCAACTCGGCGTCAGGCGTCGGCTCCGGCAATCTCGTCAGCGGCGACGACAATCAGGCGAGTGGTACCGCGACGGGGAACCTCGTCGGCGGCAGCCGCAACGTCGCCTCGGGTGTCGGCACTGGCAACATCGTGACGGGGAGCGACAACAACGCGACCGGCACCGGCAGCGGCAATGTCGTGCTCGGTGACCGCAATTCGGCGTCGGGCGTCGCCTCCGGCAATCTCGTCAGCGGCAATGATAACCAGGCGAGTGGCACGGGCTCCGGAAACTTCGTCTCCGGTTCCTCCAATGTCGCGTCCGGCACCGGTTCAGGCAACTTCGTGGCTGGGTTTGGCGACAAGGCGACTGGCGTTGGTTCGGGGAACTTCGTTTCGGGTGCTTTCAATCAGGCGAGCGGCGCCTTCTCCGGGAATGGCGTCGCGGGCGTCGGAAATCAGACCTCCGGCGTTGCGACGGGTAACGTCGTTGCCGGCAACGGCAATCAATCGAGCGGCATCGCGTCAGGCAATTTCGTCGGCGGCGATAACAACTACGCGAGCGGCTTGCGGGTCGGAAACTTGGTCATTGGATCCGGAAACCAAGCAACGGGGACAGACTCCGGGAACTTCGTCGCGGGCGACAATAACCAAGCGAGCGGCGATACCGTCGGCAATGGCGTCGTTGGCGCCGGCAACAGGGCATCGGGAACCAACTCCGGCAATCTCGTCGCGGGCGTTAACAACGAGGCGGACGGTTTGGGATCGGGCAACGCAGTTGCTGGGTTCAGCAACGTCGCGCAGGGTGCATTCTCCGGGAATGGTGTGATCGGCGTTGATAATCGAGCCAGCGGTCTGGGCGTCGGTAACGGCGTTATCGGATTCAACAATTCGTCGTCGGGTGCGTTCTCCGGAAACGAGGTCGTTGGAGCAAACAACCAAGCCAGCGGATTTGCCTCCGGCAACGGAGTGATCGGCTTCGACAACCAATCCAGCGGTTCGCTTTCGGGCAACGGTGTTATCGGTTTCAATAACCAGGCGAGTGGGTTTGCTTCCGGCAACGGAGTCCTGGGCGCCTCGAATATCGCGAGCGGGTTTGCCTCCGGAAATGGCGTTCTGGGCAACAACAACGTTGCGATTGGCTCGGGTTCGGGCAATGGCATCGTAGCGTCGAACACGATAGCTGTGGGTACGCAAGCGAACGCCGTATCCGACGACGCTATCGCCATGGGTTCGAACGCCACGGCCGGCGGTACTGGAGCAGTGGCTGTCGGACGGAATTCGCTCGCTGCTGGACCTGGGGACGCGGCATTCGGCGACGGCGCACAAGTTCATTCGGACAGCAGCACTGCGGTCGGTCAGGGAGCGAGTGTCGGGTCAAATTCTCCGTATGCCTCCGCGATCGGTGCTGGCGCGACGGTCGCCAGCAATCGGCCAGGCGAAATGGTTTTCGGAACGGCGCCGAGCGGGGCCAATCCCGAGGGCAATACCTATACGATGCCGGGCATTACCTCATCGCAGAGTTTGGCGCGCCAATCTGGCCCACTCGATGTGGTGACCTCCGACGCCAATGGTCACCTCGCGACTGACGGCGGCAGCATTTACAATAGTCTGAGCAAACTCGATGCTGGCATTGCGATCGCCATGGCCCAGCAAAACCCCGATCTCGTTGCGGGGGAGAGTTTCGGACTGGCTATGAATGCCGGCTTCTATGACGCGTCGCAGGCTTTGGGCTTCAGCGGGCAGGCTGTGGTTGGACGGAATGTACTCGGCTACAGCAACCGGGTGGCGGTGACCGGCGGCGTCGGGTTCAGCGTCAACGAGCCGACAGTTGGTGGGCATACTGCTCCGACCCAAGTCGGCGGCCATGTCGGCGCGCAGGTGACTTGGTAGAAGCCTCTATCTCGAGTCTGCTCGTGAAATTTCTGTCGATATCGGCCGGAAGATCAGGCGAGGTTGGAATGTACTGGCCGGAGAGATTGGTGGTGGCGTGTTTGTTGCTCGGCCTATTTGCTGACGATAATTCCGTGCGGGCTGCAGAGACTAAAGCCAAAAATCCTGTGGCCACGAGCCGCGCACAACCTTCAGGGCAAACGGCCCCTAAGGCGGGCAGTCCGTTATCAATGTCGGCATCTGCCGCAATAATCCCAAGCGGTCCGCAACTCCGCTTGCTGATTTACACGACGCTGATAGCCGTCAACCAAGCCAATCAAACAGGCAACTATACGGTTCTTCAAGATATGGCAGCCCCCGGCTTTCGCGAAGCCAACAACTCAGCGCGACTCACGGAAATATTCAGGAATTTGCGGCAGCGAAACCTCGACCTTTCGCCGGTGATCTTACTCGAGCCCCGGCTGGTGAGACCGCCCGCGCTCATGGACAATGGAATGCTGCGTCTCAGCGGCTACATGCCCAGCTCGCCGGAACAGGTGAATTTCGACTTGGCCTTTCAGCAAGTGGAAGGGCGTTGGCTTCTATTCGCTGTGGGTGTGAACACTAGTTATTCCGGAACAGTCGCGAGCGGAACTGCGACGACTGAGAGTCCCGATGACCGGGCATCGGTTACGACCAACGCGGTTTCTAAAAAGCGATGAGACTTCGAACGGTCCGAATTCTGTCGTTGCACGTAATCCAGAGGCTTCAGCGCATCGGAGCGCACGGGATGTCAGTGCAGGTAGACACTTGCTTCGAACGGACGGCGTAAAATGCTCGGTACCCTGCGACTACTCATGATCTTCGATGAGAACCATTGATATAGGTGGCCTGCTTCGACTTCAGACCCGAAGCAGAACATCATCGAACTCGACTTCATTCGAGCCCTTGCAAAATCTGAAAGTCAGGCGTGCCCAGATCTCGGCCACATGGCCTAGTCCTCCGGCTCTGTTAGTTCTCTGCAAGTTTGGCGTGTCGCTATCAGCTCTTGCGGATTCAACTCTTGGCTCTTCCAAGAAGGGAATGCCTCGGCTTCGGGAGCTGATACCTAATGAATATCATCCAGATTGACCGCAGTTGCGGAAAGACGCCGAGCGAGATTCTGGCCGAGGCGATGGATTTCCACGCGGCCGGTGAGCTCGAGGCGGCCGAGACGGCATACGTTGCAGTCATCTCTCGTGGATATCGGGTGATTGATGTGCTGCCGCTTCTTGCAGGCATTTCGTCCGCCAACGGCGATTTTGAAATTGCGCTCGAACGTTGGACGCAGCTTCTCGAACTTCAGCCATCACATCTTTTTGGGCTGATGGAAAAGGCAGCTTTACTCCACCGGCTGGGCAGATGGTCCGACGCCGTTCGTCATCTGGAAATGGCGGAGCAAATTGATCCTTTCAATCCTGCGACGCTCTTGAATCTTGGTGTAGCGTTGATGGATGCGGGCCGCGGCCATGAGGCGGCAACGGTTCTCCGTCGTCTGGCGGCCATCCAGCCTGGTAACCCACTCGTTGAGCACCAGATACGCCGCGTGTCATCGGCGCTCGTGCCTTTCTGGCATATCCCGATGCTCAATGATCAAGCGCGTAATGATGCATTCGAGAAAGCTATACAACAGGCCATATCGGCGCATGGGAGCGACGCCAGTGTTCTGGATATTGGCGCCGGAAGCGGTCTTCTGTCGATGATGGCGATACGCGCAGGCGCGCGAACCGTAGTCTGCTGTGAAGGCGTCGAGATCATTGCCGAGATGACAAAAAGGATCGTGTCGATCAACGGCTATGAAGATCAGATACGCGTGATATCAAAAAATTCCAAGGAGCTGGTCGTCGGCGAAGATCTCAACAAACGTGCCGATGTGCTCGTTTCAGAAATTCTCTCCTGCGATCTGCTATCCGAAAGCGTACTCAGCACATTTGAAGACGCGATTGATCGACTTGTCCACGAAGACGCTGCCATTATTCCAAGGTCGATCACAGCTATGGGCTGTCTGATCGAAAGTGACGTCCTGGCGAAATACGCTTTCGTAGACCGGGTTTCGGGTTTCGACGTCTCGCCATTCACCGAACTGGCTTCAACCAGACTGCCAGTCCATGGAAAACTGACCTCCTGGCGCAGGCTTTCCGAAGATCACGATCTTATTCATATCGATCTCAGAGCACGGCGGCACGAAGGGACATATCAAAAGCTCTCCCTTCCAGTTACCGCGGATGGGACTGCAGTCGGTATCATGCAATGGATACGCGTCGACGTGGCAGAAGGTGTGGAGTTCTCAAATCCGCCTGACGACTATGCGGACGGGGGCTGGCTCCAAGTGGTTCATACCTTCTCGCATCCCGTTGTCGTCCGAGCCGGAGATGAGTTCGAGCTTCTCGCGGGCCACGACCGGACAAGCCTTATTTTGATGCCTGCGCACAAATAGGCGTGCGGCGATAATTCTCGGAGACCGGGCAACAATCCCCCATGCGACTCTCGCAAGCGCTGATCTCAGCAAAAGTCTTGACCAGTGGGATTTCGCTTCGGCTCAGAGAAAAGCGCGATGCGGAAGATTTATGGAACATGTTCGGCCAACCGTTATGCCGGCGGGGCGCAGTTCTCGAGCCCTTCGCTTCTGCTGCGGAGCTGCAGGCCTGGCTTGATAGCCTCAATGGGCATTTCGATACGGTGGCGACAGTGGGGGATCGCGCGATCGGGATGGGTGGCCTTTACCTCGGCGCTGGGAACCAAAGCCACGTCGGCACCCTGGTCCTTTTCATACACGATGATTTTCATCGCCGTCGCATCGGCACCTTAATGATGTCCGTATTGCTTTCGACTGCAGATATCTTGCTTGGCCTCCGACGCGTTCAACTGCTCACATTTTGCGACAACTCCCACGCGATTTCACTCTATCGAAAATTTGGATTCGAAATCGATGGCCGGCACGAGTGTTTTGCGCGTCGTGGCGACACTCTGCTGCCAGTCTACTCCATGGCTCGCCTGAGGCTCGATACCCCGACAGGGGGCGACGTGGATTCACAAAGAAGCGGAATTTGAGAAGTCGTAATCGGCCTTGTCCTCGTTGGCGGCGATCAAGCCTGTGTCGTATTTCGGCGCGATCGGTCGCATACACGATTTTCATAATTCCGCCTAGTCGTGCGTCGTCCACCCTTCGCCCGGAAACTTTCCATGAGCGATATCGACTTGTCGCACGAAGCGATTGAGCACGCCGATGGCAAAAACCCGCCCCGCGACAAGCGCGTGGCGTTGATCATAAGTGTCTTCGCTGTGTTTCTCGCTATGACGGAGATTCTCGGTCAGAATGCTCAAGCCACTGCCGTCGAAAATAATATCGAGGCTGCCAGCCAATGGGCATTTTTCCAAGCGCGAGCTGAGCGTGAAACTACCTATGCCGTCGCCATCGACGCAGTCCAAGCTCTTGGCGACAAGGAAAGCGCTGAAACCAAAGGGGCGCTCAGAGACGCTATCACAAAATGGCAGCAGTCTGCAGAGCGGTTGCACAATGATCCGCAGAACAATAGCGGCACAATTCAACTGTTCAAACGAGCCAAGGCGGCCGAGGTCAACCGGGATCTCGCCAAAAAGAAACATCATCGCTACGAATTGGCCAGCGCGCTCCTGCACATCGGAATCGTTCTTGCCTCTGCGTCCATCATTACGGGCATGCCGTTTCTGGTTGGAGGCGCATTTGGATTCGGCGGAATGGCGATGGTGTTCGTTTTTGCAGGAATTGTTGGTTGGTAGGGCGGAATACACTGCGCACGAACAGGCCGGATGAGGACCAATGACGGTCGGTTTTTCAATTCGGACCTTGGCGCCGAGGTGAGGGGTGGGCCATGCCTTCCATTGCGCTCATGCGGCAGGAGGCAAGGATGCGAACCCTGCTTCGAGACGACACAATGCTTCGGTGGCGGGAATGCCGAAGCGCAGCCATGTCTTCTGGTCGGAAAATTGGCGCACGTGAATCCCGTTGCATGCAAGAGCATCAGCGACGCTTTGTGCTCGTGGATGTTCCGCGAGACGAAACAGCGTGGTTCCTCCTATAATCTCGCATCCCGCGCCCACGAGCAGCTTGTCCAGCTGCTGGGCGGCGTTGGCAAGATTAGCCCGTGCGTCGATGAGCCAGCCTGTGTCTTCCAGTGCTTGGCGACCGATTGTAAGTGCCGGCCCTGAAACCGCCCAGGGACCAATCCACGCACGTAGCAGCGACGCCACTTGCGGCTCTGCGATCGCAAATCCCAGGCGCAAGCCCGCCAGACCATAGGTCTTTCCGAATGACCTCAGAATGATGGTCGAAGGCGGCTTCAAAGGAACGAGGCTTTGCTCGGCTCCAAGAAAATCGGCGAATGCCTCGTCGACCAGTAGAAGGCCTTGCCTGCTGGCTATGTCCTCCGCGAGGTTAAGCAATCGGTCGGGAGTGTAATGCCGCCCCGTGGGATTATTTGGATTCACGAGAACGACAACCTTCGCATCGGCGATCTCGTTCACTTCTCCAATCTCGCGAACGGTATGTTCCATCCTTTTCCAACACCGCATGTGCTCACGATAGGTGGGGCCGACGATTGCAACCGTCGTCGGCTCTATCAGACGCGGAATAACCTGGATGAGGGCCTGGGTTCCTGGCGCCGACACAATGCGATCCGGATCGTCAGCTCCGTAGTGGTGAGCAGCGACAAGGCGCAGCTTGTCCTCCTCTTCCGCGAGAGGAAGCCTCGACCAAGTGTCTGCAGGAAGCGGCGGGATCGGATAGGGAAACGGATTGATACCGGTCGACAAGTCGATCCACGGTTCGGGTGCGTGCTGATACCTTTCGCGTACATGGTCAATATCGCCGCCGTGCATTTCAAAATCGCCTGGCCGGCAGAATTGGCTCACCCAGAAAGATGGCGCTACGGTAGGATCATTCATCGTGTTCGTATCCGCATCGATCCGCTGTCCACTCATTGAATGGATTTTGAAGCGACGGATCAAAAACTGCTAACTGAGCATAGGACACAGTTATCTGAAACTTGGAAGATGCCATTACGGCACAACAGCGTTCGGGAAAGGTCGGCAAGAGTTTAGATTTCGCGGTTGTCGACGGTCAGTTCGATGGCTTTGCCCGCCGCAACCTTTATCTGCGCCGGTTCAAACCTATGATCCTTGATCGACAGCTGTCCGTCCCGCACAAATGCGACGTTCGCAATCATATCGAAACCTGCGCTCCGATCTCGACGACGCGATCAGTCGGAATATGAAGATATTCCGTTGCACTTTGCGCTTTGCGCGCCAGCGCTATGAATAGCCGTTCCTGAAACCATGATAGTTCCGAACGTGCCGTTGTGCGGAGCGAGCGCCGGGAAAGAAAGAATGATGTTGCTCCGATTTCGATGCTCAATCCCTTTTTTCGACAACTCTCGATTATTTGGGGCACCGAGGGTGTCTCCATGAAGCCATAGCGTGCGGTCACGGCGATGAAGGTATCATTCGATCGGTAAATTTCGACGCGATCTTGCGCAGAGACGCGGGGAATATCCTCTGTCTTGATAGCGAGAATGATATTGCGCTCGTGCAGCATGCGGTTGTGTTTCAGATTATGCAGAAGGGATGTTGGCGCGACTGCGACGTTGGTTGTCAAGAAAACGGCCGTGCCCGGCACGCGGTGCGGCGGCTTCACGATTAATTTGTGGGCAAGCCAGTCTAAATCCGCCCGCGTATTGTCTGCTGATCTGCGAAGGATGTCGTTGCCTTTGACCCAGGTGTAAATTGCAAAGCACACGCATCCTGCTAGCGCGAGTGGGAGCCAACCACCATCGACGACTTTGGTGATGTTCGCCCCAAAGAACGCAATCTCGACAAGAAAAAGCGGGCCGATCAGAGCTGTTGTTCGAAGAGCGCTCCACTGCCATAAATTCCGGATGATGAACCAAGCCATCACCGAGGTAAGGATCATCGTGGCCGTTACGGACACCCCATATGCAGCCGCCAACCGATCGGAACTTTTAAAGCCAATTACAACGAGGATGACGAGGACCAGCAGAAGCCAATTTATGCGCGGCAGGTAGATCTGTCCTTCGACGTCGTGCGAGGTATGGATAACGTGCAGTCGCGGCAGCAGGCCAAGTTGCACTGCCTGTCGGGTGAGAGAGAATGCACCTGAGACGACGGCTTGACTCGCGATGATTGTGGCCACGGCAGCTAACGCGACCATGGGAAGAATTGCCCAGTCGGGAAAGAGTAGAAAAAATGGATTCTCGATAGCCTTCGGATCAGCAAGCAGGAGCGCTCCCTGGCCGAGATAGTTGAGCGCGAGCGAAGGGGCCACCAGCCAAAGCCATGAGAACTGGATAGGTTTCCTGCCGAAATGCCCGAGGTCGGCATAAAGCGCTTCCGCACCTGTCACAGCCAGAAACACGAGGCCCATCACCGTCAGGCCTATGGCCCCATGCGTGGCGATGAATATCAATCCGGTTAACGGATTGAGCGCCGCAAGCACATCTGGCTTTTCTACAAGACGAAAGAACCCGCCGAGACCGATTGCGATAAACCAAATGACCATCACGGGTCCAAATAAGCTTGCCACGCGCGCGGTGCCGCGTGCTTGCAAAACGAACAGTCCAACGAGACAAACCAGTGATAACGGCAAAACGAACCGGTGAAGGGACGGAGAAACGAGTTCCAAGCCTTCGATTGCGGAGAGCACAGAAATGGCCGGCGTGATAACGGCATCACCGTAAAAGAAGGAAGCGCCAGCGACGCCGAGACATAGCAGTATCGGAGCTGTCTTAGCCGAAATTGATTGGCCAAGTGCCATCAGTGCGAACGTTCCTCCCTCGCCCTTGTTATCGATGCGGAGAAGGATGAAAACGTACTTTACCGTCACAATGAGCGTCAGCGTCCAAAGGATGAGAGATATGACGCCGATAACGGTAGACTGATCTAAAACGCCTTCGGATTGGGCGGCCTTCGCTGCTTCTCGCAATGCATAGAGTGGGCTCGTGCCAATGTCGCCGAATACGACCCCAAGAGATCCAAGAACGAGACGCCAGAATTTTGCGATAGGGAGCGCTTGCTGAGTTCTCTCGGATGCGCCACTGATTTCCACAAGGAGGAATCCCGGATTGTTGCTCGGGCGGCCTTATCTACCGCATGTCCGACCAACGCAATGCGCGGCGCGCAGATTTGCGAGTATCTTTATAACTTTCTTATAAGTTCCGCGGGTCAGATGATGTATCTGGCTCAAGACGATGGCGCACAAGAACCCGCTAACACCGAGCTATATTGACCTGTGTGGCGCCTGCAGTCGTCGCGGTACCGCTACATCCTGGAATGTCCGCATATCGGGTACACCTATGTTGCGAGTTCGAAATTTTGAGTTCCTGAATGTGTTTGCCATTCTTACGTGTTTAGCGCTGAAGACGTGGGCATAGATCCGGCTATCGGCGCAGTATGCTCTCTTGCGATTTTCGTGCTGCACCCATTCTCGCGAAAGCACTTCTTCCGAGGCGTACCCTTTGTCCCAATGAAGCAAGAGGGTAACTCTGGTGCTGATGGGAAAGGTGATCTCCGCCGTCTTGTTCAACAACCCATGATCGCCGTAGATCGGATGAATGGCGTCCGGCTCGATGGCTCTAAAGATGGGATTATCACAAGTAATGAAATAGTGCTGCTGAGCTCGGACCACCGACCATTTCATCTGCAAGAAGAGTTTTGCAAATCTCTCCGCGTAAACGTCCCCCTGATCGCGAATTGGCTCGGCGGCCTTGAATTTCGACAGTTGCACGATCATTCGACGCACGCCGTCGAGATCCCAGGGCTGCAAAGGATCTTTCTCAAGTCTTCTCAGCAGACTGCCAAAGAGACCGGGATGTTGCGCGTAAGCGGCCAACATGATCTCCATGCTGTATTTGTACAGTCCTTTCCGGATGCCCCGCATGTCCGGGGTCAGCGCATATAAAAAACCGAGGAAATATCCAAACGTCTCACGATCGGACCCCCGCAAGGCTTCGCCGAGGACAACGCGTTCATAAATCGGCGCAACCTCCTTCTCTAGACGCAAGAAGTTGCTTCGGACGTCACTTTCATTGCCGAATTGATTTTGGAGCTCGGCTGTTTCCGGGGCTTCGAGCCAGTGCTGAGACAATAGCTTATCGTACGTCCAGAGTTTTCCATTGGACCCCGCGAAGTACTTTAGAGAGATATTGAGAGCACTCTGCGCGTTCATCAAAACAAAGACCGATTGCTAATAATCGAACCGTCTGTCCGGCAGATCCTAACTACTGGACCCTAGGCCAAGCTCCGGTGTTTCCGGAGTATCGATCACAAGGTGAATAGGCAGCTGGCTTAGTCGGCGAACTCGATAGGGCTCGTGTGACCACAGCAGACCCCGAATTAGCCAATGCGGTTCAGGATCTGCCCCCATTACGATCTCTGAATACGTTCTCTGGCGCAGCTTGGCCAAAATGGCTTTTGCAGCGTCCCGGCTGCGTAAGACCTCTCCAGTGCAATCAATACGCTGCCGTTCTAGCTCGTCGATCGCCGCGGCGACGATATCGCGTTGACATTGAAGCTCGAGGGCGGTCGGCATAAGGCCCGGATGAGGAAGGCCAAAGGCCGAACCCCAAACACGAGCCACCGTAAGAACGTGAACTCCTGCGGCCTTATCGGTCGCGAGGCGAGCGGCCATCGCTACCGCGTTGCGCGAGATCGGACGCCCCTCGGAGGCAAGAAGTATTGTTTCGCCTGCAATACGCTTTTGCACCTCTCCTCTCGGGCTGGATGCATTTCCTTCGGTTTCAGCCTTACAACCCATCCCCATCGTGAACACGCGCAAAAGAACTGATTGAGATGAAGCGATTGCATACACGAGCGGCGCGCGCCGTACCTAAGTCGTCGCTGCCACAACTCTTCTATCTTCCGCTTTCCGCCACAGATAAAATGGAAGATAGAGGAACAACACCAACCATCCGGCCCAATAATAGATGACGGCGTTCCCGAGCTGCGAATAGACGAGGCCGCCGTAGAGCCAGATGATGAAGTAGAGGGCGGCTATCGCAAGCGCGACGTACTTCATGAACTCTGGCAGTCTGAATGGGCGCCGCAGGTTGGGCTTGTCGTTGCGGAGCAGATAGTAGCCGATTAGAACTGGCACAAACGACACGGTGTAGCCGACGTTAGAGAATGTGTAGATCTCGACTGCGCCGCCCAGCATCACGACGATCAAAGACGCGATCGTGTTAAACCCCATTGCGATATGCGGCACACCGTGGCTGTTCGTCTTCCGAAAAATAAGCGGAAACTCGCCATCGAGCGACATCTGATAGAGCGCCCGCCCGGACCCCATGATCGCATTAAGTGCCGAGAGAGCCAGCGCAATTATAAGCATCAGTCCGATGACGATGTCGAGCCAATGTCCTTTCGCACCGAATACCTTGCCCGCAAAAGTCACGAATATCGTGTTCGGATCCGCTTGTGCGGGATCGGATAGCGCCTTCGCTCCCAGCACGACGAGGAAAGCGATTGGGATCATCGAGTAGATGAAGACACCGTACCCGCCTTCGAGATTCATCGCGATCTTTGCATCCTTGTCTGGATCGCGGCACTCGCCGATATAACAGGCTGCTGCCTCCATCGCGATGACATTCCAGGTCAGGAGAAACGCATAGGCTATGTAGGTCGTGAGCCACCCGTACGTGACGCCGTTCGCACCCTTATAATCTGAGAAAAAGCTCGAACCATCCAGTCTCGGGAAGCCCGAGATCTCGCCGTAATTGACGGCAGAAGGATTGAAAAGCCAAGCGACCGCTATGAACGTAAGCGGGATCATCGACAGGAGGCCGAGAATGGTAGCGGTCATTGCTCCAAAGCGGATGCCGAGATACGAGGCTATAAAGAATATCAAAATGCCGACGATCGAGATCACCAAGGTCGAGTAGGCGATCGGTGTATGAATCGGTGTGAAGCTCGCCGTGGTGTCGAGGCCGAAAAGGTTCGCCAAGTAGAGCGATGCAAGAATCATATTGAGGGGCGCAACCGGAAACCAGCCGAGCCAATAAGCCCATGCAGTGACGCCATTTATGTGTTTTGCCAGCGTCGGCCAGCGTTCCTTGAACGCTGGATACGCGTAGGCGGGTGAGCCGCCCGCGCGATCCGGCATCATCGATGCCAGTTCGGCGAGCAGGAGGCACAGTAGCCAGCCCGTTATCGTTATGAAAATCGTGAGTGGAATCGACGACGCACCGAGCGTCGTCACCATGACCGGAGCGATGCCGGTGACAAGGATTGTGCCAGCGAGACCAATAACAAAGGCGCCCCACCAGTTGGTATGTCGATTAAGAGCAGCGGATGTATAGCCTAGTTCAGCTGCAGCTGATTGCAGTGGCACCTTTGTCATTGGACATCCCTCTGCCGCGTTGATGTGCTGGCCGGTCTTGACGTTCGCCCACGTTTCGTCAGTCAACTGTATAAATTTTATAAAAATCGAGTTTCATGTGTAGAAATTTGGTTGTCTATAAAGAACCTATAAAGAAAACGCACTTTTTTGAGGTTTTGGTGGCGACCGCGGCGAAGCGCTGATTTGCCCGGAAAGGATGAACTCCCCCAACCGACCTGAGTTTGCTAACCTCGATTACGAGCAGCTTTGGACCGGTCGAACAGTGAACACCAGCGCAACGCCGCTAATGTCTCTTGACGCTGTTGCGTTGGACACAGAGACCACCGGCTTGGATGCGAGGATCGCCAGAGTCATCGAGATCGCCGTTCTCAGAATGAGCCGGCTTCAGATTTTGCACGAAGGGAGACTGGAGCTACTCGTTGATCCGCAATGCCCTGTTCCTGCTTCATCAATTGAAATCCACGGCATTACCGAAAAGGACTTACGTGGCGCCCCGGCGTTCCGTCACGTCGTTGCAGCGCTGGACGACCGCATCGGCGATGCCGTGGTGGTCGGCCACAATATTGGCTACGATCTTGCCGTCATTGATCGCGAATATAGACGGGCCGGGCTCACTTGGAAGGTACCTCGATCTCTCGATGTGCGCGCTCTCGCGCGTTTGGCTGATCCGCATTTGGCCAGCTACGATTTACGTGCTCTTTGCAACTGGCTTGACGTCGAGCTTTATAGGCGGCATCGGGCCTATCCCGACGCACTTGCGGCCGGGCAGGTCTTTATAAAGGTTGTCCCTCGGCTCAGGGCCTGTGGGATTCGCACACTTGCCGAAGCGGAATTGGCGTGTCGCAATCTTCCGGGCGAAGAGCGGCTGTATCAAGTCGGCGGCTGGATCTCTCCCGCTCAAGCCGTAACCGCTGACACCGCTCCTGCCATCGCTGCTGTCGACAGCTACCCATATCGGCATCGCATCAGAGACGTGGCGACTCATCAGCCCGCATTTATGGATCTGTCTGCCGATATCAAAAATGTCGCGCGAACACTCTCCGAACCATCGTCGGCCGGTATGGTAGTGGTGAAGTCTGCCAATGGCCACGCGAGCTTCGTCACCGCCACCGATCTCCTGCAGGCATCAATCGACTCCGATGCCAAGGCTGTGACGCTCGGCGATATCAAGCGCCGGTCGTTGCCAACCGTCACCGACGACGAGTTTCTTTACCGCGCGCTTGGCAAAATGAACCGACTCAACATTTCGCATCTGGGTGTCGTCAATCGCAGCGGCAATATTATCGCTACAATTTCTGCCGCCGATCTGCTTCGCCACCGGGTGATTTCCGCCCTGATACTGGGAGACGAAATTGAATCGGCAAGAACGGTTCCCGATCTCGGCCGCGCCTGGGGTAAGCTTCTGCAAGTCGTGGAGGCCTCACTGCGAGAAGGACTTAAGCCAACCGATATCGCCTCGATCATCAGCGCTGAGATCCGCGTTTTAACCGCAAGAGCGACGGACCTAGCCGAGGAACGTATGCTCGCTAGTGGCAAAGGCCGGCCGCCATGCGCCTACACGATTCTCGTTCTGGGCTCGGCCGGCCGAAACGATAGCTTATTAAGTGCTGATCAGGACAACGCACTTATCTACCAAGCTGGCGAGCCGGAAGGAAACGAAGACGCCTGGTTCGCCGAAGCGGCAACTCACATCGCTGACATTTTGCACCAAGTAGGCATCTCCTACTGCGACGGGGGCGTGATGGCCAAGAACCCTGGATGTCGCCATAGCCTGCAGATTTGGAAAAGCGTAGTCGAAGGTTGGGTCGAAACAGCTGGTCCAAAGGAGGCACTGGCCTCGGATATTTTTTTCGACAGTGTGCCTGTCGCCGGCGATCTCGCACTCGCAAATGATCTCATGACCTACAGTTATGCGCGAGCGGAAGCAGCCCCTTTATTTATCGCCGCATTAGCTCAGTTCGCAAAGGACTGGCGTCCCCCGATTGGCATCTTTGGCCGCCTCATCACAGACGACCATGGACGAGTAGATCTAAAACAAAACGGACTGCTTCCAATCGTGACCGCGGCACGGACACTTGCTTTGAAGCATGGAATTCGGCTCACCTCGACCATTGACCGTCTCACGGAGCTCAAGGCTCGATCCTTGGTCGACGCTGGCCTGATCGAAAAAGCCATTTCCGCGTTTACGGTCATTGTAAGGAGTGTGCTCAGTCAACAAATCAGTGACTCCCATCGCGGCATAAAACTTTCCGCGCAAGTCGAGGTCGCTACTATGAGCGCAGAGCAAAGAAGCTCAATTACGAAGTCCATGCGCGTCATCAACGAGCTGATCACCGCGACCTTGGAACGGTGACATTACTTGTTCCCGGTTCAGGCGGTTTGCGAGAACGTCCGGAAAAATCCAAATCGGCTGCGGCCCTCGTAGTCCCCGCCCGTAGGCGACGAGTGCTGCATGAAGTAAAATTTGACGGCTGGCGCGCTCAGATCCACCTCGAAGACGGCGACGCGGCGATCTTCAGCCAGAGCGGCGCGGATCTGACGAAGCGGTTTCGCGCCCTGTTGGGCGGTTGACCATCGGTGGCGCGGTCGTCTTCCTCGGTACCCAGACGACACTGCCACCAACGCTTCGTTCGCCGACCCCTTGGCTATGAAACTAGGCCTCAACCAAGCTACAGCGAACACGAACTAGCGGAATTGCAAAACAATCTGCATTTCCTGCCTAGTATCGCGCTTGTTCGTATCTGGGTGCCAGCGCTTCACGAGATCTTTGAAAGTTTCACGCTCGCGAAAGACATGGCGCTTGTGCACGTGCCACTCGTACAACTGATTGGTTCGCGACCGAGCGAACCGAGCCAGATACGCGCTCGCGGCACCGACGAACACTGCACCGAGAGATGATTATTGGCTTCGCTGAAATCTGTTGAGGCGGCAACTTGTTTTCCGATCTCAGAGAGGTCCACGCGCGTGAGTTCAATTTCATGCCGATCTTCCAGTACGGAGATAATAGCGTCGGTCAGGGTCGCGTCTTGGATGGCGATTTCCAACTTCCTCTGACGGCGGCCACCTTGAAGGTCTTAGGCGTCGTGCGGAAGTCACTCTGCTCGGGAACGATCATGGTCAGGCTCGTTGTGTTGGTGTGGAAGGTGCGGTGGGCAAAATGTGGAGCTCGGTCCACATTCGGGGCCGGGATATTCGTTTTTCTTCTATGCTATTCATCTAATTTGTGCTTTCCAGCTGCTTGTCCTGATGGCTGGCGCGCACTGATCCATGCTCACTAAAAAAGGAAAATACGGGCTGAAGGCCCTGATCTACTTGGCCCGGCTTGAGCCTGGTGCCGTTGCTCTGATCAACACAATTGCCGAGACCAATCAGATTCCTAAGAAATTCCTCGAGGCTATCTTGAGCGATCTCAAGAAAGCGAGTTTCGTTCATAGCAAGAAAGGCAAGGGCGGAGGCTATTGTCTCGCGCGTGCGCCAGAAGATATCTACATTGGTCAAGTGATCCGCGTCCTCGATGGTCCACTAGCGCCGATCGCGTGCGCCTCATCAAATTTCTTCCAGAGATGCGACGATTGCGAAGATGACGATATCTGCGCCGTCCGGTTGACGATGCTGAATGTGAGGAACGCCATCTCCAGCCTACTGGACAATCAGACACTTGCCGAACTTCGGGACTTGCCACGCCAACAACGCAAGCAAAGGCGCCGCGTTCGCTAAGGCTTGCCCGCGTCGATCCACTGCACGAGACGCTCGATTCCAATGGTCCCTGGGTCGTTGTTCGTGATGTCGGGCAGGTCTTCTGCAAACTCGTGGATCAGGCGAATGGCACCAGCATGGAAGTGCCCGAGTTCTCCAACGAGCCGCTCGCCTTCCGCTTGAAGTTCCGCCGCGGGTACGCTCCGGTTGAGAAGACCGAGGCGCACCGCTTCTTCTGCAGAAACGTCGCGCCCGGTATAGATCAATTCCTTTGCGATCTTCGGTCCAACGTAATCCGACAGATAGGTCAACACGACCAGCGGAGCGAGGCCATGCTTGATCTCATTGAAGCCGAGAACGGCATCGTGTGCACCCACTGAGATGTCAGCATGGAGCGCCAACCCACTCCCAAAGCCCATGGCGCGTCCTTGAATCAACGCGACGCTCACACCGGGAAATGCGCGGAGCCTGCTGTTGGCCTGGAGGATGAGCTTTAAGCTGTCTCGCCGGCTGACATTCTCCAGCTTCTCGCTTTGATCGCGCCCTAGCGTGAAATCAGCGCCGGTAGAGTCGAGCAACAAAATTGCAGCACCACTGCTCGCGGCAGAGGTCAGAGCAGCGATGAAATCGAGCATCAGTTTGTAGGTGAACTTGTTTCCAGTCTCGGGCGTATCAAGCGTAATTCGCGCTACGCCGTTCCTGGTCTCGTACCGGATCATGAGGATTTCCTAAGCCTAGATTCTCACGCAGCGTGTCGCCGCGATACTCACGCTGAAAAGTGCCCCGCCGCTGCAGCAGGGGCACAACCTCTTCGACGAAAGTGCGCAGTCCAGATGGCAACTCATCAATCATCAGATTGAAGCCGTCAGCCGCCCCCGCCCGATGCCAGCTTTCGATGAAGTCGGCGACCTGCTCGGGCGTGCCGACGACCTGCGGATGGCCGCCACCGTTGCGATAAAGAATTTCGCGAACTGTCAAATTTTCAGAGGCCCCGAGTTGCATGGCGGCGGCCTGAAATCCCCGCGAGGCGTTGAACTTGTCGTTCGCTTTGATCCGATCGAAAGGCAGCGGCTTGTCCAATGCGAGTTCGCTCACAGGGATGCCGACGCGCGCTGCCAACTTCCTGAGTTCGGCCTCCCCTGCAAGCTCATCGAGCTCCGTCTTTCGCTGCTGAGCTTCACGCTCGGTACCGCCGATTACCGGCACGAGACCGGGCAGAACCTTGATGCTGTCCGGGCTTCGCCCTTCGCGCACGGCCCGTTCGCGAATGTCCTTCCTGAAGGCGATCGCGCTTGGCAAGGTGTTCTGTACGGTGAAAATCACATCGGCGGCTCGCGCCGCGAGCGCGCGGCCTTCCTCGGACGAGCCTGCCTGATAAAGAATGGGCCGGCCCTGCGGCGAGCGCGGCAACGTGCTCGGTCCACGTACCGAGAAGAAGCTGCCGTCATGATTTACCGGATGCACGCGATTGCGATCAGCGAAAAGGCCGGAGGCCTTATCACCAACCAGTGCGCCATGCTCCCAGGATTCCCAGAGAGCAATAACGGTATCGACGAACTCTTCCGCCTTTGCATACCGCTCCGCATGCGGAAGTAGCGGGCCCTTCCCGAAGTTCGCAGCGACGTCAGGGATGAACGTCGTCACGATATTCCATGCCGCGCGACCGCGGCTGAGATGATCGAGAGAGGCGATGCGGCGCGCCAGATTGAAAGGCTCGTTGTACGTGGTTGATGCCGTCGCAACGAGACCGAGGCGGCTCGTCACGGCAGCGAGTGCGCCAAGAACGGCAGTCGGATCCATCGCTCCAAGGTTCGGCCGTTCGTAATTCTCCTCGCTCACAGCCAACGTATCGGCCAAGAAGAGCGCATGCAGCCGCCCGGCTTCGGCAAGCTGCGCCACCTCACGATAGTAATCGATGTTGATATAGTCAGACGGGCTTCCGCTTCTGTGCCGCCACGCACCAAGGTGCATACCGACACCCATAATGGTCGCATTCAGAATGATCTCGGAGGAGCTCATGATCGCGGCCTTCTCAAGCCACGCTGTTCGAGAAGCGGGAGGACGGCCTCGGCGAAGAAGTCGAGGTCAGGACCGTAGTCGTAGAAGCCAATCTGAATACCGTCCAAACCTGCTTCGTGAAGCTGAGTAATGGCATCAGCGACATCGTTAGGATCGCCGACGATCTGAATATGTCCGCCGAGGACACGGTCAGCGGGTACGTGCTTCAGCCACCCCTTGGCATCGCCCTTCGCATGCCTGTTGGAGTAGGCCGCGATCGAATCGAGATCCGCTTCAGCGACGATCGCATCGCGATAGGCGTATGCTTCTTCTCGCGTCTTCTTGCAGACGATCAGCGGAAAGATGATGGTTTTTCCGTTTCTTCCGGTCTGCGCGTAGGCCTGCCTGATTTGTCTTACGTGCTCAGGGAGTGCAGCGATCGCATTCTCGAAGACGGCTCCTGCAGGGCTCGACGTAAAAACGATGTCGGCATGATGCGCGGCATAGTCGAACCCGGCTTGAGATGCGCTGGCGGAAACGAGGATCGGACGGCCGAAGCGCGGTCGCGGCGAGATGTAAGCACTTTCGAGGTGGTAGTAATCTCCGTCATAGGTGAGGTTGTCTTCGCCGGCCCAGAGGTCCTCCATGATGGACGTAAACTCGTCGGCTTGCTCATAACGCTTATCGTGGTCGATGCGCGTCATGCCGAACATCAGCGGTTCTTTGGCGTCATATCCCGTCACGATATTCAGGCCGAACCTGCCCCCCGTGATGTGATCCGCAGTCGCTGCAAACCTCGCGAGGTAGAGAGGATGCAGACTGCCGTACAGAATATGCACGGTTGAAATCGTCACGATGCGCTTGGTGAGCGCGCCGATCGCTACAGTCGAGATGAAAGGATCGAGGAAATTCTCTCGATACTTTATCTCACCGCCGAACCCACCCTTCTGCACCCACTGCTGAAGTCCGAATACGAAGTCGAAGCCGTAACTCTCCGCCTTCAACGTCAGATCCTTGTTGTAATCGAAGTTCCACTGCGTTCCACGCGGCAGCTTCGACTGCGAAAAGCCGCCCGTCTGCGTCGGCAGAAAAAGGCCGATCATCATCGGCTGCTCCGCGATCCGAGACAGCGGACTTTCCGGGTAACTCAGCGGGGATTGAGGCTGGCGCAGCCGGACCTTTTCCAATGTATTCGATGTCATTTGTGATCTGCCGCAAGAGTTTCGAGAGGGATCCACGTGTCATCGGCGGGTACCTCAGTCCCTGGGAGCGGGAGACCTTTCGTTTCGGGTCCGATCCAAGGTGTGACGAGCAATCCGATAATGTAGCCAGAGCCAAGAACTGTCGCGGCGACGCTGATGCTTCCGAAGAAATGGATCGCAGCGGCGCTGAGCAACGTGCCTGCCGCAACGACAAAGCGTGTGGTGTTGAAAACAAACGTGATGGCAGTCGCACGTACTTGTGTTGGGAAAAGTTCCGCCGGGTAAAGCGCAACCCACGTCCACTGACCCATCGTGAAGAAGCCATTGATCGCCGCAAGAGCGATGAACTGATTTGGGGACGCGGGAGTAAGGAAAAGAAGCGGCACTACAACCAATGACCCGGCGAAATAGATCATCATCGCCGGTTTGCGGCCGAGCCAGTCAGCGAGCACGCCCATCAGGAAGTAACCGGCGAGCCCCACAACGTTATAGGCAACGACGACCTGCGTTATCGCGGTCGGCACGCTCGGCACTTTGCCCGCGAGCTGCTGAGCGGAGAAGAGCGGAATCCAGCTCGACACGGCCCACCAGCCCATTGTCGTGCTCAGCGCTGCCAGAAAGAGCAGAACGAGACGCCGACGCAGTTCAGGAGACTGAAAAAGCTGGGCGAGCGTGGATTTCGTCAACTGGCGTTCGCCGGCACCAACCACTTCGCCGTTTTGTATGCGCGTTCGAACTTCACGGCGCTTGCTGTCGGCAGCAAGCCAGAGATCGGGATCTTTCACGCGCCGCCTGACGAACAAGGAAACGAGCGCAGGCGCGGCGCCGAGAATGTACATCCACCGCCAATCGTCCGGAGAGCCGTGATTGAGGAGCTGCCATGCTCCCGCGGCAACGAGGAAGCCGACGCCGAAGCTGCCTTGGAGCAACGCGATTCCTTTGCCGCGATTTCTGTCTTCCCAGATCTCGGAAACGAGCGAGCTGCCTGCACCCCATTCGGCGCCCATCCCAACGCCTGTCAGGAAGCGAAGGACTAGAAACACGGCATAGTTTTGAGAGAAGGCCGCAGCGCCAGCAAAGATCGAGTACCAGAGGATCGAGTACATCAACACACGGCGACGTCCGAGATAGTCAGCGAGGATACCTGAAAGCAGACCGCCGAGCCCCCATGCAACCAACGTCGTTGCAAGGATGCCTCCGACATAGATTGGTTGTGCTTGTGCCGTGCCGGGTCCGATCAATTGATTGACGATTGCGGGTGCGACCAGAACCGTCGCAAACGTTTCGTAACCGTCGAACATCCACCCGAGAGCCGCGCCTATAAAGCCATTACGCTGGTTGGTGCGATGATAACGAGCAGGTGAATCACTGATCGCCATGTGATGCTGGTTCCCTCTGAAGAGCTGCGGCGTCCCTGCCGCTTTTTCGATTGGCGCGAAGCATCCCCCGGAAGCACCGCGATCGCTTCTTTTTGGCCTGCGCACGTCGATCCCGGATCGGGTCAGTCACATCGTGACGCGCAAGATGCGGAACCACATTCACAGACGTACCGACCACTTCATCAGAACGCGACGAAAGCGTCGCATCTCGATAGTCTACTAAATCTGTAGAGTCTATTGAATAAAAGATCGCACGATGTTATCCGCGCTATCCGGTTCGCTGCGACGCTCCGCGGCGAAGGGTCGGAAGTGATATGGCAATAGCGAAGCTCGATGTCCGTCGGCCTGGGATTCTTGTCCCGCCACTGACGCCTTTCACCGCAAAGCTGAAAGTCGACTACGTCGCCTTGAAGAAGGGCGTCGATGCCATCATCGAACGCAGCAAGCCAGCTCTCATTATTGCGGCCGGCGTCGAAGCGCAGGAATACCAGTTTCTGTCGTTCAAAGAGCGCTTCGATCTCATTCGAGCAACGATAGATGCGGTCGACGGGCGCGTTCCCGTTGCAGTCGGCATCTCTCACCCGTCCTATAAGATCGCTATCGAACTGGCGCACTTCGGAGAAAAGCACGGCGCCAAGGCCGTGCAATTGCTTGCTCCGCAGAAGCCGACTGGCGGCGCGCCGACCACATCGGAGCTCGTGCGCTACTTCGAGTCGATCGGACGCGAGACGTCTCTGCCGTTCGTTCTCTATCTCAACGCCGGTCCGGGCGCCGACCTCTCGATTCCTGCCACCGTCGAGCTCGCAAAGCTCGAGAGCATAAAATTCATCAAAGAGAGTTCGCGCGATCTTGCACGCGCCTCACGGCTAATCGCCGAAATAGAGCAACCGGGTCTCGCGCACTATTTCACGACGATGCAGATGCTGCTGATAACGCTGCAGCTCGGGGGATCGGGCGTCACCCTTCCGCCGCCCGCGTCGGACATCGCGCGCCTCATCATCGATGCTTACGAAGCAGGCGATCTCGCTCGCGCGACGAAGCTGCAGCAAATCTTCGCTACCTATCCGTCGCGATGGATGTCCTACGGGCTCGCTGCAGTGATGAAGGCGTCTTCCGAGGTGCTCGGTATTCCGGCAGGACGTCCGTATCCGCCCTACGACGCGGTTCAAGGCGCCGACCTTGAGGATCTGCGCGCGTTCGTTTCCGGTCAATTGGCCCCCCTCCAAGGTCTCGTCCATGCTTGAAGTTCGAAGGCTCTCTCTTTCCGATGCTGCGGTTCTCATCGACGGAGCAATCGCGGCTTCGAATGATATCCGCATACCGATGTGCATCGCGGTGACGGATGAATCGGGCCACCTCATCGACTTCAAGAGAATGGACGGCGGCAAGATCAGCAGCATTTCCATCGCTGTCGACAAAGCATTTACAGCCGCAGTCGCTCGCAAGGGAACGCACGTCTACAACCAGCTCTGTGTGCCTGGCCAACCGACATTCGGCATTCACATCACGAACAACGGCCACTTCTCCATCATCGGCGGCGGCCTTCCAGTCTTTGTCAGCGGGGAAATCGTCGGCGGAATTGGCGTGAGCTCGGGCACGGCCATCCAAGACCAGGAAGTGGCCGAAGCTGCGCTCTCGTATTTCTACAAACACACCGACTATCAGCCATGAGCGCAATGGCGCAGCAGTAACACTCAAAAGCAATCGGCCCGTGGGGGGCTTGGGGAGCGTCCGAAGGGGGACAATGATGATCAACTACCGCAACAGATTTCTATCCGGAGTGCTCGGACTGTCGCTTCTATGGGGCTCGATAGCTCCCGCCGCCGCAGTTTCCTGGACGCCTCCGGGCGTGACGATGGGCGTTCCTCTCGGCGCCGCCTTCGCCCCCGGTCTCTACGTCTCGAACCTCACGCATTATGGGGACGGGCCAGATAAAAGCATCACGGCGGATGTACCAGCCTTTACGTGGTCTTCGGGTTGGAAGTTCCTCGGAGCCTCCTACTCCGCTGTTGTGATCCCTGAGGTTCTTCAAGTCCAGAATAAGAAGACATCAAAAACCAGTACCGGCATTTTCAGCCCATTGCTCATTCCAGCAAGCCTGTCATGGAACCTGGGACAAGGCTTCTTTGTCTCCGTTGGCGAAGGCATCTATTTTCCGTTCGACAGCAACGTCTCCTTCACCACCCCCGGCCAAACCAGCGGATGGGCGGCTGAAACGCGCGTTGCGTTCAGCTATTTGAAAGATGGTTGGATCGTTTCTGCCAATACGATCTACGGCTTGACCACGGCGGACGCCGTCGGACGGCGACAACCGAACTATTTCAACGTCGACTGGACCGTCGCACATGCCTTCGGCAAATGGCAGGTCGGGGCCGTCGGCTACGGCGCGTGGGATTTAGAAGAAACCGTCACCAACGCAGCTGTTGGCAAGGGCCACATTGTCGGCGTTGGCGGTATGGTCGGATATGATTTCGGCAGCTCCAAGCTTTTGCTCGAGCTTACTCATGCGGTTGATCAAGGCGGAGCGACAAACTACTCCCGGAACGACACTCACGTCTGGGCTCGGTTGACATTTCCCATTTGGCAGCCCTCGCAGTCGAACATCGAGCACGCCGCGCTTAAATAACTGCGACGTAAGGCGCGTCGCATTTATACGAAAAAAACTTGGCCAAACGTGATTGAAGCGGCTTATGTCTGGCTCCGCCGCGCGCCGGAATGTCCCAATAGAGATTGTCGGGTCGTTCCGGTGTGCGTTTGCCGACAATATGAAGAGTGGTGTGTTGCAAGACTCCCTTCGAATTACGTCTAAGACCAAACGAAGCGGATGACGCGCAAATGGCTTGGGCGCTGTCTTGAAGTTCGAAGGTTCTGTCACTTCCCAAAATGAGCCCTCGCGAACGCTTGTCTCCTTGGTTGCCATCGCTGCCGGGGCGCTTGTCGCGAATCTTTATTATGCGCAGCCGCTGATCGGCACCATTGGCCGCGAGATCGGGATCCCATCGCATCTTGCGGGTTCACTCACGAGCGTCACACAGATCGGCTATGGCGTGGGATTATTTTTCCTCGTCTCTCTCGCCGATCTCGTAGAGAACAAGCGCCTCGTTTTGATCAACCTGCTTCTCACGGCCGTCGCGCTTGTCTGCGCGGCTATGGCGAGATCGGCGGTCTCTTTCTTCGTTGCGTCGTTTTTTGTCGGCCTATGCTCGACGAGTGCGCAGATTCTCGTTCCGTTTATTTCCCATCTCGTGCCGGACGCGAAGCGGGGACGTATTGTCGGCAATGTGATGGCCGGGCTGCTGGCCGGTATCATGCTCGCTCGCCCCGTGGCGTTGATGATCTCGGCGCACTTGGGCTGGCGCGCGGTGTTCCTTTTCTCGGCAGTATTGATGTTGAGCATCGGCATTATTCTTTTGCGCCTGATGCCGACGCGGCAGCCGCCGAGTGGCAAGCATTACCTGCAAATTCTGCGTTCGATGACAGGCTTACTGCGCGAGATGCCGATTCTGAGAAAGCGGTCGCTCTACCAATCAGTGATGTTCTGCGTCTTCAATATGTTCTGGACTGCCGCGCCTATCATGCTCGCTGATCGCTTCGGAATGGGTGAGCAAGGCATCGCTGTTTTCGCGCTTGCCGGCGCCGGCGGTGCGCTGGCTGCGCCATTTGCTGGCCGATTGGCTGATCGCGGCATGACGCGCGCCATGACGTTTGGCGCCATTCTGACACTCGCCATCACGAGCTACGGCGCGGGATGGGTGACCGACTTGCATTGGCTCGGCGCCCTCGTCATTTTCACCGTCCTTTTTGACGCCGCGGTGCAGACTAATCAGATCACCAGCCAGAGAATGATTTTCTCTGGTCCACAAGAAAGCCGCGGCCGAGTCAATGCGATCTATATGACGATCAACTTCGTTGGTGGGGCACTTGGATCTGTCCTTGGCACTCTTACGTATGGTTCCGGCGGGTGGGAGTTAACTGCACTGACAAGCGGAACGATGTGCTTTTGTCTGTTGCTGATATTTCTTCTCGGCGACCGGTCTCAGCCTGCTTCGAAACCGTCACGGGCAAATAATTGAAGCGGATTGGAGTGCCTGATCCAGCTTCCTAACATGTCCGCTTTCTCCGAGTAGACCGCAGGCGCTTCGGCCGTATGCGTGCTCTCCCATATGAATTTTGTACGAGTTGTCGTGCTTGATCAATATCTGATCACGTGACGACTACTCGAAACGACTTGCGTTGGTGGTTCAGGGATTTGCTGGCCCTAGGAGCCCCTCGAATACGCGTCCGGTTCCCTACCAATCGCTGAGCCCGAACTCATGACCGACTCTTGGCGTCCTCGGTCAATATTTCTGCCGGGCCTCCTGTCCGAAGGACGACAATGGCGCCGATCCTTCGGGCAGTGCGATCTCGCCGCGCGCACGACGCTCTTTCAAATAGGTAAAGCTCTGCATTGTCTGAGCAAAGAGGTGTTCACCTGCCTTCAGAGAAGCGCGCAGCGGTTTGTCGCCGGTCGCGTAACGCGGCAACGGAGCGACAACCGTGTCATAGTCGGCCGCGAAAAATAGCGGAAACGAATAGCGTTCTTCTGACACTTTTCGAACGCGATGCGAGGTTGCGGTGAACTCGCCATTCGTCCAGATCTCCATCATATCGCCGATATTGACGACGTAGGCGCCGGGAAGGGGAGGAGCATCGATCCATTCGCCGGCGCCGTTCATGACTTCGAGTCCAGGGCTCGTTGATCTCAACAGCGTAAAACACTCGTAATCGGTATGAGCTCCGATTCCAGGGCGATCTTCAGCGCTCGTGTCGAAAGGATAATGGATAAGCCGTAACTGACTTGGCGGCTTCGTGACGTATTGATCAAAGTACGTCGGCTCTTCGCCGATTGCCATCGAGAAGCCCCGCAATAGGACGCGGCCCAAAGCGAATACCGCCCTGTAGTAGTCGTCGACTGCATTGGCGAAACCCGGCAGGTCTGGCCATTGATTGGGTCCTAGAAGCGGATTGCCTGAAACAAAGTCCGGATCGTCGGCCGGCAAATCTATCGAAAGATCGTAAGCCTCTTTCTTGTCTTTCGTTCCGGAGGCGAACACCTCTTCGCCCTCCGGAACGTAGCCGCGATGACAACGCGAGTTGCCGATGTAGACCTTCATTTTCTCGTCGTACGGCAACGCAAAGAAGCGCTTGGTCGCATCGAGAACACCGTCAAAAAGCGACTCATCGATGCCGCCGCCGGTGATGTAGACGAAGCCGACTTCGCGAGCCGCTTTTCCAAGTTCTTCAGCGCCCGTTTTCTGCTCGGCAAGTGTGCCGACGCGGAGCTTGGTGATATCGACGATGGGGATACTCGAGAAGTTTTCCGATGTGCTCATCTCTTGCCTCGCAACTCCGTTGGATAAGGAACCTAATCGCTTTCCCTAAAGCTTATTGTCGGCGGCAAGCTGCATGAACGTATCGTCAAGCCGGAGCTTTATGTTCGAGCTGTCTCCGAGCGTCGTCCCTGGAAGCGCGATGCCGATCGCATCCTTGGACTTGGCACCATTGCCCATGAGCTGATGATCGAAACTGAAACTGCGGACGAGATCCATCGCTGTCACCATTTCCGGCGAGCGGATCGACTTCGCGCCAATCGCGGGATCGTAATAAAATGCCGTCGTCCCGATCTGCGAGTTGATGCTCTCCACGGTCGTTCCGGAGAGATCGGCCATGAACTTCCGCGCTGCCGTGCTTTTCTCGTCATTGCCATTGATGACGGCAAGCGTCTCGAACCAAGCCCCGGTGAGCGCCTTACCGAATTCGGGATGGTCCTTCAAAACCTTGGTGTTGACGAGCAGCGCGTCGACCAGCTCGCCGGGCATTTCGGTCGACTGATAGACGATGCTGACATTGGGCTGTTTCTTCAGCTCAATAAATGCCGGGTTCCAAGCGACGACCGCATCAACGTCCGCTGTCTGAAAGGCCGCGACGAAGTCCGCATCTGAAACATTCTGCAGCTTCGCGTCGTCTATATTCATGTGATGCGTCTGGAACGCGCGCGCCAGCATGTAATGCGAAACGGAGAATTGGACCAAATTGATCTTTTTGCCCTTCAGATCGGCAAATGTCTTGTTCGCACCCTTCAGGACGATCCCGTCATTCCCGTTCGAATAGTCGCCTAGGATCGGAATGGTCGTGTCGACGCCTCCGGCGGCGGGTATGGTCAGAGCGTCCATCGTTGTCGCGGCGACAGCATCGGCTTTGCCGCCGGTGAATTGATTGATCGACTCGATGTAGTCGTTGACCTGCACCAGCTCGATATTGATGCCGTATTTCTTCGCCCACTTTTGAAGAATGCCGGCATGTTGTGCATAGGGCCAGGGAAGGTATCCGGTATAAATAGACCACGCGACCTTGAAGGTGGGTTCTGCGCGCGCCGGATGCACTGCGCCCGCAAAAACAAGTACAGACGCGCAAAGGACGAGACGAAGGATCGAACGCATTGTCATAAGGCTCTCCCTGTCATTGATCGAAAAAAGGAAGGGCTCCTTCGCCGTGTTCCTGCCCTGATGAATTTTGTTGTTGAGCGTCAACTTCGAGGTCGACGATCTTCCAGTTCCGCACTGACGCCGTGCCTGCCCCAGTGATGTCCGCGATCGAAATACTTCCACTGTCGATCGAAAACGATGGCGCGAGATCAGCTTTGACGCGGAAAGGCAGGCTGGATCGATCGATCAGCCACGAGCCGTCCCGCACGCGCCCCAATGAGATTTCGCAATCCAGCAGTGACCGCGCTTCTTTTGGTGAGCAGGCACTCACGAGATCGGCAAGCGAACCTCTGGGGGGAAGCGCCACCGCTCGGTTTCGCGCGTACATGAAAACATCTCCGACCTGGACAAGAAACCCTTCGATGCCCTTCTGGTCTTGCAGTCGAGCTGCGAAGTGCAGAGGAGTGCGTGGAGATGTTTGATGCCAGTGCTCGATGTAGGGAATGTCTCGGCCGCGCTCGATGAGAACGCCGTCGGAGAAACTCAGATAACCAGCATCCGCAGTGTCAGTCGCGCACTGATAATCAATCATGCGGCGCCATTCGAAGGCGTCGCCCGCGCTGGCAAACCGGCCTGCGAAGCCCTCCTGACGCGCCAACCATTTAAAATGATCGGGCTGCAAGTCATCGAGGCAAGCGACGTCATCAAACGAAGGCGGATTGTGCGGTTGCCGCAGATCGGCGAACAGACTCGGGCCTTGCAGCCATGCGACGAATGTCGTCGTATCTTTTTGACCATCCGGCCAGATGATCAGCGAGCGCTCCCACAAGCCTAGTGTGTCTTTGACTTCAACCATCTGCGCCTCACGAAAGAGAGCGCAGCATGACATCGGTACGGGATCGTCAGAAGCCGTCGCCTATCGATGCGATCCATAGATAAAATCTATGGCTCGACGTTCCCCGGGCTGTATCCCATCGTCACCGGGCTTCGAATTCGGGTCTGTCATTTCGAGAAGCGCGCGTGCCGGCGCACTGAGCTTTGCGTCGCGCGTGATCAGGTAAACATAATACGTCGGCAAAATAGCCGGATCGAGCATCGGCCAAAGTTCACCGGCCGCGACGGCCTCAGCCGCAACGGCCGTCGGCAGAAAGCCGATCCCGATACCGATTTGAATGAGACGCTTCACCTCGTACAGCGTCTCCGCAGACCCTCCTGCGCGCTCGCCTAGTTCGTACCGTTGGCGAAAGTTGGTGAGTTCCGCAGGTTCATCCTTTCCCGTCAAAACGAAAATCTCGTCGGCCGCAAGTTCCGGTTCGTATATCGCCTTGCCGAATGCCGGATGCCCCCGGCCACAGTAAAGCTGCTGCCATTCACGCATCAGCGGGCGATAGCAAAGCTCCGGACTCGTGGCAGCGTCGCAGGCAATTCCAATATCGGCGCTGCCGTCCTTGACCGACAGAACCACATCGCGCCACGGCGCAATATCGAGCCGTATCTCAACGTCAGGATTGATTTGATGGAAGGCCACCATCGCCTGATCGAATTCGGGCGAGACAAGATCCGAAATTGAGCGCACGGTTACAAGCCCCTGCAAACTTGCCGAAGTCCTCGTGACTTCGCCCGGGAGGCTCGATATCAAAACCTCGATTTCCTCAGCAGCCTTGAGGAAGGAGCTCGCGGCTGGCGTCAACGCGACACCCCTTGCTGTCCTTACAAACAGCTGAGCCCCGACGTGATCTTCGAGGCGCTTGAGGCCCGCACTTATTGTCGGCTGCTGCTTGTTGAGCGCGCGTGCAGCCGTGCTGATGCCGCCGGATCGCACGATGTCGAGGAACAACTTGACCAGGTTCCAATCGAGATTGCGGGCGAAGAGCTGACCGTTCTTTGATACGCGTAGTCCGTCGGCCATATAGGACAGATTATCCTGTGCGTTAGCACTTCCAAACAGCACGTTCTTGCTCGACATTCATGGTCAAGCGCTCACGCAGAGTGACGAGAGCAAACGCTCAAGAGAATGCTCCAACTTTTGGCAATTGACGGATCGCGTCAAGCTCAATGCTTGTGCAAAGAGCGGCTGAATTTCGTGCATGAAGCCGGTGTCATCGGTGCCGTCCGTAAGCGGGCAAATCAATTGATGGACACATCCCGGCGCACTTCTTTGCCCCCTGGGTCGCTTGCGTTGCAGATTTCCGCTTATGGGATTTTGCTGGCGAGCGAGTCGGAGCTGACCTGGGCGACCGCGATTATTTCCTTCGGCGGTAGCGCAGTGCTTCGACCAGCAACGCAAACGCGGGAGAGAGTTGTCGACGGCTGGGATAGTAGAGATGATAACCCGGAAAGGGTGGTGTCCAGTCGGCTAGCACACGCACGAGCTTACCTTCGCGAATGAGTGGCTTCACATGGTCGTCCGGCAGAAAGGCAATGCCGAGCCCCGACATGGCCGCTCGCACGACCAAGCGCACTTCATTCAACACGATTTGTCCGTCGACCCGCACATTGAGTGGCCGCGCGCTCTTCTCAAATTCCCAGGCGTAGAGGCCTCCCAACGTGGGCAGGCGTAGATTGATGCAATTGTGATGCGTCAAATCATGCGGCGTCTTTGGCCTTGAGTTGGCGGCTAAGTATGCAGGCGAAGCGACCGCGGCCATCCGCAAATCTGGGCCGATCCGCACCGCGATCATGTCTTTCGCCACTTGTTCGCCGAGCCGTACACCGGCGTCGAAGCGTTCGGCCACGATGTCGACGAAGGCAGAATTGATCGACAGTTCGAACTTAATGTCCTGATACGCGGGGGCGAGCCTTTCGATCGCCGGCCAAAGAATTGTGTCAGCCGCGTGCTGCGGCGTGGTGATCCGCACGGAGCCGGCGGGTTTATCGCGAAGATCGGTGAGTGCCGCGAGCCGCGCATCAATATCGGTGAAGGATGGGCGCAAGGTTTCGATCAGGCGGTCGCCGGCATCGGTCGGAGCAACACTGCGCGTTGTGCGTGTCAGCAGCCGCACCCCTAGCTTGCTTTCGAGCCGCTTGATCGTGTGGCTCAATGCTGATTGAGACGTCGCAAGCTTTGCCGCCGCCCGCGTGAAGCTGCGCTCTTCGGCGACGGTTAGAAACGCCATAAGATCGCCGAGCTGATTTCGATCCATTGATGAATCTCAAGTATTGGTTCATGCCAACTTTAGCGTCTTATCGCTAGCCGGCCCAGCCTTTAAATTCGTATGAAAGACGGGAACGCGACACTCAGTCGGGCGGCGGTTCGAACGATTGCTGCTTCTAGCCTTCGGAGCTGAAACATGAAGAAGCGTAAATTGGGCAAAGCGGGCTTAGAAGTATCTGCCATTGGCTTCGGCTGCATGGGACTCGACTTCGGTTATGCCAGCAAAGTCTCGAAAGCGGAGGGCGTTGCACTCATCCGCAAGGCCGTAGACTTGGGCGTGACCTTCTTCGATACAGCGGAGGTCTATGGCCCCTTTACGAATGAAGAGATGGTCGGCGAAGCGCTTCGACCCGTGCGCGATCAAATCGTTATCGCTACCAAGTTCGGATTCAACATCGTCGCTGGAAAGCAGTCGGGTCTGAACAGCCGGCCCGAGCACATCAAGGAGGTGGCGGACGCGTCGCTGAAACGCCTCGGCGTTGACGTGATTGACCTGCTCTACCAGCATCGCGTCGACCCGAACGTTCCGATTGAGGATGTCGCGGGCGCAGTCAAGGACTTGATTGAAGCCGGCAAGGTCAGACATTTCGGGCTATCGGAGCCCGGCGCGCAGACTGTCCGCCGCGCTCATGCCGTGCAGCCCGTAACGACACTTCAAAATGAATATTCTCTTTGGACGCGCGGACCGGAGACGAACGGCATTCTTGCGACATGCGAAGAGCTCGGCATCGGCCTCGTGCCCTACAGTCCGCTCGGCAAAGGCTTCCTGACCGGCACGATGAACAAGGACACCAAGCTCGGAGAAGGCGACTTCCGGAACATCATTCCGCGGTTCACACCCGAAGCTATGGAGAAGAACCAGGCTCTGGTCGATATCTTGAAACGGATTGCGGTAGAGAAGCAGGCGACGCCGGCGCAAATTGCGCTCGCCTGGCTGCTAGCCCAAAAGCCTTGGATCGTTCCAATTCCCGGCACCACCAAGGTTCACCGGCTTGAAGAAAATCTTGGTGCCGTCAACGTCACGCTCACGTCGGCGGACTTAACAACCATTCAGACAGCTGCCGCTGCGATCCCGATTGAAGGGGAGCGCTATCCCGCAAACCTGTTGGCCATGACGGGGCGATGAGGTTTGGAAGCATGGCAGCCTCGTAACGATTGCGATCACGTTGCCGCACGCGCTGCGGACCGCCCCATAATTGAATGGATATCCCCATGACGGAACGAACTGCTACTCGCAAGAACCCCTTTGCCGATATTGCTCCGGCGCTTGGCGCCTATACCGATGAAATTTTGTTCGGAGACGTGTGGGAGCGGCAAGCGCTTTCAAAGCGCGACCGCAGCCTCATCACGGTGGCTACGTTGATCGCGCTCTACCGTGTGAACGAACTGCCCTTCCATCTGAAGCGCGCTCTGGAGAACGGTATCACTCGGACGGAGCTGACGGAGGTCATCACGCACCTGGCCTTCTACGCTGGTTGGCCGGCCGCGAGCACTGCGGTTTCCATTGCGCGTGGTGTGTTCGAGGAAGCCAGCGCGTGACGTCCCCGCACCCAAAATGAAAGACAAGGCACCAGATCGATGCGCGGCACTATGCTTTACGGACCGAGGGACGTGCGGTTCGAGGATGTCCCCGAACCAAAGATCATCAAACCAACCGATGCCATCATTCGGCTATCAGCCACCTGCATTTGCGGTTCCGATCTGTAGCCTTATCGGGGCCTGAACGACGTTGCCGCGCCGATGGCGATGGGGCACGAATATTGCGGCATCGTCGAGGAGATCGGTAGCGATGTGAAGTCAGTAAAGCCCGGCCAGTTTGTCGTCGGCTCCTTTTGCATTTCTGACAACACCTGCCCCCATTGCCGCTTTGGCTTCCAATCATCGTGCGAGCAGCGCGAGTTCATGGCGGGCGCCCAGGCGCCGCTTGTGCGTGTGCCGCTCGCAGACGGCACACTGGTTGCAACGCCGGAGATTCCTTCAGGCGATCTGATCCCTAGCTTGCTTGCCACTTCGGATGTGCTCGGTACCGGCTGGTATGCCGCCGATGCAGCGCACGTGCACCAGGGATCGACTGTCGTCGTTGTGGGAGACGGTGCCGTCGGTCTCATGGGAGTGCTTGCCGCCAAAGAATTAGGCGCGGAGCGCATCATCGCCATGAGCCGCCATAAGGACCGCCAAGAGCTCGCGCTCGGATTCGGGGCGACCGATATAATCGCAGAACGCGGCGATGAAGGTGTTGAGAGCGTCAAAGAGCTGACGCGCGGTGTCGGCGTCGACTCTGTTCTGGAATGTGTCGGCACACAAGAAGCCATGACGCAGGCGGTCGAATGCACGCGGCCAGGCGGCTCGATCGGCTATGTCGGCGTACCACACGGCGTGACGTTCGACGGGCAGGCCATGTTTTTCGCGCAACGGCGTATGCTAGGGGGCCCAGCTCCAGTCCGGAGGTTCCTACCTGACCTGATCAACCGGGTACTCACAGGCAAGATCAAACCGGGGAAGGTATTCGATCTCACGCTTCCGCTTGCGCAGGTGGCGGAAGGATACCGCGCGATGGACGAGCGTCGCGCGATCAAAACGCTACTCCAGGTCTAGCGGCCAGCTAGGCCATTGCGCTGAAAATCTTGGTAAGACTATCCCATCTGATTGCGCAGGCGGTCTCGCAGATGCGTCGGACGTCCAAAGCTCTCTCGACCGACTAAGGTGTGTTGCGCGCACGCCCGCCGAGCGACGGTCGCCACCGCCGAAGGGCTAGCTTGTGGTTCGCTCTCCACGTTCTAAGCCGGCATGAAGCTGACCTGTGGGAGCAGTCACTCGTGCTACATCCATGACGTTCGCTAATGGAATGAAGCGTCTTGCCAGACAAATTTCCCTCTGGTGGCGTCCGCCATAGTCGATGAGCGTGAGCGCACTTTCATTCCGACATATGGATTAAGCCATTGATGTTCGGTGGTAGGTTTTTGGCCGAGAAAGTCGGAATGGCCGTTGATCTACAACATAAAAGCGCTGACTCTTAATCAGCGGATCCACGGTTCGACCGTGATCACCCACTAATTAGATCAACAAGTTATCAAAGATCTCTATCTTCGCGGAAAATGTTGGGTGCGATCCCGGTGCGATAAAGGTCGACGATCCGATCTGGCGGCCCCTGGTCGGTCCCTGGGCCCCGCTCCAACGGGTGCCTATCATCGCTATTGCATCCGGTCCCGATGCGACCGCGCTTATCTGGCCGCGTCGAAGGCGCCGGGCCGACGGGCATAACTATACGCACTGGACTTGTTGGGTGGCTACGCGGCGACATTGAAGGGCTTGCTTTGTACGCGGCGATCTAGGCGGCGACCTATCAAATCAATATGCCCTCGCAGATCGTATAGCTCATCTGAAAACGGTACAGGTACACGTAATCGACTTACAGCGGCATCGATCCGGTCGAGCTCTAATTTTTTGTCCGCGAGTTGATCAACGCTCAGGCTCTCATCCAGGCTTGCCTCGAGCGTCTTCAACTGACGATACCAATAATACAACCGCCGCCGCACTGTCCAAGTGTACAATCCTGGCAGAAATCGAATGAGGGGCAAAACGATGCTCAGTAAAGGAATGGCAACGAGTAATGCGTTGGTGCCGTGGTCGTAGACAAACGCTGTCACCCAGAATGGTATACCGAGGCGCTGGTTGAGCGGAGCGAGGGTTCGCAGTACGAACGGCAATTCTCCGGTCTTATAGAGACTAGCCACCTCGGGAGTGACGGCAAACTCAGGATCATTGTCATTGGGGAATTCGCCCGCCCGGTAGAAAAGAATGGGCTCGCCGCTCTCATCGAACCCAGATTTCGGATTATGAATTACAGCGTAAGCGAGAAGGTCCGCGATTGCCGGATGAACATTATTGCGCACGACTAGCGCGGGCGTAGTGCCCAGGAGCGTAACGTTGCCCGACGGGATGTCGGGAGCGAATTCGATCGAACCCTGTTTCAGAACGCGTGAGGAGAGTGCAGGAATGCGCTCAACGTATGCGTCGGCTTCGGCGGCAAAGTCGAGAAGGCGGATCGTAGGGTTACGAAGCAATTGCTGGACGGTTCGCGCCTCCGTTGGAAGCACTAAAAAAGCCGCATCTGCTTTTCCCGAAGCCAATGGCGCGGCATCAATTGGTAGATCTTCTTCGATGAGCGTCGAGTTCGCGGCATCAATACCGTTAGAGCGCAGCATGTAGAGCGCTATTCGGCGCGCTCCACTCTGTTTGGTTCCCACGAGAATTCGTTTGCCCTTTAGCTCCTTCAGACTTCGGAGGTTCTGCGAGCCGGCGGAAAAAATCCAGACCGGTTCGTAAAAAAGACGGCCGACCGACCGGAGTACCTCGACCTGCCGATCATGCCACTTGCGCTCTTCAGCCGTTGCAAATCGCCCCTGCAAGCTTGCGGCGATCCCGCCCTTTATGAAGCCGACCTGGACGTCAGAATTCGCGTCAACGAAAAGAGCTCGGAGTGTGTCGCGGCCCTCCATTTGTGGACGAAGTTCAACATCAACCCCAAACCGTGCGAGTTCCCGCTGATATGCAAGCGCCAATTGATAATAGGCACCCTCAGATCCCCCGCTTGCGATCACGACCTTGCCCTGTGGCCCGGGCTTAAGGATGACAATAGCCGCCGAAGCAGCCAGCGCCAACACTCCCAATCCCAATACCGCGATAGCCAGAAAACGATGGAGACGCATGTGCATACTGTCGATGCCAATTGAAGGGCCGAATTGAAATCATCCATCACACATCGGTGGCCGTTCAAGGGCGCACGCGGGCATTCAGTGTTCTGACTGATCAAGAGTTTATCGCACGTCTTCAATCGTCGGCCATCAACAAACATCGAAAGCAATGCGCAGTGCTCTGCACAAACTTCGGCACACCTAGGCCTGTTGGCCTATCTCCAAGAACTGTCGCCTAAGTCCAGCACACTAGCTGAAAGGCCGGGACCAGCGGATGAAGTATGCCGGGCGGCGCGATGCCGGAGTCATAAACGTCACTGCGGCTCACGGCCCACCGGTCCGCAAGGTGCTGCTCGACCGCAACTGGATGGGTCGCAGTGATGATGAGATCGTTCATGCCAGGGACACCACGCCGCAACGCTTCTATGCCGTCGAGGGCGACATCATCGGCCTGCGCACCGGCGAACTGGTCGATCTGACTAGAGGAGGAAGCGTGGTTTCGTCCTTTGGCGCGAACAGCTGGTATCTCGCGGCCAAGCCGGTGTGGATCATCGCCGGGCGCGACATCATTGGTTCGGGAGAGCCGGTATCCTATGTCGGCGCGAATGGCGTCGCTCACTGCCCAGTGACGAACAGTTATGGAGGCGAGTCTCAGGGCAATCTGATCTACCACGCCAACGCGACTGACGTGTCGGTAGTTCGCGCCGGACGGGACATCCAGATGTCCAACTTCATGGTCGCTTATCCCGGCACGCTGGATCGTGCGCACCAACTTCGGCGGCGACATCCAGATGCTGACTCCCGGCGGTCAGATCGTCGTCGGCGTCGAAGGCCAGGTGCCACCGGCGAGCGCAGGCGTGATCACGGGCTCCGGCAACATTCAGATGTACTCAAAGGGCTCGGTCCTGCTCGGCCTGTCGCGCATCATGACGACGTCCGGCGGCGATATCCTCGCCTGGTCGGCGGAGGGCGACATCAACGCCGGCCGCGGCGCCAAGACGACGATCGTCTATACGCCGCCGAAGCGTGTGACCGACAACTACGGCAATGTCACGCTGTCGCCGCAGGCGCCGTCGTCGGGTGCCGGCATTGCGGCACGCAGCGCCGTGCCTGGGGCTGCGAGCGGCAACGTCGATCTGATCGCGCCGCTGGGGACGGTCGATGTCGGCGAAGCCGGCGTCAGCGGCTTCAACGTCAACATCGCGGCGCTGCATATCGTCAACGCGGCGAACATCTCCGCGCAGGGCAGCACGACCGGTGTGCCGCAGATCCAGGCGCCGAACATCGGCGGCCTGACGGAGGCATCGAACGCGTCGGGGGCCGCGGCCCAGTCAGCGGTCAACCCGGCGCAGTCCGGAGCGTCGGAACAACCGTCGGTGATCATCGTCGAGGTCATCGGCTTCGGTGGCGGTGACGACGCCTCGCCAGATGGCAATAACGACGGGAGTTCGCGCAGAAAGCCGGAGCGACAAACGTATAACATAAACGCACCGGTCCAGGTTCTTGGGCACGGCGAATTGACCGATCAGGAGAAAGAGCTTCTGAGCGAAGAGGAACGGAAAAAACTCTGGTGACTCGTCAGAGAGGACGAGGAACATCGATTTTGCCGCGCGGACATTCCAAGGATGCTCGATCCCAATTGGCCAGCCGCGCGGCTGCCTCGTATGTTGCTTCGAGAAAGTCCAGAAGCGATTTATCGGGATCAGACGCGCTTTTCACAACGCCGTACGGTAGGATGAACTCACCCGCCTTCTCATCAAAGAAAGCCAGATCGGGCGTGACCCGGTGGGATGAAAAGCCGTACGGTGCCGGATAGGCATAGGAATAGAATGCAGGGTAGTCGACCGGGCCGCCCCCCGGCCAAAAACCGGCAGAACTGACTTCGTGTGAATAGGCTTCACGCGCTACGGGATCAGGCAGCCCAGGAATGCCACCCGGATGGAGGGGCGCGCGGCGTCCCGAAAATCGCGTTACTGCAAGATCGAAACTGCCCCAGAAGAAATGGACGGGGCTGACCTTGCCCAGGAAGCCCGTTCGAAAACACTTCAGCACGCGATCTACTTGGACGAGCGCACGCCAAAACCGGTTCACCGCATCGGCGTCGTAGGACCTATGAATGGTGTCCCTCTCGAATGGAATCGCGTCAGGGACTTCGTTTGGTTTGCCATTGATTTTAGTCGGAACTCCGAGGTTGTCCGTCAATTCGCCGAAGCGCTTGTAGAAATTAGCCACGCTCATTGGCTGCAGTACGAAAGCTCCTCTCGAGCCGTCGGTGGCGGTGCCGATCAGGCTATGATCTATGAAGTCGAAGTCGAACTGCACGCCCCGACTGCCCGCAGGGATCAAGGATGTCGTCAGGCCGCGGGACGTGACATAGAACGTCGCGTGCCAGGAATGGTTTACCCATGGGGTGTGTGCGAGACGGTACTTGCCAACAATCTGGGTCCATAAATGCAAGGTGGTGCAGGAATCCTTCCATGGCGCATAAGGAATGTCGGGCCACGCATCTGTCATGTCTCGTCACCTTTCGCTACCGTGAGCGGCGGTCCTTGGGTGTCAGCTTCGCATCGAAATGCGGAGTTACGGGAGAGGACCCTGATTGCTGATGCCTCGCTATAACGATGACTGCAATTGGGATTCTATCGCTACCTGGATACCGTCAGCATGCTGATGTTATACGCGACAGCTATCGATGTGCGATAAGGAATTTAGCCAAATTTTCGCCGACCACGGATTTGGACGATAACCAGCCGTCAAGTTCGCTTGGGATATTTTCCGGGGTATTTCAGGTTGGGCGCTCTGTTGCAGCACGCAAATTTTAGCGCTGCTCTGCGCTTTGCTTTTGGCTCAAGGAGCTGGTGTATAGCTGATCAATGTGTGAGTAGCTCCATATGCCTGATCCAGAGATTGCGTTCGGCCGTGACATGCGCGTTCTATCGCCATTCGCGTTGGCTCAGGACGCTTGGACATATTCGATTGATGCTTGGCAGCGGAGCATTCTTTTCCTCGATGCGCTCGAGCAGAGAAGCGCGCGATATTATGAGCACGCTGCCAAATCCGCACCGCATGTTCTGAAGTTTGCGTGCGAGCTTTTAGTCGACGGTCGTAAATTGCCGAGGCCGGTGAACTACGGGCTGGTGCGTATCGTTCCGTCAGAGGAAGATAAGACCGACAGGTTTAAGCGGCCATTCGTCATTGTCGATCCGAGAGCCGGGCATGGGCCAGGTATTGGAGGGTTCAAGCCGCAGAGCGAGATCGGCGTGGCGATGAAGGCAGGCCATCCTTGCTACTTCATCGGTTTTCTTCCCGATCCGGTTCCGGGCCAGACCATAGCGGATATCGCCAGCGGGGAGGCGGCTTTCCTCGAGCATGTGATCAATCTTCATCCCGATGCCGATGGCAAGCCTGCCGTGATCGGCAATTGCCAAGCGGGTTGGGCCGTCATGATGCTCGCAGCGGAGCGACCTGAGCTTTTCGGTCCGCTCATCTTAGCAGGATCTCCTCTGTCGTATTGGGCAGGCGTGCCGAAGCAGAATCCGATGCGCTACACCGCCGGCGTGCTCGGTGGTACCTGGATCACCGCACTTCTCGGAGACGCCGGAAACGGCAAGTTCGACGGCGCGTGGCTCGTCTCGAATTTCGAGAACCTCAATCCGGCAAATACTCTGTGGACGAAACACTACAATTTGTACTCCAAAGTCGACAGCGAGGCGCCACGATATCTGGACTTCGAGCAGTGGTGGGGCGGCCATGTGCTGCTGAACGCCGGCGAGATGCAGTTCATCACCGATGAGTTGTTTGTTGGAAACAAGCTCTCATCGGCTGAGATCACATCCCCTAATGGTACGCGCATAGACCTTCGCAACATCCGCTCGCCGATTGTGGTTTTTTGCTCCAAGGCGGACAACATTACGCCGCCGCCTCAGGCGCTGGATTGGATTCTCGATCTCTACGACAGCGTCGACGATATCCGAGCCCATGGCCAGACGATCGTTTACTCAGTGCACGAGTCTATTGGGCATCTCGGCATCTTCGTTTCAGGCTCGGTAGCCAAGAAGGAGCACGATGAATTCGCAAGCAATATCGACTTGATCGATGCTTTGCCGCCTGGGCTCTATGAAGCCGTAATGACTCCCAAAGACGGGGCAGACCCTGCGGCCGATCTTATTGTTGGTGACTATCTGGTTCGATTTGAAGCGCGCACTTTGGATGACATCCGCGCGCTCGGTGACAACAGCACGGAAGATGATCGCGAGTTTGCGGCAGTGGCGCGTGTCTCGAAAATCAATCTCGGGCTTTACCGCACGTTTCTTCAGCCCTGGGTCAAAATGTGGGCGAACGAGAGCGCGGCCGAATGGATGCGCAGGCTTCATCCGTTGCGAATGCAGTATGAGATTTTCTCCGATGTCAATCCGCTCCTGAAGCCTCTCTTGTCCAATGTCGCGTTTATCCAAGAAAACCGCCAGTCCGTTCCGGAAGGCAATATTCTCTGGCAGGCTCAGGAGCGATGTAGCAACTGGCTTATTGAAGGGCTCGACGCATACCGCGACCTTCGCGACAACGCGACGGAAGCGTGGTTCCATGCGTTTTACGGTTCGCCGCTTCTGCAGGCTCTCGTTGGGCTCAGAGCTTCTCGCGACAATCCTCGCCATAGGCCGGGTGATGATCCAGCTCATCTTGCGCTGGTTAGCGAAAAAATTGCGGATCTCAAGAATCGAATGTCTGAGGGTGGTCCGCGAGAAGCCGTTATTCGCGCGCTGATCTATGTCCGCATGCCGGACGGAATCGTGGATGAGCGCGGGTTCAATCTTCTCCGCCGCATGCGAGAGGAGACCGGCAAAGGCATGTCCCTTGCCACATTCAAGCAGGTAATACGTGAGCAGTTTCTGATGCTGCTTCTGGACGAGCGCCGCGCCATCGATGGAATCCCAATCATGCTCGCGAGAAATCCGGACCTTGCGTCCCGGATGAAGGGAAAGTTCGAACGAATGATCGAGCTGGTTGGCGTCCATAGCAAAATGGCGCGGACCCGGCTGACGGAAATCGAAGCGATCTTCGAAAACGAAGACTCTCGGATTTCTCCTTCAAAGCAACCCGGCGCCGGGCCGTCCGATGCAACGGTGAGGGCTCCGAAACATCACTGAACTACGACGACCTACCGGCGGAGCCATTTCTGAGGAGCGCTCATTATGGCGAAGGCAGCTTTCTCGGAATTACATCGCCACGAGAAATACGAACGGCTCATCGCCGCCGCCCAACGCCTTCCAGCACTTCCTACGGCGGTGGCACATCCCTGCGACGCAAACTCTCTCAAGGGAGCGCTCGAAGCAGCCGATGCAGGATTGATTAAGCCGATCCTCATCGGCCCCCAAAATAAAATTACTGCGGTCGCCAACGATATTGGGCGGGATCTGAGCGGCGTAGAGCTGATCGATGTCCCTCACAGCCAGGCCGCTGCTGAGAAAGCCGTTGAGATCGTTCGTTCCGGCAAGGCGGAGCTGCTCATGAAGGGCAGCCTTCACTCCGACGAACTGCTAGGCGCCGTAACGAACCGGGAGAACGGGCTTCGGACGGGTCGGCGCATCAGTCACGTATTCGTAATGGATGTTCCCACTCACCCGCATACGCTATTTATCACGGACGCCGCTGTGAACATCGCGCCCGATCTCACGGCGAAGCGCGATATCGTGCAGAACGCCATAGATCTGTACGCCGGATTGGGACTGGGCAAACCCAAGGTCGCAATTCTTTCGGCCGTCGAGACGGTCACACCCGCCATCCCCTCAACGGTCGATGCCGCTGCACTTTGCAAAATGGCCGATCGTGGGCAAATTACTGGTGGTGAGCTTGATGGCCCTCTTGCATTCGACAATGCCATTAGCCCAACGGCTGCGGGCATCAAGGGCATTAAGTCGCCGGTTGCAGGGCAAGCACAGATCCTGGTCGTTCCGGATCTCGAAGCCGGCAACATGCTCGCCAAAAACCTCACTTTCATCTCGAACGCGGATGCAGCGGGAGTCGTTCTCGGCGCGAGGGTGCCGATCATTCTAACATCGCGTGCCGATACTGTTCGCGCACGTATGGCTTCGTGCGCCGTGGCGATGCTCCTTGCCCACAACCGGCGGGCAACCGCCCCAATCAGGGCCTAGCCGATGGCCGAAACAATCCTGGTAGTGAATGCCGGCAGCTCAAGTATCAAGTTTCAGCTGTTCGCCATAGGACAGGGCGACCAGCTCGACCGTCGCCTCAAGGGTCAGATCGAAGGTATTGGAACACGGCCACGATTGTCAGCGCGCGACGCGAACGGGGCAAGTGCGGTTGACGAGTCATGGAGCCCGGATGAAGTCGGCGAACTTTCCGATGCGCTCGACAGGCTTGTAGTGTTCTTGCGCAATTATGTCGGAAGGTTACCCGTGGCGATCAGTCATCGGGTCGTGCATGGCGGTCCGGACTTTGTCGAGCCGACGACGGTCACTGCCCGCATCATCGATCGCCTTCAACGTTTTATTCCGTTCGCTCCGCTGCATCAACCGAACAACCTCGCGCCGATGAAAATCGTGCTGGAGCGGCAGCCCCAACTCTTGCAGGTCGCCTGCTTCGATACTGCCTTTCATAGAGGTCATCCCGAAATTGCCGATCGCTATGCGATTCCGGAAAATCTCTACAGGGAAGGCGTGCGCAGATACGGATTTCACGGGCTGTCTTACGAGTACATCGCGATGCGGCTCCGTGAAGTGGCCCCGGAAATCGCCGATGGGGGAGTCGTCGCGGCTCATCTCGGCAGCGGGGCCTCGATGTGCGCACTGTCGGCCGGGAAAAGCATTGAGAGCACCATGGGCTTCACGGCGCTCGATGGCCTACCGATGGGAACGCGGCCGGGTCAGATGGATGCCGGGATTGTGCTTTATCTCATAAATGAGAAAGGCATGACCACGAAGGAGGTCGAGCACTTTCTCTATCACGACTGCGGTCTCAAAGGTCTTTCCGGTATCAGCAACGACGTCCGCGATCTGCTCGCAAGCTCCGATCCGCGGGCCAAGCTGGCCCTCGACTATTTCACGTATCGCATCGCGCTCTTTGTGGGTTTGCTTGCAGCCGCACTGGGCGGGATCGACGGCCTCGTCTTCACCGCAGGTATCGGAGAGAATGCGCCTGGAATTCGCCAAGCCGTCTCCGATCGCCTGTCGTGGCTTGGCATCGAACTCTCCGAAATGGCCAATAGAAAAAACGAGCTGCGAATTTCCAGCAAGAGGTCGCGCGTCGCCTGCTATGTCGTCCCGACAGACGAGGAACTGATGATCGCCAAGCACACGCTCGGGGTATTGCGAAAATCTACTTCAGAGCAACTCAAGGAGAAGCGGGCATGATCGATGTCTCGTCGCTCAACCTGCTCAAAGGTAAGAAGGCGCTTGTTACCGGCATAGCCAACGATCAGTCCATCGCGTGGGGATGCGCCAAGGCATTCCAGGCTTTCGGTGCGGATGTCGCCATCACCTATTTCAACGACAAAGCCAAGCCTCACGTCGAACCCTTGGCTCGTGAGGTCGGGGCATCGATCTTCATGCCGCTCGACCTTCAACAGGACGGCCAACTGGAGAGCGTATTTGAAAAAATAGAGAAGAATTGGGGTACACTTGATCTTTGCCTTCACTCGATCGCATACGCGCCCAAGGATGATTTGCAGGGGCGTGTCGTCGATTGCTCCAAGGACGGCTTCCTCAGCGCGATGGAGATCTCGTGCTGGTCCTTCATACGAATGGCCAAGCTCGCCGAGCCCCTGATGAAGTCCGGCGGGGCATTGTTCACGATGACCTATTACGGCTCACAAATGGTGGTCGAGCACTACAATATGATGGGGCCGGTAAAGGCTGCTCTTGAATCCGCGACACGGTATTTGGCCGCCGAGCTTGGTCCGAAGGGAATTAGAGTACATGCGATATCGCCGGGTCCGCTGAAGACACGGGCGGCATCCGGCATTACCGAATTTGATAAGCTCCTTCAGAAAGCTCAGTCAAAGGCGCCAAGCCGCAGCTTGATTTCCATCGACGATGTCGGAGTGGCAGTTGCCTTTCTGGGGACGGATGCCGCGAAGTTGATCACTGGCGAGACGATGTACATAGACGGCGGCTACCACATCATCGATTAGCCCAAGTCGCTCGAGATGGGCGTAGGCCTTGGGAACGCAGAAAGGCGTCTGGGCGTGCGGGGTTTGCTGACTTCAAATGAGCGGGCATGTTATTTATCTTTCGTCGTGGGATACATTCTCCAGAGCAAGTAGGATGCCGGAGCCTCGTCAACCGAAACGACGCCGTGCAGGGAATTTGCATCAAAAAATAATGTGTCACCGCGCTGAAGCACGGATTTGCCGTCTCCGTGCCTGTATCGAAGCTTGCCAGACAATGCATAGACGAAAGCGATACCAGCCTGCCTACTGTACGATGGCCCCGCATCCTTGCTCAATGAAACATAATAAAGCTCCATCGGGCCCATGTCCGAAATCCATTGGCCTTTTAATTGTTGTACGAAGTTATCTCGAAGACTGGTGTGAGACGGGCTGTTACCTTTTCCTGAGGGAATAAAGTAGCAAGGTCGGGATTTCTCCATCCCATCGCAAAACTTGAGGAGTGGAAGATCTAGTTTTTCAGCGAGAGACACTAAAGTTTCGACAGAAGCTGCGACCTTACCATGCTCAATTTTTGAGATCATTCCCACAGAAAGGCCTACCTTATCCGCAAGCTCAGTTACATTCAGATTCAATCTCTGGCGCACAGCGCGCAACTCGGCTCCGACGGCCGCCCGCGCCGTCGCAGCACAATGTTGAAGGTCTGCATCCTTTTCCGCTGAAGCAGGACCTGAGCGATGGCTCGCGCTGCCAGCGATTGCCTTCTTGCCGATATAATTTAGGCCACCGCTCAGACTCGCAGTAGTCGCATTGCCTCCGCTCTGGCTCGGGCTGCTTGCTGTGTTGAGGACGACTTTGCCATCACTTGAGCACTGAATTTTTTGGAGAAGCTCAGGCGAAATCTTTGCCTTGGTCCAGCCAAAGGGTGCGAGGGCATGTCCCGGGACCCCGGTTTGCGATGCGGCGTCGTCAATTGGCCTCAACTTCGCATCACCCGCAATTTTGATGCTAGCTTTGGCGGACAAACGCTGCCTCCCCATAATTAATTCGAGCCCCTGATGCGTTGAGTTGTTGGTTTCCGTACGGAGCGTGTTGACGGCGTCCGGAAGTCTGGCGACGCGGAAATGCTAAGCATGCGCTCCACTCAGTGCTTCTGAATATCGGGAGGAACTCCGGATCGATGCGATTTGATCATCTGAAGCAGCTCGCGAAATTTGGGATGATCACTCCTGCGAAGCCATTCGAACAGCACCATTTCCAAGCTGACCAATGTGGCCCCGAGTCCGCGCAACCGTTCAAACGCGAGGGCACGATCGGACGGTGAATGCGAACCGGTAGCGGAGGTAACTATCCATACGCTGAAGCCAGCATGCAGCAGACTGATGGCGGTCTGTAGAACGCAAACGTGCGCTTCACATCCCGAAATGACGATCTGCGTCCGTTCTTGATTGTGACCGATAGTATCGATTACGCCATCAGCACAGGCGTCGAAGTGAACCTTCGATATCACTGTGCTGCAGTATCGCCGGATGTGCGTAGTGAGCGGCCCAATCTTTTCTGGCGTTTGCTCGGTGGCGACGATGGGTATGTTTAGCAGCCACGCCGCTTCTGCGAGCCGCGCCGCATTTGCCAACACTTGCTCCCCATCGTCGATAGATGGCCAAAGTCTCGTTTGGTGATCGATAAAAAGAAGCAACGAAGACTGCGCGCAGAGAAGATTTGTGCGCCGGTCGGCCGAGCGGGACCCCACCACTTCTTGGCGGGCCCCGCTCGATCGTGGTCTCGACGGGAGACGCATTAGTATTGCAGCTGTAGGCCTGCGATGAACTGATCGACAGACGCGACATTGGGATCTTCGAAGTTCGTTTTTGAATAGAGCAGTGAGACCCGTGCGTCGCTGCCCCGGATGATATAGTTCACTCCCGTTTCGACACGTGAAATGTCGTAGGAATTCTTGCTCATAAGATCCTCGTAACGGATGACGGGCTGCAATTTACCAGGTCCGAAATCATGATCTATGAGGAAGCTTGCGAGGAGGAAGTAACCGTTTCCGTTCACCAGCGGCGTCGATTTATCGTCGGTGTCGTAGTGATAGTACGCCCCTTCGAGCGTGAGTACGTTATTGCCGATCACCTTCTTCTGCATCAGACCATCGACGTTCCACCCAAAATAGCGTCCAGGATCGAGCGAAGATCCAGTGGCGCGGTCTTGGTATGTCGTCGAGAATCCGACAGATAGAATTTCCTTTTTCCCGTAGTAATCACTGGCCACGTAATAGCCGGGCTCAGGATCCCAGAAGTCATAACTGGCACGGCCGACGTAGAGGAAGTTTCCACCACCTCCGGGAACAGTTGCACAAGGACTCTCTCCTCTGCAGCCCTCGTAAGCGCCGGCCCAATATTTGAATTTTCCACCGCCTGTCTGGCCCCAAATAGTGACGCCATCATCGCGACCTTGAAAATGATTAGGGAAGGCCGACACAATCGGATAATCCCAAACTCCCAGATAATACGGGCCGTCTAAATTCGATCTATCTTGGGGCAGAACCATGCGTCCCGCCCATACATTGAAGTAATCATTGAACTCGAAGCGTACGGCCGCGTCGAGCACGTGGATTCCGCTCGGATCCCCAGGCAGGTATGGGAACGCTCCACCGGTGGATTCAATCTCGGTATTGAAAGTGAACCCGAGGACCTTGTTGAACTGACCACTTGTAAGAATACGGGCGCTTTCGAGAAAGCCGTCGGTATCACCATCCGTCGACCTTATCGAAGCGCGAACAGCACCCCAGATGGTAAAACTCGCACCATTCCCGAGGTCGATTGTCTCTCCTGCGTGAGCTGATCCCACGCCAAGAAGCGCGAGTATGGCCGACGTTACGCACACACGTGTCCTATAGGCGGCAAGCATGACTTCCCCCATTGTTTAAGTGTCTATTTTTCTGAGTGGAAAGTGTTACATGGCCACCGCCATGAGACCGGCACCCACCAACGCCACGCCCGCCCCCAGCGAGCGCATTACCACGTCACCGTAACGGCCCGTGATCCTTGTAATGAGAAGCCCGATGCAGATACCGGCCGCATGTAAGGCGGCAGTCATCAGAATGAAGCCGGCTGCGTAAGCTAGACCGTTGGCACTCTCCGGCATCTCCGTTCCATGAGAATGACCATGGCAAAGGCCAAATAGCGCGACGAGCGTCATCGCCGAAACGAGACCCAGATGCGATCGGCAAGCAACGATTGCGCCGAGCGTAAATACCGACGAAGCTATTCCAAATTCGGCCAAGCCGAACTTGAAGCCGAGCACACCTAAAGCTGCGCCTATCGCCATCGATCCAACGAACGAAGCTGGAACCAGAAAGAGCGCACGGCCTCCGAGCTGAGCCGCGAATGTACCAACCATAACCATCGCAAGCAGATGATCGATGCCGAATATCGGGTGCAAAAGACCGTTGGAAAAGCCAACGGTCGGTCCGAAACCAACGTGCGCGTAAGCAGCGTTAGCGCAACACATCAAACCGACCGTGGCGACAGATCTTGCTGTCAAGGTGTGCATTGCAATTCCTTTCATCCTCCTGAACTCATTTTCTACGTTTCTGCGGGATTTTGCCGAATGCCGATTGGACGACGGTTGAGAACAGGTCGTCAGTGACTGCGCGCACCACGGCCGCGCTTGAAGCGAGCATTTTGATGCTAAGTCCTGCATGGTTCGGCAGCTCGCTCACACCAACCACACAGTCCATTCCGCGCGCGGCGATATCTTGAATGGCATCGCTGGCGGGCAGTCGGGCGCGATTTCCAAGGAGAAGAAAGTTCGAAACGATTGTGAATTGACCGATTGGTGTCGTTGCCGATGCGAAGTCCGCGCCGCGGATTTCGAAGCTCTCGCGCACGAGCAGCCGTTCAGCTATATCGCGAACTACGGTCTCCGAGCTGTACTTCTCGAACGTCCGCGATTTCTTTGCGAAGTCGTGCTCGGTGAATGACTCACCGACCATGAGAGCGGATGTCGGGTGGAGAGCAATGTCGAGCGTCGTAGTGTATTCAGCGCCCGGGAAAAAGACCAACGCCTCCGGGACGACACATAGGAAGGTGTCTTCTTCCATTGTTATTTGCGTGCTTTGCTTGGCAGCCTGGCCATAGCAATCGTGGACGAGCGTCGCTGCCTGGGTGGTAATATGAGCCGCTGTCCGGGTCCCCATCCTGATTTGGCATGTGAGGTGATCCGATCGGTACACACCTCCCGACGATGACTGCTGATAAACAGTAGTTAGGGCAGGGATGAGGGGATCGAGTGTGAACGGCCTGGTTAGGTGAAACGGGTAAGAGACATACTGACGTTCCAGAATCGTGCGGTCACCGTGACGGCCGAAAGAGAGGTCAAAGCAAGCCTTGCGGTCTTGCTCGACTCTTCGCTCCACACGCTGATCGGATTGCCCGTTCCAATAAACGTTCATCGGAACAAAACCTCAGACATCAGCCTGTCGGTAACTTCTTCGATTCCTTTCTGATGGCGACAGTTCGTGAATGACAGAGGCTTGCCGTTGCGCGCCGCGGTTGCCTCGCGCTCCATGAGGCTCAGATCAACACCGACGTGCGGAGCGAGATCAGTTTTGTTGATGACCAGAAGATCGCATTTGATCAGGCCGGGGCCATTTTTCCGCGGAATATCATCTCCACCCGCCACGTCAATAACGAACATCCACCAGTCGACGAGGTCCAGTGAGAAAGTCGATGCGAGATTGTCGCCGCCGCTTTCAATTAGGATAAGCTCCACGTCCGGAAACCGATTTTCGAGATCATCCGCCGCCGCGATGTTCAAGGTAGGATCTTCGCGGATTACTGTATGAGGGCAAGCGCCAGCCTCGACCGCCGCGACACGGTTAGGATCGATGAGACCCGATCGGCGAATCCGGTTCGCATCTTCCGCCGTTACAAGATCGTTGGTCACGACTGCGATCGATACACCACGACGGGAAAAGGAGGGAATTAGCCGCTCAATCAGCGCCGTTTTTCCCGATCCGACTGGCCCGCCGATGCCCACACGAGCGGCGCCGATCCGTGATTTTTGGGTGAGCGAATGTTGTGCTGATACGTTCACGGATCACCTCAACATATATCGTTGCGATAGCGGTAGCTCATGAGCGGGCTCGCAAGTCGCCAATTGGCCGTCGACGAAAACATCGAAAGTCTGCGGATCGACGCGAATATCCGGGCACGCGTCGTTGCGCAGCATGTCCTTCTTTGAAAGACCGCGCGTGCCTCGTGCGGGCAGCAAGTACTTTTTCAGATCCAAGGTCTTTGAGATGCCGCGATCGATAGCGGCTGGATTTACGAAACACGCCGATAGCGATCCGCTAGCACGGCCGAAGGCACCCCATTGAGGTCGCAACGCCCTGGGTTCGCATGTCATGAGAGAGGCGGAGCTATCCCCCATCGCGCCCCATGCGATGAACCCGCCCTTCAGGATAAGCTCTGGCTTGATCCCAAAGAAGGCCGGGTTCCAAACGACGATGTCAGCGAGTTTGCCGTCTTCGAGCGAACCTATGTGGTCAGCGATTCCAAAGGTACGAGCGGGATTGATCGTGTATTTGGCGATGTACCGCTTAATGCGCTCATTGTCGCCAAACGGCGTCGCTTCTTCAGGTAGCCGCCCGCGTTGATTTTTCATCTTGTCGGCGAGTTGCCACGTTCGGCATATGACCTCGTTGATCCGCCCCATGCCCTGGCTATCTGAACCGAGCATCGAGATGGCGCCAATATCGTGAAGGATATCTTCAGCCGCTATTGTCTGGGCGCGAATGCGGCTTTCCGCGAATGCAACGTCCTCTGGGATTGCCGGATTCAAGTGATGACAAACCATCGTCATATCGAGATGTTCGTCGAATGTATTGATGGTGTAGGGATTAGTTGGATTGGTTGAGGAGGGCAGACACCACGAGAGGCCTGCGACGCGGATAATGTCGGGGGCGTGCCCTCCACCGGCGCCTTCGGTGTGGTACATGTGAATTGTGCGCTCCGCGATGGCGGCAAGCGTATTCTCGACAAACCCGGACTCGTTGAGCGTATCGGTGTGGATTTGGACCGGGAAGTCCATCACATCGGCTACTGCAAGACAGGTATCGATGGCAGCCGGCATCGACCCCCAGTCTTCGTGCAGCTTCAGCCCCAGGCAGCCAGCTTCAATCTGCTCAACGAGGGATGCGGGCTTATGAGAATTGCCTCGACCCAAAAATCCGAAGTTGAGCGGCCATTGCTCAGCCGCTTGGAGCATTTTTCCGACGTTGAATGCTCCCCCACAATCGATCCCGACAGTGATGGGACCAAGAGAACCACCGAGCAAGGTCGTAACGCCCGATGCGATCGCGTGCTCGCAGAGCTGCGCACTGTCGAAATGGACGTGCACGTCGATTCCGCCGGCCGTGGCAATCATCCCCTCGCAGTCTCGTACTGCCGTCGCGGCTGAAACGATGAGGCGAGGATCCACTCCCTCCATGATTGCCGGATTTCCGGCTTTTCCAATCCCTACAATTCTGCCGTCCTTGATGCCGAGGTCACCCTTGACGATCCCGACGACTGCGTCGATGACCGTGACATTGCAAAGTAGGAAATCGAGCGCGCCCTCGCTACTTGTAACGCCAGCTGCGAGACCGGCTCCGTCGCGAAGTGTTTTTCCGCCGCCGTGAAGACACTCGTCGCCATAGCTAGCGAAATCCCTCTCAACAACCGCGATAAGCGAGGTGTCTCCCAATCGCACGCCATCCCCAACTGTGGGACCGTACATAGCGGAATAATCGCGACGTGATAGTACAGCCAATGTTTAGTCTCCTTTATCAGCTCGTCCGGAAGCCGCGCGCGCGGGCGCGATCGAGTGCCGCTGCTTTGACAGCCGGGTCTCGTGCGGAGCCGTTGGTGAGTCCGTTCAATCCAGAGAGGTGGCGTTCGCCGCCGAATTCCGTGAGTTCAACTACTTTCTCTTGTCCCGGCTCGAAACGGACTGCAGTTCCGGCTGGGATATCGAGGCGCATGCCGAACGCAGCGTCGCGATCGAAATCGAGCGCTCGATTCACCTCGAAGAAATGATAGTGCGAGCCAATTTGCACGGGCCGATCACCTGCATTCGTGACTCTCACGCTGATCTTGCGACGGCCGGCATTGAGTTCGATATCTCCCTCGATCGCGAATACTTCCCCGGGCGTGATGGCGTCATGGTCCGAAGCGCCCGGCTTCGGCCGTAAGGGATCGTGGACGGTGACGAGTTTCGTACCGTCTCTGAAAGTCGCTTCCACCTGCAGCATCGGCAACATGGCCGCGACACCGGGTAGGACATCATCTTGCGTGAGAATTTGCGATCCGATTGACATCATTTCAGCAACGGATTTCCCGTCGCGCGCGCCTTCGAGTATTTCATCGGAAATGAGCGCCACGGCCTCCGGATAGTTTAGTTTCAGCCCCCGGCTTCGCCGCTTTCGAGCAAGCTCTGCCGCGGAAAAGATCGTTAAGCGTTCGAGTTCGGTAGGTGTAAGCAGCATCTGTGACCTGTCTCTCGCCTTTCAATTCGAAAACAATCGCTGCCCGGTCGTGCCGTGCAATGAAATCGCAATCTCCGAAAGTGGGATGAAAGCGCGCAAAGGTTCATTTCGCGACACTGGAGAGTCGGAAGCTTTTGCGATGACGGGAATGATTCTCGTGAGGTACGATTGGGCATCGATCGCGCCGACGAGCCCAAGGCGAATGGCTGCCGTTGTCAGAGACGCGGCGGATTGATAGCCGCTCATTAGAACGGCATCTTCCTCATCGATTTCGAGTGAGTTCCACAGAAGCCCTTGTGCAACCGCAACATGGCCATGTGCCTTCCCATCACGAACCATGCCCCGATACGTTTTTGCGTAGCGCGTACCGATCCTTTCGTGAGTAGTGAGAAGACCCATTCCATTTCGCCGCGAACCTACTCTAAGCGGCTCGCTTATCGTGGATGCCTCTACTTCCGCATCTAATTCTGCGAGCGCTTCTAGATCATTGTAGAGCCTATAAGCTCTGATGATTGCGATGCGTTCGCTGGAAGCCCAGCGGTGTACGATCTGCGCATAGAGAAAATTCCATAAGTCAAAGGATCCCAGCCGCTCTTGTTGCTGCGAGAACGCTTCGAGCCCCTGCGAAAATGCGAAGGCGCCAGATGGAAATTGGCTGTCGGCATGCTGAAAGGTTCGGAGAAGCTTTTCGCGCAATATCATTGGATTTCCTGAGCGGTTGCTCGCCCTTCCCGGACTATGGCGTCTAGCCGCGCCATATAGGTGTCGAGCGGACCATCAAGCGAGACAAGGATGTGTTCGCTTTCGAAGCGCACACGCCAGTGCAGATTGCCGACGAGATACCCGAGCTCAAGCGCATCCCGGAGCGTTTGAGGAACGATCCGAAGCCAGCGTTGTTCTTCTGCTCGGACCACGATGGCCTTATCGCTATTGAGATAAAGAATAGCGCCATCGAACAAGCGATCCTGCCGCGATAAGGCTATCGCCAGGTCTTCGCCATGATCGGTACGCGCGCGCAAACGCCGGCGATCGAGGTCGGTCGGCGCAACGCGCACGAAATCGAGCGTCATTCCTTGATGCTCGTATTCATGAAGCTTGTGATGAAGATCGGGATCGTTTCGATCCCCGATAATTCTATCGATGAGAAGCATAGCTTTTCACAAACCCATATGCCGATGAATGAGGTCGTTGGAGAGTTCATTCGCAGTGCCGGTTACGCGCACACGTCCCTTTTCGAGAATCGCAAACCGATGGGCAGCACTGCGCGCAAACCGGATTTTCTGCTCGATAAGGATGATCGTGAGACCGTGAACACGATTGAGATTGGTGATCGATCTTTCGATGTCCTCGACGATATTTGGCTGAATCCCTTCGGTGGGCTCATCCAACAGGAGAACACTTGGATCGGTCGCGAGCGCTCGCGCTATTGCCAGTTGTTGTTGCTGACCACCCGAAAGATTTGTTCCACGCCGGTGAAGGTGGTCCTTAAGCATGGGAAAGGTATCCCACACGAGTTCCGGAACTGACCTCCGGCCATCATCGCGCGCGTTGCATCCCAGCAAGATGTTTTCAAGAACCGACAAGCCGGGAACAATTTCGCGACCTTGAGGAACGTAACCAATTCCGAGTCGGGCGCGCATATGTGTCGGCATGGACGAGATATCCTTGCCCTCAAATTCGATGCGCCCCGTTGTGTTGACGGTTATTCCGACCAGGCTGCGAAGAAGAGTGGTCTTGCCGACACCATTTCGGCCTAGAAGACAGAAGATCTCACCTTCACGAACCTCTAGATCGAGATCGTGGATGATGTGGCTGGTGCCGTAGAAGGCGTTTAATGCTTGCAATTTAAGCATGGGTGAGCGTTGCCGATCCGAGATAAGCCTCAACTACCGCCGGGTTCCTCTCAATTTCAGAGGCGGTACCTTCAGCGAGAATGGCTCCTTGATGCATCACAGTGATTTTTCGACAGATACGTTTGACGAATGCCATATCGTGTTCGATGACCAGCACGGTATGCGAGCCCGCCAGATCGAGAAGGAGCTCTGCGGTCTTGTCGGTCTCAGCGGCCGTCATGCCCGCCGCCGGTTCATCCAGAAGGATGATTTTAGGATCTTGGCTAAGCACCATCGCGAGCTCTAGCCATTGAAGCTGCCCGTGTGAGAGTTCTGAAGCTCTGCGATTCAGCACGCCACTGAGGCCGGTTCGGAAAGCAACGTCTGCTTCGACATCAGTTGGTCGGGGAGGTCGCCACGAGAACAGGTTCGAGAACACACTCGTTCGACGGTTGCTGGCGACCTGAAGATTTTCGAGAACCGTCATCTCCTTAAATACGCTCGGCGTTTGAAATTTTCGCCCAACGCCGCTACGGGCGATTGCCGCTTCTCCGATGCCGGTGATGTTTCGATCCCGCAACCAAACTTCACCTTCGGTGGGAAGCGTTTTTCCGCACAGCAGGTCTAGTAGCGTGGATTTCCCGGCTCCATTTGCCCCAATTATGACGCGCAACTCACCACGCGAGACATCGAGATTGACTTTGTTTACTGCGGCAAAGCCGTCGAATTTGACGGTAAGATCCTTTGTACGCAGGACCGGTTGAGCGCAGTGGTTCCTGTCGACCTGGGAGATATTGGGGATGGCGTTCATTGAGTGACCTCTTTCAGAGAACGAGGTTGCCCGGCCTTGGCCATCCACGACTTTACGACGCCGGCAATTCCCTCCGGCATAACCAGCACGACAAGAACGAACATCAGTCCGAGCACGATTGGCCATACCGGCTGAAGCGTGGCATTCTCGCTAGCTACGGAACCAATGAAATTGACGATCAGCGCGCCCACGCAGGCGCCTAATAGCGAACTTCGTCCGCCCAACGCTGCCCAAATGACCATAGAGATGCTGAAGGACGTCGACATAAGTGATGGCGACGCGAACTCGGATGTTACCGCAAAAAGTATTCCCGCAATTCCGGCAACCCCAGCGGAAAGACAATAGATAAAGAGCTTATAGTTTTCGACGTTGTAGCCTAGATAGCGAACGCGTGAGTCATCCTCGCGCACGGCTTTGAGAACGTGACCCAAGCGCGTGGAGACGACGAGTCGAGACAGAAGAACAACGATTAGTAGGACTGCCGCTACCAGATAGTAGACAGTCTTTCCGTACGGATCGAATTCGACACCGCCGACGCTCAATGGAGCAAGATCGGCTAGCCCGTTGAAGCCACCCGTAAGGGGCTGATTGTTGATTATCAGCATTTGGCCGATCAGTGCCAACGCCAACGTTATGATGCTCACGTAGACGCCAGACGTGCGGCGCTTGAACATGACGTATCCAAGCGCGGTGGCGATGGTACAGGGAACGACTATCCCCGCAAGAACTCCTATCGAAAGATATCGAAAGGGCTGCCAAAGGAAGGAACCAGGTGTAACGCAACACAGGTCTCGAAGCGCATTCGGCTCCATATTGAGAAGCATGAATTGCGGGATAGGATTATTGTCAGGAACCGCCAATGTCAGAGACATCGCGATCATGTAGGCGCCAATTCCGAAGAAGAGGCCTTGGCCAAGACTTAGTATTCCCGCATAGCCCCACGATAGGCTGATGCCCACCGCACAAATGGCGTAAACCAGGTAAACGGCGATCCGATTTGTCCAGAAGCTGTTCAACGCAAATGGTAATGCGAAAACAACTGCGAAGAACAAGAGATAGGCTGCTAATGTAATAGTGCGGTCTTTCATAGGCTTTCCATACGTCAGCGATTGCGGCTCACAAAAAGCCCCTGTGGCTTGAAGAGGAGGATGAGAATTACGAATGCGAAGAGAACGGTGCGGCCGTACACGTCGTTCGACCATGTAGCCACGAAGCTCTGGACTTCGCCGAGGATGCCGGCGGACAAAACCGTACCGAGCAGGTGCCCGACTCCGCCTGCCACGACGACTAAGAACGCATCGATAACGTAGGGTGCGCCCATGTCGGGAGAGACTGTCTTGAAGCCAGAGACAAGAACTCCGGCAATACCCGCAAGGCCAGACCCATACGCGAATGCCAGTGCATTAATGCGTTTGTCGTTGACGCCACAAGCCGCGGTGATGTTGCGTGCCGCGGAAACGGCTCTTAACTGGCTACCAAATCGCGTTTTGTAGATCAGCCACCAACTTACGAGACCGAGAACAACCGCAACGCCAAAAACATAGGCGCGGTACACAGGGATATTTGTTCCCAGGACATGCAGCGTTTGTTGGAGCTCAACAGGAACTGGAACGTTCTGCAGATCTGAACCGAGACCGTCGATCTGGATTCCGAAGAGTGCGAATCCGAAATGGATTCGGATCAGTTGCTGCAGAATGAGCGCTATGCCCCATGTCGCGAGTAGAGTGTCAAGCAGGCGTCCGTAGAGCGGACGCACTACGAGGAGTTCAATGGCAAGTCCGAAGAGCGCGGCGACGAGGAAGGCAAGTGGTAAGCAGCTGTAGATGCTCAATCCCAAATGCTTGGAAGCGAGCACCGTGACGTATGCGCCGATCATCACCATCTCGCCGTGAGCAAGATTGATGACTTTCATCGTGCCGTAGACGATCGCCAAGCCTAGGGCAACGATGAATAGAATCGAAGCTATGCTAAGCCCAATTACGAAGGTTTCCATGCGAGATCTCAGACAAACTATTTCTCGTGCAAGGGAAGGCCGTTAATGGAGGTGCGCTCAGAGAGACGCACCACTCGCCTTGCAAATGCGATTGTCTGCGGTTTCGCCAACGCTTGAATAGGGCAACGGAACCAGCGGCTCGGTATATTGATCGACGATATCAAACATGCCGTCCGATCGTGCCTTGCCGATGCGTGGAGTGAGGAACGAATGAAGGTTCTGCGGATCAATCGTAACCTTGCCCTGGGGCGCATCAAATGACATGCCCCCCACGGTGGCCACGACTGCCTGGGAAGAGACGTCGCCAGCTTTTTCTGCGGCCATGGCCCACATGTGGACGCCGGTATAGACAGCTTCCATTGCGGCGTGCGTTACCGAATCTGCGCCAGCAAATTCCTTGAAAGCCTTTACGAAGGCTTTGTTCTGCGGAGTGTCTACCGTCTGGAAATAGGGCAGCGATACATAGCTGCCTTTCGCATATTCGGGACCCATGGCTCGGACCTCAACCTCAGTCGTGGTGGAGGAGCACAGGGGTAGTTTCTCGAAGTCATAACCCTGGTTACGAAGTTCGCGATAGAACGCGACGATGGAATCCCCGACCACGTTCGAGAAAATCACATCAGCGCCGCTCGAACCGATCTTGGAGACCATCGAAGCCCATTCGGTGTGACCGAGAGGGAGGTATTCATCACCGACGACTTGCATTCCAATTTTTGCGCAAAGCGTTTTTGACGTTTTGGCCATCCCGCGAGGGAATGCATAGTCGGAGCCAACAATGAAAAGCTTGTTTTTTCCGAGCTTGCTCTTAAGCCAAGGTATAGAATTCTCGAGCTGTTGATTGGGCACCGCCGATCCGGCGTAAAGAACACTCTTTGAACATTCCTCACCCTCGTACCAAGTGGGCCATACCAGCAATCCCTTACGGCGCTCTACGACGGGCAGCACAGCTTTTCGGCTTGCCGTCGTATAGCAGCCAAATATCACTGGCACCTCGTCCTCGATCGTCAATTTACGGGCTTTTTCACTGTAGGTTCTCGGTTCAGATGCCGGATCCTCGATGACGGGACGCAATTGCTTTCCGAGCACACCGCCCTTCGCATTGATCTCAGCGATCGCCATCAACGCGCACTGGTTCATCGACTTTTCGACGATCGCCGTAGTGCCGGTTAGTGAGTAAAGTATTCCGACGGGGATCGTGCCTTCGGCTTTGACCGAACGAGAGCTCAGAATGGTTGGCGCAGCCAACCCTCCTGCAGCAACTCCCATAGCTTTGATAAATTGACGTCTGTCGGGATTTTTCATTTTTCCTATTTCTCTCCCTGGCGCCGCCGCGTTTTTTGCGGTCTGTGAAAGTCGAAAAACAAAAAAGCCCACGTCCTCCCGGTGAAGGGAGAACGTGGGCTTCATAGCCTTACGATGCACGACGGCACTGTCGTGCATCAGAAATGGAATCGCTCGTGTCCTGAGCGTTAGTTCATTTTTATACTAGTCACCGCGCAGATTATTCGTCAATAGCGTGTGCGCTGCAATAATTGCGTCGGCAAGTTCATCCATCGACATCCGTTTCGCCATCGCTTGCTGCCTGATGCATTCGTAGGCGCCATCTTCGGTCAGTCCCTGAGTCTGCATTAGGATCTCCTTGGCGCGGAGGATCTGTTTGTTGCTTCGCAGACGGCGTTCCAACTTTCTGATGCGTTTGCTTGCGTTCTGCCGTTCGAGCCAAATCGCTCTTGTAATCATAAGGTTCGTCAGCAGCCCAAATGGTCTGATCGGCCGATCGATAAATCCGAGCGCACCACACTCAAGAACGATCTGAAATGTCGATGGATCTTCGAAAGATATCACGGCCAAAAGCGCCGGGTCTAACGGCTCAACCGGTCGAAACAAATTTAGAATTTGCTCACGACACGATGGTTCGATCGCAATGATCACGACAGACGCGGTCGGACTAATCTGGTCCGGTAGTGGCCATGTGGCCTCACACGTGCAGCCTATACGATTGAGATGTTCGATAAGGACTTTGCCCTCCGCATCAGGCGGATGAATCACCTGTACGCGCAATCCCTTCAAACTTTGAAGTAGCTCTTTGGACACCTTACCCCATCATACATTGCAGTTGGACTGGGGCTCAGGGGCGTGCCAGCCGTCGCCTGAAGACGTTACAAAGTAAACGTCAGGCCGGATTCGGTTTTCGGACTGCCATACGATCTCGAACTGCCCGGCTTCGTTTATACGCGCAATGCGTGACCAAAGTTCTGTGTGGTGGTTGTCGGGATCGATGCGTATTCGTCCCTGAGGCGCCTCGAATTCCATACCCCGAAGGTGTTTCGCAATGAGCTCGGGATCATCGTCGCCCGCAAGCGCAAGCGCCTTTGCGAACAGATGAACCTGACAGTAAACAGCTTCGGCGCTCGATGTAATGGGTGCGCTCGGGCCAAATCGCTCTTTGAATGCCGTAACAAAGCGACGAGCCTCGGGGCGATCAAGGTTTTCGAAGAACGATGCTGACGTTAGATGGCCAGCAACAACCTCCGGCAGCACTGTGGCGACCTCGGCCTCGGTCATCGTTAAGCTCGCGATCGGCGTCTTACGCGCGTCTAGGCCTGCAAAGTGGAAACTTTCAAACAGCTGCTGCGATCCGAGCCCAACGACCGTAGATACTATGACATCTGGCGCATTATTTTTGATGCTCCTGATGATTTTCTGAAAGTCCTTTGCCGTGGCTTCTACCGGAACATAGATCTCATCGACGACTTGGCCGCCCGAGAGCTCCACAAGCTCCGAAATCACACGATTGTACTCCCGGGGGAACACGTAGTTTGAACCGACTAGTAAAAACCGGGACCCGAACTTCTCGATAAGGTATTTCGCTAGTGCGACAGCATTTTGGTTAGCAGCGGCTCCGCCGTAGAAACATCGACTTGAGTACTCAAAGCCCTCGTAAAACGTGGGGTAAAACAATAACCCTCGGAAAGCTTCGATCTGGGGGAGTACCACTTTCCTTTCTGAAGACATGTAGCAGCCGAAGACGATGCGGACTTTGTCCTCCTTCAGCAACCTGATTGCATACTCCTGAAACCTTGGCGGTGAACAGCCCGGATCATAATGAATCGCGCGTAGATTCCGCCCGAGCACACCGCCGGAAGAGTTGATTTCTTCGATCGCCAGGAGCGCTGCATTCAACTCCGACGTCTCTGCGCCCGCGGTGACTCCTGTCCTTGAGAACAGGATGCCGATCTTCCATTCTTCCGCCACAACCGCCGTCCCAAGTCCACCATTTATGTCTCTGCGATTCCGAGTGGCACCGCTCAACGTAAGCTTCCCATAGTATTTCTATGATTTCAAACCCTGCTTTGAGCGTCGTACTTCCAGCCGTCGATCACACAATCGAGCATCGAAGCATCTGCAGCGGCCGTCTCCTTGGCGAACATCCGTGGACCGGGTGATGCGTCCCAGCCCGTCACCGGAAGCAGATTGTCGGCGGGCGGGAATAGTCCATCTCCCGCGACCGAACTCCTGAACAGCCGCTCACTGACGACGTCGAATTCGACGGGGTCGTCTGCTCCTGCGCCGAGCCCGTACCCGACGGGCATTGTTGGAGATCAGAAACGCGACATAGATAAAAACACTTGCCTGAATCGCCTGGACCCCAGCCGGCTATTTCATGTCTTCGCCCGGAGGAGACAATCTGGGCGGCTGGCACATCAATCGCGGGTTTAATCACGCGGCGGATTTGTTCCCCATGTCTCGCTTCCGCGACCGCTTTTATCGGCCTGACATCTGGTCGATCCTTCTCGCGTCCACGCCGGGTAAGCGGCTGGAGCTTGCCGACAAGGCTTCGCGCAAATCGATCAAGGGAGATCTTTGAGGGACGACAAGACGAATAAGATGTACCGAAACTAAACTGTACCGGAAGAATTTCGGCCAACATTCGGGTTTCATATAGCTGCCGTAGAGCTGATACTCGAAATTTATCGGGGTGAACATGCAATCTTCGAAGGCAAAGCCTATCGTCAACGATGCCACCGAAATCGCGGGGGAAGCCGCAACGCATGGGACGGGCAATTGGCTGGCAGTTCTGATATCTGGATTGGCGTTGACCGGGTCTGTCGTCTCCTTATGGGAGACCACGCTGAGACAGCCGGAAATCAAGCTCTATGTTTCGGAAAACATTCAGTATACACGCGATCCCTATGGTCCTTTTGAGGTCCTGGCCGTACCGGTTACGATAACCAACAGCGGAGCGCGCGATGGTGCTGTTCTCTCGCTTCAACTTGAAGCGAAGAGCCCGGCCACAGGTCAAATCGAAAAGTTCAAGAGCAGCTATTTGGCTGACGCCCAATATTTCGGGAGCCGAGATGACGTTGCTGAGCGCCTGAAGCGTCCAAAAACTCCATTTGCCCCGATCTCCGTGTCGGGCCGCAGCGCCTTCACCGGCACAATATTATTTTACCGTTCGGCCTCGAACGGAAAAAATCTCATTGAACCCGTCTCGAAACTCGACATGACGGTTTCCGTCACGCTACCCCCCCGGACCGGATGGCTGGACAAAGCCTTGGCTACCGACCCACCAGCCGTCACCATCAAAGCCGACGTGCCAACATTCTTCCCTGGCGCCCTGGTGAGCGGAGACAACGCGCCTCTGCAAGTAACATCAGGCGCGTTCTAAAGATCGATGCGGCCAGTGAGTTGGACGTCCGGATGCTGATGTTCGCTACCGGGCAGCCGCAGACTTCGGCGATGTGTGCTTGAAGTTCTGCATGTGTAACACACCGGTCCAGATCTTGCGTGCCCTCGCAAAGAGCGCGCTGAAACTCGGTCAATTCGCAACGCGGAGTTCGACACGCCTGTCGAGCTGGTACAGCTCTTCGGGTGGATATTTGCTCCTGTCGACTCCCGTGAAGGGTTCGTTCGCCCCCTTCGGCACCAATTGCAGCTTGCCTTGATAGCCACCATTGCGAAGCACGCGCTCAATGGCGATGAGCCGCTCATGGGAGAGTTCCATGTTGTAATCGGGTAAACCACGCTCGTCGGCGTGACCGGACAGAACGACAGACGCGAATTTTTTCAATTTCAAAAATTCCAGCAGCAGGCCGGCAGCGCTGCGTCCTTCCGGTGTCAGAGTTGCTTCATTGTAGACGAAGGTAATCGGGACAGGCATCGTCGTAGCAGTTGTTTGAGAATGGGGAGGTTGTGATGCCGATTGCGCCGGAGGCGAAGGGGGCGAAAGCATCGGCTGCGCGACTGAAGACTGACTTGCCGGAGATTCCGGTGGGTGAGAGGACTGAACGTCCGCGGAACCGCCCTGTTCGCTCACCCCGCCGCTTGGCGCACCAGGGGTCTGATGCTTTGCCTCCTCTCGAGCAGCGGCGACGACGCCTTCGAACTTCTTCAGGAGCTGAGCGGCTGGGGTTTCATGGCCTGAGACTGTCGGTGGCGAAGGGGATGCAACCTTCGGCGGCTCGGACGCCGTTGCTGCGGCATTCTCGGGGTTTGCTTCAACGCGCAAGCTAATATTGGGTGAGGTATTTGCGAACCGGTATTCCGTCACGATCGACCAGTCGCCCCTATCGTTGGCTGTAGCAGTACCGACGCGCGTCGACCCGTCCAGAACCGTCACTTGCGAAAATGGGGCGGCAGTACCTCCGAACACGGATGGCCCAGTTGGGGAGATGCGCGCAATCGTCAAAGCCGGGGCGTCGGAATTCTTTTGTGAGGGAGGCTCCCTCGACGGCGGTTCGGATGCAGCGCTTTCTTTCGCCGTTGTGGTTGCGGGTGTTTCTGAATTCAACTGCGGCCGAGGCGCATTCTTCTCATCACGTCGCTGGGCCGTCGCTTTGGTCGTCGTGGTATCGAGCCCTGCCGCTTGTCTCCATTTCGTTTGTATCCCCAGGTCCAGGGTGACGGCGAGCTCCACGGGCCACGTGAGTAGGCCGACCTGCGCCAGCACAATGAAGCTGCTGAGCAGAAGGAGGATCAGAGTGAACAAGAGTCTGGCGCGCATACGAGATGCCTTCGTGATGTTGTGCCGGGGCTTGCCGACGTCCGGTCAGCCGACCTTATCTTAAACGAAATTGATGGAAGAATGATGCTGAGTTCCTGCCGTTTCATCAGCGTGAGCCCGTCATGGAGCGCGATCGCTTGATCCTTGCTCAACTTCGCTTTCTCGGAAACGAGAAGGGGAAGCCCTTCAAGCCCGATGAGCGTCAGGCAAAAATTTTCGAAGATGGTGTCGTCGTCGGCGAAGCCATGGCCAAAGCCAATAGGTCCGACAAGCGTGTCGAGCCGCCTTTTCCGGCCTGGAAGACATTGGAAGCATGCACTGGTCGTGTCGGTCGATCAGCGAGCGCCTGACTACGATCAATTGGATGAGCGCGAAGCGTGGTTCTACAAGGCGTCGTTATCTCCAAAGGGAGAAGCCGACGGCCTGCCTCAACCGAAACTAAACGAAGTTTTATAATTGAGCGGGGGCTCGTGACACTCTCTGACTCTAAGCGTCTTCCTCTTGACTAGTGGCGCGGTGGTCGACACCGCGCGTTCCTCCTCGTGGTAATTCCACGAGTGTATCTTCGGCCTCGCGCCACCGTGCAGGCTCCGAAAGAGTTCCCGTCGGATTTCTGTCCTATCCGACTTCCCTCATAACAAAGCCGTTCCCTCGGAATCATCAAAAGAGTGTCGAATGAACCACAGCGCAATTCTTTGCTCCGCCGATTGCGCGATTTTCTAGACGCGCCCGTCAAAGTGCCGTTAATCACTATACTGACTGAATGGAGATTGGAGGAACAGCTTAGAACTCTCAATGGACAATCAGAATGTCGCTTGTTTCTAAGTTGCGAAGGGGATTTGCAACTAACCCTATTGTTTTGTCTGCGTTCGTATTAGCTGGGGGGCAATATGCGTAAATGGATCGTTTTTCCAGTCGTTGCTTTCAGTCCGCTCTTATTAACCGCTTGCGCTTGGACAACAAGCAAACTTCTTTTGCCCGGCGAAGAGCCGCGTGGTTTCGTCTATTACGAATGCAAGCCGTTGTTGGTTGTTTCAGGATCCACCGTGTCGGTTTCGTACGTCAAGAATCCCAGCAAGAGATATTCGGTCCAGTTCGGCGCATTCCTCGCGAAGAACGACGTGCTGATCAATTTCGATAAGGATTGCGGAATAACGAGTGTCAAAAGCACGATGGACACTACGGATGTGCTGAAGCTCATTCAAGCCCTCGCCGAGAAGGCGCTGCCCGCTGTCGGAGGTCAGAAAAACACCGTTGGCGAGACCAATCAGACGATCGTCCAAGTCTACGACGTCATTTTCGATGACGAAGGAAATATTGTGTCGCTTCGCCCGCTGGTAAAGCCCGGCACCCTGGCCCGAGTGCCCGTGAGCCCTACCTGACAGGGACTAGGCTCTGCGCTTAGCAAGATGGTCGCTGAACCAAATTCGCCCAACGCTCTAATGGTTGGACCTATGATTGCATCCTAGACGGAGGCTCGACATGAAAGTCACTTACGCCCAAATTTTGGTGCTCAGTTGGATTTTGCTCGTCGATCTCACGGGGATGGCTCATTGCGAAAGCGGGCACTTCGTGAAGAACAATGGAGAGCTTAAGCTGATGCAGGTCAGTCAGCTTCCTGAGCCGGTTGAGCCCAAGGTTATCAAAGGGACCCGTGCCCGGCCTGCCGACTTTCCCGCGTCCTTCTACCAGTCGTCGGGGGTCGGTCGATGCACCGCGACATTGGTCGGGCCAAGTGTCCTGCTAACGGCCGCTCATTGCGTCGCGAATGGAGGCAAAGTTACCATCTCGATCAGCGCCACGACCTTTAAAGGAAAATGCACTCACCACGAGAAATGGCAGAACGGAGAGGGCGACGTATCGGCCGATTACGCGCTCTGTCTGATTGATCGCGAACTCGCAGGGGTCACGCCAGAACGACTTGACCTCTCCGGAAGCGGCCTCGATGTCGGGCAAAAGCTCTTGCTGGCTGGGTTTGGCTGCACCCAGGAGGACATGTCGGGCGGCAACGACGGCGTGTTTCGCATAGGGCTTACGAAAATATCGGAGATGCCGAGTTACAATCAACAACAACCCAACGACATGCTGAGCGAATCGGACCCGAATGAAAACGCCCCTGCAATCGTGTGCCCCGGAGATAGCGGCGGCAGCGTGTATCGCTTGAAAAGCAATTCGACAGTCGCTGGCGCGCGTTCGATCGTGGCTCTCAATTCCAGGGTGGGTCTCGAGTCGGACACTAAAGTGAATGGCAAATCATATTTGGTCGCCACCTTCACTTCCGATTTCAAATCCTTCGTTGGGACATGGAGTAAAAAAAACAAAGTCGAAGTGTGCGGACTGACGAAATCTATGAGTGTCGCCTGTCATCGCTAGGAGATATGAGGGTTTGGGCAAATCCATGCTGTCGTCCTCGATCCGGTTTCTAACAATCCTTTGCCTGATTTGCGGAACTGGGGTGCCCCGTTGTTCTGCTGCAGACGACCTTCTGGTCTACATGGGACCACACATCGGTGCTGAATTAGAGCGGTTTCTTGCGCAAAAAGCGAAGCCGACAATCGCAACGTCTGAGAACGGCGACACCGCTTCGTCGATCATCACACGCCAATGCGGTCATATGAGCGATGTTTTGGTTTTAGAAGCGAAGAAACTCAATCCCAGCCTTGCCACTTTTTTTGCTGAGAACAGCCCATCACTTGAGATTGGGACGCCAATCGTCGTCCCGGCCTGCGCTTATTGGGAAGTCGGCCCCATACCCTACATCGCAAAGGAAAGCGAAACACTGGAGCAGATAGCGTCCAACTTTGTCGGCCATAGCGGCAAGCGTACGACGGGCGCGATAAAGTTTGAGACGAAGAGGAATGAACCCGCTCTCGCGAACGTCGACCTCGACCGATTCCTGAAGGAGGGCGACAGACTTTACCTCCCCTACCTTTCCCGGCCTGTGCGGCTTCAGCCCATCAACGGCAGCATCGGGGAGTTTGTGACCGAACTCCAAGCTAAAAGCGCGGCTTCAAAAACCAATGGCGTAGCTTATTCCCTCGAAGATCGATTTGAATTCATCGTTGAGGCGAAGCCTGGATTATCCGACCTCAGTTGCGCCGGAAGCGGAACGGGCTATCCGCTGTCTGAAGGTGACGTGGCACGCGTGATCAAACTCAACGATTGGTTTGTCTCCAAGTTCGCACGCAATCCCTATGGCAACGAACCCGTTGTCATCTTGGTTGTCGACGATGGGATCCAAGGTTCCGAAGCCGTCGAACTCGGAGACGAGAAGACTTACCCGAAATCCATCCCAATTGCGTTTGCCCACGCTTATTCGGCCGGCGAGTCGAGCCAGGTCGACAACACATTTGGCCAGCGGTACGACGAGTTTTCGACAGATCGGTTGGCACCCACAATTTCTTATCTACCCATACCGCACAATGGGAACATGCTCCACGGCACACACGTGACCGGGATCCTGCTCGGCGGCGGATTTGCGCGCACATTTCCAGAGTTGTTCAAAGGGCGCTTCAAAATCGCGCACAGAAATGTCGTCAGCCGAGTTGAGGGCGCATCAATCTGGAAATTTAATCCGTCTTATACGACTCTCGCGATCCGGGACCTCGATAACATTGAAAAGACTTCACACGAAAAGGTAATCATCAATCTGAGCGCGAGCGGAATCGGCGAAATCGCTCACATCGATCAGAGGCTGAACCAAGAAGAAGCATTGCTCGTCGTCGCAGCCGGAAACGAATCTTCCGACCTTGATGACTCGAGGATTCCGAACGTCTATCCCGCAAACTATGGAGGTGAACATTCGACTAATGTCATTTCTGTTGCCGCACTAGATGCCAACACTTCGCTCATGCCGGAATCAAATTATGGGCGCAGATCCGTCGATGTTTCCGCGCCAGGTTGTCAGATCGTCTCGAATGTTGGTGGGCAAAATGAAAATCTGAAGGCGATGTCGGGCTCTTCAATGGCCGCACCGTTTGTCACCCTGACAGCCGCAATCCTTGCCAACTACGGCGTGCAACTCGATGACATCAAAAGACGGATCTGGAAGACTGTCGATATTGATGATCCCGATAGTCAATCCAAAATAGCGAGCGGGGGTCGCTTGAATATTCCCCGCGCCTTGGCACTTGGTTTCGATACCGTGACCACGAAGAACGGAGATTTGTTATTTGGCGCATTGCGTCAGCAGGTGTTTAAGCTCTGTGGCGAGGCCCCAGATAGCGAGCCTGAAGACGTTGGACCGGAAGCTTTCGAGCGGGTCGATTTTGGCAATTCCTCGTCCTGTAACCAATCGCCTGGTCTCGTCTGCGTGCAAATGGCGATGCAGTTCAAAGGGGACTCGGATCGCCACGACATGAGGCGTCTCCGCGCGGACGCGCGTCGTTGCAAATTGTCAGAAGACTTGATCACGGGTGAAACTGTCAAGTTTGTAGCTGTGGAACAAAATCCTACTACGAACGAAATTTCTACACGAGAGGAGGACATTCCCCTCAGTGACGTCCGCAACATTGTACCGTCCGAACTTTCGGGGTCGACGCTCCAACCTTATAGAAATGCGATCGTTCGTTTGCACGACGGTCGATAAGCGTGAGTTGTGACGCAGGACCGCTCTATGCGTATCGCCTCTGTCGAACCAACATCTGTAAAATCGCTTCGCCTACCAGCACGACCGTCAAGGACGCGCCCGCAAGTGGAAAGATCGCACAGATGAGAATGATCCCGATCAGAACGCTGGACAACGATAAGTCGCCTGCCGTTTTTGGTGCCGCAAAGCGTCCCTTTGGCCGGCGGAGCCACCACATATAAGGGCCAGTCACGGCCAAGAAGAGAATCCCGACGCAGGGTATCAGCATAACGAATTGATTGGCGCGACCGAAATAGTTGCCCATATGAATTTGAACGCCAAGCTCGACGGCCTTTGCTGCCCAACCGTAGTCGCTGAATTTCACATCCTTCAAGACTTCACCCGAGTACTGATCGATATAGAGCGTGCGCTGACCCTCGGGCTGGTCAGGATAGCGAAGCGCAGTATAGACGCCTGTCGCGTCCGCGGGGAGCGTTAAGCGATAGGGGTCTGTCATGCCGTTCTTTGCAACAATCGCAGCGACAGCGTCCACGTCGATTGGCTGGCTCGACTTACCCGGCATCGACGCCAGTCCCTGTGCTCCGTGATGATGGTGTTGAGATGCCGGGGTAGTCGAACCCTCCAACGTCCAAGGGCGCGAACCCGAGGGGTTGTCGAGAGGAGCACTTTGTGAAGAACTGACTATCCGCCCGTATGTGCGATAGTCACCAGGATAGCCGACGCCGGCAGTATTTATAACTTCGCGGAAGATTCCGCCCCAGACCGAGGCCCATGGCAATCCAGAAAAGATCAGGAACAGGATGAAGAGAGCCGTCCAGACTCCAACGGTGGCATGCATCGATTTCCAGAAATTGCGGCCCCGGGCCGACACGCGCGGCAGCAATACGCCGACAATGCGCAACCCCGCGCGCGGCCACCACAGATAGAGCCCGGTTAGAATGAGGATCACCGCCCAGCATGCCGCGATCTCGACAATAGCGTCGCCGAATTTGCCGAGCATCAGCGAGCCGTGGAACTTATCCGCAAAGCCGACAAGGGTGTGCGTGTAGACGTAGCTTCCAAGGACGGTGCCTGTCCCCGGATCGACAAAGACGCGGACAGGCTCGCCCTTAGCGGGAGTTACAAAAACTTCTACCGTGCGCCCTGCCTCGTGCGGCGTATCTATCCGCGTGGCCTGGCCATCTGGATAGGATGCCAGTGCGGCGTCCATCAATTGCGAAAGCGGCAGCGACGTCGTGGAAACGGCAGGTGCAAAGCGCAGGTCGTGATAGACCACATCATTGATTTCGTCATTGAAGAGATAGATTCCGCCTGTCACCGCGAGGATGAGAAGAAACGGCATTACGACAAGCCCGGCGTAAAAGTGCCATCGCCAGACGATCCGGTAGATCATCGCATTTGTCGACATGGATTAGCGATCCTGCAATGCGCGAGGCCCGGTCGGAGAAACCTCGAACCGGGCCGCATGCAAATTACCATTTGATGGTGTAGCTGACGTCGAAGCTTCGCGGAGCCCCGAGATAGACCGAGCCAGGATTATAGTCCGCCCAGTATGCATAGATTTCATCGGTCAGATTGCGGCCGCGAATTCGCAATGTGCCGCCGCCGATGTCATAGGAAATCCACGCGTCCAGAAGCGTGCGCTCGTTCACTTTGATCGTGTTTGCAGTGTCCGTGTAGAAGGGGCCGACGCGATTGACCGACATTCCGACGGTGGCGGGCAGCGATGCCAAGCGATAACTCGTCGATGCGGAAAGTGAATAGGGTGACGCGTTTACCGGCATATTGCCGTTTCGGCTGACGAGTTCTCCGCCGACGTTCTGATAGAGATTGGTATATTCGGCGTCGATTACGGTTCCCGCCACAGTCACATTCCATCTCTCAGTCAAAGCAACGGTGGTGTCGAGCTCGATGCCACGGGACCTGAGACTTCCACCCTGAACAGTCTGTGTGGGATTATTCGGATCGTTCGTAAGGATGTTGTCCTGATCGATTTGATAGAAGGAGGCCGTTGTCGTGACGCGCCCGCCAAAATATGTGGACTTGATACCTGCCTCAGCTGAGCGCCCCTTCGAGAGGTCGAATTGCGCTCTGCTAAGAGAACCGGTCAGCAGAGATGAAATTGGTACGGTAGCGGTCGCGTATTGAGCGAACAGGGATGTGTTTTTGACGATTTCGTAGGTCGTTCCCACACGCCAGGTGACGTCTTCGTAGTCCTTCGTAAATGCCGTCGTGATTTGATTGGTGTTATCGTCTCTGATGCTCCGATCGAGATTGATGTATTCGTAACGCAGCCCACCGAGCACAAGCCACGAGGGGGTAAGGTTCAGCGCGTTCTCGAGGAAGACCCCTGTCGTTCCGTAGTGCGAGAAATATGTTTTCCTGCCATCGTCGAAATTCGTGGCGTTATCTACTGGAAACGGTCCTCGATCCGGGTCGAAGATATCGACGGCATTCGCCGAGCCAAAGTGGCGCGCGGAGTTGAATTGCGTATCGATGTATTCTGCGCCGGTTGTAAAGCGGTTTCGAAGCCCTCCGATATTGCCGTCGAAGTTGAAGCTTGCGCGCTCTGACCAGAACGAGTGATCGTGCGTGATGATGGTCGGGGAGCGCGTAATGGACCCGGCGTCGTAGTTGAAATATTCAGCGTCTCTCCAAGAGCGGTCGGCAGTGTAATAGCTGCTTTCGTTCTTGAAGGTCCAATAGGGGTTCAACTTGTAGTCCGCGGAACCACGTAGCCATACAGCGTCCGACTCCGCTTTACCGTTCAGATAATTGTAGTTCGTGCTGCGCAGAGCTTTGTCGAGAACCAAGCCAGCCGAGCCGCTCACGACATCCGTCGGGTCCTTGGCCAGAGCACGCGGAATAAGGGGCGTTCCCCAGTAAGGCGGTGTGAACTTATCCTGATAATAATCGACCGATCCTTTCAGCGTCAGCCGGTCCGACGGCTTCAAAAGGATGTTGTTGGTGATGGCAAATTTCTCGGAGCTTGTATCGTCGATGAAGCTATCGGCGTTCGAATAGCTGATCGTTGAACGAAACGCCGCAGCGGGACTGAGGGCGACGTTCATTCCGGCGCCAAACCGCTGGCTATCGAAGCTGCCATATTCGGCCATGCCTTCGAAGAAGGTTCTATCCGTGGTGGCCTGCTTTGTGACTATGTTTACGGAGCCAGCGAGAGCATTGGTGCCCGACACGACGGAGGCCGGCCCTTTCAAGAATTCGACGCGTTCGAGATTGAAAGAGTCGTAATTGCGAGAGACGAAGTTGGGATCGGTCACCCGCGAGCCATCGATGGAATATCCGAGACCCGCGTAAATTCCTCTTGTGACAGTCGAGCCGGGTTCTCCCGGGTTATCGCCCACAAGAACGCCCGGCACGGATTGGAATATCTCGACGATGTCGCGCAATCCGTTTTCTTCAATTTCTTTTTCAGTCACGACGTTGAGCGTTGCAGGCATTTCACGCGGCGTGAGATTGAGCATGCTTCCTGCGCCGTTCGGAACATCAAGCTTTGCAGCGGCCGCGGCAGCGGTGTTCGCAGGAGGGCCGCCGGTATTGCCGGCTCCATCGGATGGAGCGCCGAGGCCAGGTTCAGTGGAAGGCAGAACCTGATTAACGGCGGACGGTTGCTGGGCGACGGTTGTCTTCTTCTTCGGCTTTGCTTTGACGTTTGCCGAACCTTTGGCTTTTGCAGCTGAACGAGCAGACTCGTCCGGCATATTTGATGGCTGCGTGACCTCGACGGGCGGCAGCGGCACGTCGAACAGTTGCGGGGAAGATGAGGAAGAGCCAGCTGGCTTGGCGACCTCCTGGCCGAACGCCTCTGGCAGAAAACACAAAAGCGCAAGGGTCGAAATAGAAAATGCGGCGGCTGTTTGCAGCGGCGCGCGACGCAGTGACGAAGACAGCATTATGGGAAAGCTCCGAAAGCACGAAAGGGACGCAGATCAGCTGCGTCTTGCGATGACGTGGTTCAGGAGAATGCAGGCGGTCCGCGCGAGCCGAGATGGGGCCCGGCACGAACAGGCGGTAATGTATCGAAGATACGATGTCGTGCGACCACAACCGCATTGTCGGATGGGGCAACGGTTATGCCGGTGGCATAAAGGTCGGCGACGGCATTCGACGCAGAAAACGCGCAAGGCTGGTGATGGGAGCCCCCGGATTTCGGAGGAAGCTTGTGGCCGTTGACATCGAGATCGAGGATTTGCGGACCGTAGCCTGTGCAAATGACGATCCGGAAGGCACCAGCCGAAGCGCCGGCAAAATCCGGCATAAAGCCGACGGGAATGAAGGAACGAGCGATAAATACAAAAAGCACCAGATGGCTGAGCCACCGGCGCATTGCTTCCGATCTTCCGACATCCCCCCGGATGTTCATTTCCAGTCCTGCAGAGCGCCTTTGCAATCGCCAGATTTTCTCAATCTGCCGAATAGCCTAGCTGTATGGCTCAACTCGTCATCAAGGCCAAGGGTTATTTGTGCTCGCGCGTTACCTTCCGACCACATGTCGAGCCCCGAGCGAGGCGGCGGAGCATCTTGCGGGCTGCCGTCGCGCCGTTATGCAGCTTCAGCGGCAGCATTTCCTTGAAAATGAACGTTTGCTTGAGCCTAAGTGTGGGCGAACTTCTCACCTCCGACGATGTCCACTTGTGTACATTACGCCTAAATGCGCGAACATATCATTCAATCCGCTAGCAGTTGTTTTGGGGCTTTTTCGTTCTGGCTGTAACGGGAGGACTGGCTCCAATAGGCCGGAGAGCCGCGAGAATCGAGCCACCAAATAGCGAGCTGATTTTTTCTGGTAACTGAAGTTATTCTGTTTGCCCTGTGACTGTCGCGCCATTGCGCAGCGCGCGCCGAAGTGCTGGTAGTAACGCTATGTGGAGATTGAGAACGCGTCAGTTCAAGCGAACTGTAGGTGCCCTTGCGGTTTTGGGCGCTCTTCTCAATGCGTGGGTGCTGACCGTCCACATTACGTCTGTCGCCTTGGCACAGCTTCAACCGAGCGCAGGCGATATTGTCATCTGCCATAAAGGCAGTCTCAAATACGTTGCCGACACGGGGGCGCCGGACGAGAAGCCGGCATCCCAGAAAAGCTGTCCTATTTGCTCCGGCTTGGCTGCCCTCGACTTTGGGATTGCTAGCGAGCCGTTGCTGCACGTTGCGCCGATGGCGGTCGGCGGCGTTCAAATCAGCAACACGAGCGACGAACTCGTCGCCGATCATCGTCCGGAGCAAATCCTCAACCGAGGACCACCTCGCCTCGTCTGATTGTAGCACACGCTTGTAGATCAGTCGTTCAAACAGGAGAGTGGTCCCATGGCTCGCATGCCCATGCGGGTGGTCGCGGTTGCGACCGTCGTCGCCTGCCTACCCGTATCCCACGCATCAGCGCATTGCTTCGTGGGCAATAGATTTTTCCCAGCAACACTCAATGTTGACGACCCGTGTGTCGCCGACGAACTATCCCTTCCGACGGTCTCTGCATTTCGCAATGGAGATGATCCGTCCGCACGCGAAGTCAATATTTCGGCTGAAATCTCCAAAAGAATAACGGAGACCTTCGGAATTTCCGTGGGGGATACGTGGGTGCATCTCAAGGGCCCCAGCGGCGCGACGGCTCAGGGTTTCGACAATCTCGAAACGAGCTTCAAATTTCAGTTTGTGACCGATCCCGCCGATGAGTTCGTCATGTCGGCCGCTCTCGACGTTGATTGGGGAGGCACCGGCAGCAGTGCAATCGGCGCCGAACCCTTCACAACTTTCGCGCCAACGCTCTTCGTCGGGAAAGGCTTCGGATTTCTACCTGAGGAGTTGAAGTACTTGAAGCCGCTCGCGATCACTGGCCAAGTCGGCTACGCAATTCCGACTGAATCCATGACGATCGAAGATGGTGAGACGACGTTCAACCCACGCTCCATCGTGTGGGGTGGATCGCTTCAATATAGCATGCCCTATCTGAAGTCGGCCGTCGAAGACGTCGGCTTACCGGATTTCGTCAACCGTCTGATCCCCCTCGTGGAGTGGAACCTGTCCACGGAAACGGACCATTTCGTGGAAGGAGAACGGACGACGGGCACCATTAATCCCGGGATCATTTATGTGGGTGACAAGTTTCAGATCAGCGGTGAGGCGATCATTCCTGTCAATCGCGCGAGCGGGGACGGCGCTGGCGGCATGGGTCAGCTTCATTTCTATCTCGATGATATCTTCCCCGATACCTACGGGCGGCCTTTGTTTGCCGCTGCAAGTCAATAAGGAATACAGCAATGATAAGGAATCTTCTCGCGAAATTCGCGATCATCTCGCTGGCGGTTGTCGCGACTGCGTCGTTCGCCGAAGCCCATGCGAGGCTTGATAGTGCCAGCCCAGCGGTTGGAAGCACTATAGGCAGCTCGCCCGGACAAGTGACGTTGCGCTTTACGGAAGGGCTTGAGCCAAAATTTAGCGGGGCTCAGGTACACAATTCGACGGGCGCTCGCGTCGATACAGGTAGTTCTGTTTCCGGCAGCACGATGCGTATTGGCGTCAAGAATCTTGGCCCAGGCGCCTACACCGTCGAGTGGCATGCGCTGTCGGTCGACACTCATAAAACGCAAGGAAGTTTCTCCTTCCACATCGGAAAGTAATTCGAGGCCGAGGCGTGGACTATTCGCTAATCTTTTGGCGTACGCTGCATTTCCTAGCCACGTTCCAAGCCGCAGGCTCAGTGCTGTTTTGCGGCTTGGTCGTGCGCGATCTTTCGGCCCTCCGAATTGTCCGATCGTTGAAATGCGTTTTCTGGCTCAGCCTAACACTCGCATTTGCATCTGCGCTCGGCTGGTTCCTAGCCGTGGCTGCAGCCATCGATAGCTCCAGTTACTTGGCGACGCTATCGGACGGGACTGCTGCGGCCGTCATTTCCGATACGCAGTTTGGTAAAGCCTGGCTCATTCGATTTATTGCGGGCGCGCTGCTTGCGGTGCTTGTGGCGTCCCCCAAAAGCGACAGTGGTTGGCTCGGGACGGTGATCGTCATCACAACGGCAATATTGGTCGGGGGCCTGGCGTTTGCCGGACATGCCGTGAGCTCGCCCGGTTTGAGCATTCATCTCACGGCCGACGTTCTTCATCTGATTGCAGTCAGCGCATGGCTCGGAGGATTGCTGCCTTACCTGATTTTTCTTCGGAGGCCAAAGTCTCAAGCGGGTCAGCATTCGAATGAGAGAGCCCGTGAGATTACTCGACGATTTTCCGACGTTGGTGTCTTCGCCGTTCTGACAATTGCAGCGACAGGTATCATCAACACATGGAGTCTCGTTGGCAGCTTTCACCTCCTCATAACCACTGACTATGGCCGATTGCTTTTGCTGAAAGTGTTTATCTTTCTGATCATGGTCGCGATCGCCAGCATCAACCGATTTCGTCTCGCTCCCCGACTTGACGAGGGGAGTACAATCGACGCGCTCAGACGCAATGTGATGATCGAAGCCGTATGCGGCGTCGCTGTATTAGCGCTGGTCGCGGCATTGGGCACGATGCCTCCGGCGCTTCTGGGTTCTTCTGCAATGCAAAATTGATCTTAGCCAGCGGAGAGAAAGAAAATGAAACGAGCGATCGTTGCCGTAACGGCCTTGTTCGCGTTGTTTGGCATGGCTTCGGCGCACCAATTCGAAAAAGGCGGTCTCCTCATCGCGCATCCCTGGACACGCGCGACGCCCGAGGGCGCGACCGTTGGTGCCGGCTACCTCACAATCACGAATAACGGCAAAGATGCCGACAAGCTCAACGGCGGCACCTTCGAAAACGCCGATCATGTCGAAATCCATGAGATGAAGATGGACGGAGACAAGATGATAATGCGCCAGCTTAAGGACGGCCTGGAGATCAAGCCCGGCGAGACCGTAAAATTCAATCCCGGTGCGTATCATCTGATGTTTGTCGGCTTGAAGAAGTCCATCGCTCAGGGAACAAACATCAAGGGTTCGTTGACTTTTGAGAAAGCGGGCACGGTCGACGTCGACTACAAAGTGGAAGCAATCGGAGCAATGGACAGTTCTGATGCAGATCACGCCGGGATGCAGATGGACGACTCCGAGATGAAGCACGATCACGCGCAATAGCGACGAGCTATCAATGGCAGAACGTTCGTTTCGATTTCGACAAGCTCTATTGCCTGCCCCTCGGCGGCGCCGACGCTCGTAGCGGAGGCAGGGACGTTCGTTCTCAATGCGGACGTGACGGTAAGCTTCTAGTCAGAAAGCAGCGTAGCCGGCGATGGGATTCGTCAGCTACGCAATACTCTCGATCAGGAGTTCAGGCATCAGCCGCACACGTCGATCCACGCGCGACGGTGATGCGCTGGGTCCCAGTCCGCTTCACATAGAGCCTGACGGCTCCCGGCATTCGATGTCCTGAAAGCGCCCGGCAGAACGGCTCATTTGTCAACGAAAGCCCGTTCGATGACATATGCTCCCGGGGTGCTCGTATTACCTTCCGAAAAATCGCGCTCCTTCAAGAGTTGCGCGATATCCATGAGCATCGAGGGGTTGCCACACACCATGATCCGATCATGCGCCGAATCTAACTCGGGGACGTTCAATACCGTACGCAAAGTGCCGTCATGAATGGCAGTCGTGATACGACCCTGATTACGAAAGGGCTCGCGGGTGACTGTCGGATAATAAAGCAGCTGGCGGCGGGCGAAGTCTCCGAGGAACTCGTCATCCAAAAGGTCTCGTGTGATATAGTCGTGATAGGCGAGTTCCGCGACCCACCGCACCCCATGCACGAGAATCACTTGTTCGAACCGTTCGTAGGTCGCTGGATCCCGTATGATTGCCAGGAACGGCGCGAGGCCCGTTCCCGTTGCCAAAAGATAGAGGCGTTTCCCCGGTAGCAAATAATCAAGAACAAGCGTTCCTGTGGTCTTGCGTCCGATGACGAGCCGATCGCCTGCGGAAATACTTCGGAGTTGCGATGTCAGCGGACCTCCCTCGACCTTGATGCTGAGGAATTCGAGATGATCGGCATGGTTGGCGCTGGCGATGCTATAGGCACGCTGCAACAGTTTTCCATGGATCATCAGACCGAGCATGGTGAACTGACCATTGTTGAAGCGAAAACCGGCGTCGCGAGTTGTCGTGAAACTGAAAAGGCGGTTCGTCCAATGATGGACGCTCAACACCGTCTCCTCGTGATGCGTAGCCAAATTCAGTCGTCCTTCAAAGGAGTTGTTGTCCAGGCCGATTTATCGCCGGCTACACTTGCATAACAAAAGTGTGTCACGCAATCGGGCGTCGCTACTGTGCTCGCCAACCGAGGATCTGCGATGGGAGCCTTCTGCGACAGTTCCAATGGCACCATTCCTGCCCACCGGTCGGATGCGAGGTCTGGATCTTCATCGCCAGGAAGGGCATCGTTCACTTTCGCGGCGACTTCATCGAGCTTGAGCTTGACGACCTTCGTCGCTTTCCATTCCTGTTCGCTCGGCTTTCTTGCATAGTCCCAAAGACCCGGTGCCAATCTGTTTGTGAAGACCGAGAGAACATGCCGCTTCTCGTCCTCTTCGGTCAACGACGCATTTCCGAAGGCCATGACGGAACGATAGAGAACATTGTGGTTCATGGCTGCGCGCGCGAATACGATGCCGTCGATGTGCGTCACGCTGAAGCAAACAGGGATATTTTTTTCCTGAGCCCTCAGCATCCGGCTCGCCGATGACCCGTGCCAGTAGACGTGGTCATCGATACGCCAATGGCTCGTTGGCGTCACATAGGGCGCCCCGTCGAAGACGTATCCCACCTGGCAAATGATGCCCGCGTCGATAATTTGGTTGATGCTCTCGCGATCAAATTTGGCGAGCCAGTGATAACGCCGTAATTTCGTGCGGTCGGAAGGTGGGGAGAGGGCGGGTTTGTCCATGGTGCGCATCCGTCAGATTCGTGCTCAAACGACGAAAAACCGTACTCACGAAGTGGAATGTTGCATTCATCCACTTTGGCTATACGGTGCAGACCACATTGGAAGGGTGCAGTCGGTGCCAAGGAAAGGCGGCAGCACACTTATTTTGGCCGGACGTTTTTGATGATCCGGGCGAGCCGCTTGACGGCCGCATCGCACTCTTGAGGCGTCAATCCGCCAAAGCCGAGGACGAATCCGGGGGCATTCCTCCGCTTTATGAATAGGTTGCCGAGCGAAGGGAGGATGATGCGCTCTTGTTCGGCTCTTCTCCTCACCTCATCTTCCAGGTGCCCATCGTGAAGATACCAGGTCGCCTGAAATCCCCCGGCCGGCACCCGCAACGCGCCGAAGGGCGCGAGATGGCGTTCTGCCGACTCGACGAAAGCGTCCCGTCTTGCTTTGAACAGTTGGCGCATACGTCGTATGTGCGCCGTAAATTCTCCCGTCGCCATGAACTCCGCCAAGACGGCTTGATTGAAGACCGCAGAATGACCGTCGACGAGCGTCCGCATCCCGACGAACGCCGGCACGAGATGATAGGGAGCAACCAAATAGGCGAGACGAACTCCCGGAAAAAGCGTTTTCGTGAAAGTCCCGACGTAAAGGACGTTGCCTGAAGTATCCAATCCCTGAATGCAAGAAATCGGGGCGCCGTCATAGCGATATTCGCTGTCGTAATCGTCCTCGATGATAAAGCTTCGATGCACTTTCGCCCATTCAATAAGGGCCAGGCGGCGCTCCAGGCTAAGAGTCGCCGTGGTTGGATATTGGTGCGAAGGGGTCACGTAGGCGCCGCGCGGGGCTGGCGTCCGCCGTAACAGCGTCTCGACGACCATCCCGTTGTCGTCAACATCGATAGGTACGGGAACCGCTCCAGAAACTGTGAGCGCCGAGCGGATACCTGGATAGCAGGGATCCTCGACCGCGACGGCATCTCCGGCATCGAGCATCATCGTCGCGATGAGTAACAGGGCTTCTTGGGAACTCGTGAGGACAACGATGTTATCAGCATCACAGCTGACGCCGCGATGAGCCCCGAGGTAACGGGCGATCTCCTCCCGCAGATGGTAAAATCCCTGAGGATCGCAGTAAGCGAGCGCATTCGATCCGAGACGGCGCGAAATCCGGGAGGCGGTTTGCTGCCAAAGCCGGATCGGAAATGATCTCACATCGGGAAAAGCAGCCGAAAAGGGTAGTGGAAGTGGGTCCTGAACGCCTCCCGCACGCTGAATTTTCTTGCCCCTGTCGGAGAGATGCAAATTGCGTAATTTTCGACCTGGTGAGGCCTGGAATATCGCCAGCTGGGCGCCGGTTTCAGAAACGAATGTGCCGCTTCCCCTTTCACGGATGAGATAGCCCTCAGCTTCGAGGTGCTGGTAAGCGAACTCCACTGTCTCACGCGCCACCGCAAGTTCTTTCGCCAGGAGGCGGGTCGACGGCAAGCGATCGAATGCCTTGAGGCTCCCGTTTCCGAGTTGCCGGCGAATGGCGTTTTGAATGCGGATACTAATCGGCAGTTCGTCAACCGCATGCTCTTCCAGCAACGCAATAAGGGTTCCGCTGAACTGACTTCGCATTTTTCAAGTGGCCTGTAGGTATCGGGTAAAATGGCGGGATCTGCGATCCACCCATGCTACTATTTTAAGGCCGCGGAAGGTATAGCGGATCGGAAAATTCGTTCGCCTGCCTTCTTGACGTAGCAACGCGAAGAAATGAAAGCAGCTTACGACTTGGTTCGGCGTCGGCGATAATCGCTAGGCGATTGGCCGGTCCAGCGCCGGAAGGCGTGATTGAAGGCGCTGACTTCGGAGTAGCCGAGGGCGAAGGCAATTTCGGCCAGTGCCATCGTCTCGTTTTCCAATAGGTTCAGCGCCAGCGTCTTGCGCACATCATTCTGCAAGTCAGAGTAGCTGACGCCGGCTTCCTTTAGCCGCCGCTGAAGCGTCCGCACGGAGACGCCGGTCGCTTCGGCGATGTGCTCGATGCCACTTTCGCCTTTAACCAGCACGGAGGCTATTTCGCGACGCAGTTGTTCGATCCGGCCACGTTGGTCCGGCAGTGCAGCGAGCCGAAGATCACCATAGTGACGCATCAGACTCCCGATCACGGTGTCGGCCGTCACCATGGGCCGCTTCAACAAACTGGCATCGAAACGGATGCCCGCCCAAGGATGGCCGATCCGGATGCTATTGCCCATGATGTCCGCACGTGTGCGCCGTTCCACAGGCGTCTCGTCTGGCAAATTCGGCAGCAGGACTTCATGCGGGACCCAACGCGGATCTGCAATGCCGACACGCACGAGATTACACGCGAAGGCAACAGCCCAGTCCCCTTTCTGCCGATATGACATCATCAGCGGGTCGATATAATAGAAATACACAAACGCCATGCCGTCGGAGACTTCCATACCGTGCACGGCTGCGTCGACGACCGTCGGCAAATACCGCCCTATGGCTTCGAAAGCTTCGCCAACCGTACGTGAGGCCAGGGCGACATTACCGATCACACCGGCGTGTCTCAGCTCGTACTGCGCACCAAACTTTAGTCCGAATTGCGGATCGGACAGGCGCCCGGCACAGATTTCCAACAGCTCGAGATAGCGGATGAGCGGCACGCGCCGATCAGGATCGGTCAGATCTCGGACCTCGAGACCGGCTCGGCGCAAAGCATCCTCCGCGTCGACCCCACGCKAGCTTAAGTAAGAGTCGAGACCGTAGACGACGCTCGCCAGGTTGATCGTCGGCAGCCCGATTTTCTTGGTTGGAGCGCGTCCCTTCGTTGTCATTGGCGCCAACTCGCAAGCTTTTGGCGGATTATATCAAGACCGCCTGAATTTTTGCCGACTATTCAGACCGCATAGACGTTCGCTTTCGGCGATGCCATGCGAAGGGACGAGACCATGACGCAACCTATACCACCACCATCACAGCGCGACATTGAAGCCTTCATCGGCCGGGTCATTTGCGATCTAGGCGCCGCTTTTTCAGGTGTACTGGTCAATGTCGGGCGAAAGCTCGGCCTCTATGAAGCAATGCTCGATCTCGGCGACTGCACGACGGCGGAACTCGCCAAGAAGACCGGCGTTCGGGAGCGCTATGTGCGCGAGTGGCTCGCCAACCAGGCAGCCGGCGGCTACGTTGTGTACGATCTCGAGAGACAGACTTACAGCCTGCCGCCGGCGCAGGCGATGGTGCTGGCGAACGATCAAAGCCCCATTTTTATGGTGTCCGCCTTTGAGGTCGCGTCTTCGTTTTGGTTGGACGAGGACCTGATCGTCGAGACGTTCCGGTCGGGCGAAGGTCTAGGCTGGCACGCCCACAACCATCGCCTGTTCTGCGGCACCGAAAGCTTTTTCCGCACCGGCTATCGCGCGCATCTGGTCAACGATTGGCTGCCGGCGCTCGATGGCATCATCGGGCGTTTGCAAAGCGGCGCCCGCGTTGCAGACATTGGCTGCGGACACGGCGCCTCCACCATTATGATGGCGCAGGCCTTCCCCAAGTCGAGCTTCTTAGGGGTCGATTATCATGATGCGTCGATCGTGACCGCCCGCAAGCGCGCCACTGAGGAAGGTGTGGTCACCAACATCGCTTTCGAGGTCATGACGGCGACCGAGTTCCACGGCCGCGACTTCGACCTGATCTGTTTCATGGATTGCCTGCACGATCTCGGCGATCCGGTTGGGGCGCTCGCGTCTTGCCGCAGGGCGCTCAAGCACGATGGCAAGGTGCTCTTGGTTGAGCCTTATGCCGGAGACCGGTTGGAGGAAAATCTAAATCCTATAGGCCGGATGTATTACGCCGCATCCGCCATGGCGTGCACGCCAAACTCGCTGTCGCAGAATGTTGGGCTCGGTCTCGGTGCCCAGGCGGGCGAACAACGCCTCCGCGAAGTGGCACGGCAAGCCGGATATTCCAATCTGCGACGGGCGTCGCAAACGCCCGTCAACCTGATCCTCGAACTAACCCCTTAGTTTGCACGCGGACCGGCCGCGGATTTGGGTCCGTAGAGGTGCCGAAGCATAGCTCGTATGGCCGACGGGCTCGTTCTGAATGGTACGAAGATCTCTTGCCGGCGTCCTGAAGTGTCCTTGAAACGGAAGTGCAGTGCATCACGCAAAATCGATGATGGTGCGATCTCCAGCGTGTCGATGCCGAGGCTGTTGGCGGCCTGGCGGACGAGTTTTTCGTATTGGATGACTTTCAGGGTGTTCTGCATGTCCGCGCTCCCATGTGCGCCAAAAAGGGACGACATGTGACTGGAAGCAAAACTCAAGCCACTTACTTGCTCGGAATATTAACCTGTGTCGAAATCGGGCCGCGCACATCCCATTGGGACCGAGCGTTGACGTGCGAAGCACGCGGTGAACCTCACGCTCTACTCCAGCCAATTTGACCAGACGTCAACACAACTACTCCGGTTTTATCGGCGCACCACCGACACCGGGCGTGCCGAACACTTGGACAGCGCCGATTGCCTTCTGTTGCAAGCGCACCCACTCGGCGAGCTGAACGCACAGCATCGGACGGGGCAGAGTTGCATCCTTCGCGCAGCGGCGCGATGCGAAGTTCTGTAGCCCCATAGCAAGTTGAAGTGAATAATCGCTCGAATAGAGCTGCGTATCGCTGAAGACCGAGCCACCCGGGACGTTGCCGAAGTAGGTCATTCGGAGACCTTGTGCCGTTTCAGGCTGCTTTTCCGCGTCGAGCTTAAGCACGCTGCCGTTAGGAGCGAATTCCGCGAGGATTGGAACCATCGGAAAGCCAGCCGTCTGATGGCAACCCATACAGGAGCTCTTGGGATTGTCGACAGGACCAGCAAGGCGACCGCCGAAGCCCAGATGATTGAAGCTCAGCGGCGGAGTTGCCAAGTCTTTCACAGCTTGGCGATTGATCCACTGTTCGGTCAGCTTATCGTAATCGCATGGACCGTTCGGACCCTTGCAGGATTCGGCGAACGTCACTTTCGGATTGTTGCCCCATTGCAAACCGAGCGGCGTCATCCGCGCCCATGGTGTTTCGCCCTTCGCGTTTCCGTCGTAGCCGTATGTTCCGAGTAGCCATCCCGTCGTGCTGCGCTCGTCGCGAACCTGAAGATCGATCTGGATAAGGCGCACCTTACCAATGCGGCGTTCGTAGCGGGACAACGGGCCCTCGTTGCGGAAGTGAGGGCTCTTGTTGACGAAGATGTCGGCATCCCATTCCAAAGCGCCCTTGACCGTGGGCAGTTCTGCCTCGGTCACGGTCGAAAAGAGAAGTTTGATGACGAAGGCACCGTCCGGCATGGTGTTCAAGCCAGTCGGGTCAGGATTAAGCGCACCCGGCTTTGGGTCGTCGGGATCGCAATAAACCTGGCCTAACGCAAACGCGTATCGATCATTGACGTAAGCCTGTGCCCAAGTATCGACGAACTCCAATTGCTTTTCGCCGAAGGTATTGCCGGCGGAGTCGAACTCATGAGTCAGGCCGTGAACAAATTCGCGGCCGTCGGTTCCAGGCCAGTCGGACGCGACTTCCGTGTTCCAGTCCATCCACGGCGAGCCGTACCATTTACGCGTCTTGTTGTCCTCGACGTAGAAATCGACGGCGACGTTGCCTTCAAGGCCATATTCTAACAGCGCACGAAGATAAGCGGCTGGGTCTACCGGACCGCCGTCTTTGAAAGGGATCTTCAGCCATGGATACGCTTCCTTGGCGGGAAGCTCGGTGGGATAGTCCTGGCTGAGTTTATAGACGCGACCTTTGTAATCGGCAGGCGGATCGCCGCCTTCGCCCTGAAGGTAATAGTCCTTGAAAGTTCCGCGCTTGCAGTCCTTTCGTGCCAGAGTGTTGCGCACGGCATCGCTGGTTGCAGCTGCTGACGTGGGTAGCAGGGCTTCGCTCGCGTAGCCGAGGATGCCGACGACGGCTACTACTGAGAGACGCGCGAACAATTTCATTGCTGATCAACCCTCACTCACTTGGCCCCGCGCCAATATCGCGACCCGTGTATCCGAATCTTGCTGGCCTCCTGTTAAAATGATTGCGGCCTACGGACTCGCCTCCAAACGCGGTTAGGAAACCGTAAAGAGGCAAGAAGTCTTCGATCGAATAGCGGAGATCTTGAAGTAGACGACACATGTCGCTAAATTCACGACACGTGTCGAGGAGGCCGGTGATGCCTGGGCAAGCGCATGTAAGTAGAACCGATGAACTCGTCCTCCAGCGAACAGCCAAACTGCTCGGCGGTCGATCTCTGCTAAAGAGAAAGCTAGAAAATCCCATTGATGTTCACGAGATCGTAAGGAAGGGGTTGCCGCCCGGGTCTCTCACGCATCTGCTGAATGCGCTTCGCGTCCTAAGGCGTGACGCCGACCTTGAGCAGGTCGTCGGAATGAGCGTGCGGACGATGCAACGTCTCGGCGGGAGATCGAAGCCGTTAAGCCCCGAACAGAGTGGGCGCACGGTCGAGTTCGCCAAAGTTTTAGCAAGAGCAACTGAGATCTTTGGGTCTCAGGATGAGGCCGAGCGGTGGATGAAGCGGCCGGCACTGGGCCTCGATCGCAAACCGCCGATAGAGCTACTGACGACGAATGCCGGGGCCGACCTTGTCGAAGACTATCTCACGCGACTTGAGTACGGCGTCTACACATGACGCCTTTGCCGACCCTACTAGAGAATGGCAAGTTGGTAGCGTGGCGATTGGACGAGACACGTCATGCAAGTACCTGGAATAGCGGTGAGGGCGCATTCCGAGTTGGCGGCAGATGGAACAATAAGGGAGTGAGAGCTGTCTATTGCGCCCTCGATCCAGGCACGGCGATACTGGAGGTTGCCGCGCACAAAACATTCTACACGCTCGACCGCGTACCGCACACGTTGACCTGCTTAGTGATCGATGACGCCACCGCGGTTCACATTGTTCACCCGACGGATGTTCCGAATGGAAATTGGCTGATACCGGGGATCCCTAGTCGTGCCCAGAAGGACTTTGGCGATGAACTTCTCCGGGCGCACAAATTTATAGCGATCCCCAGTGCCGTCACCAAGTATAGTTGGAACCTTATTTTTGATCCCAGCGTTGCGGCTGGCGCTTACATTTTAAAACTTCAAGAACCCTTCGCGCTGGATACCCGTTTAAATCCGTCAAAATAAAAAAGGCGTTTGACTGGCCGCCTGCGCCCTGCATCCCCGCATCGAATGCGCTATCTATCCGTGGCAGGATGAAAGACTAATAACAAAAGGGCTCAGCCGCGTAATTGATCTCCAGCACGGATTTATACGAAGGCAGGTGCTTGGGGAAGCAGTCGTTGCGTCCGTCAATTGGAAGCCGTGCGGATCGAGGCAAGCGCGCAGGTCTCGACGCGCACGGCAAGACTTTCTGTTTACGCGCTTTCGCGCATCTTCTTGGCTGCTTCAACCATATTCTTGAGGGCGGGCAGCACTTCCTCCCACTTTCGGGTTTTAAGGCCGCAGTCCGGGTTGATCCAGATCTGCTCTGGCACCAGATGGGCGCGCGCTTTGCCGATCAAATCCGTCATGTCGTGGACATGGGGACAGCGGGGCGAGTGGATGTCGTAGACGCCCGGGCCGATCTCGTTCGGATACCGGAAATCCGAGAACGCTTCGAGCAATTCCATCTGCGACCGCGAGGTTTCGATCGAGATGACGTCGGCATCGAGTGCTGCGATCGACGGCATGATGTCATTGAACTCACAGTAGCACATATGCGTGTGAACCTGGGTCTGATCGGCTGCGCCGCCTGCTGCGAGTCGAAAGCACTCGACCGCCCAGCGGAGATAAGCATCCCAGTGTGCGCGTCTGAGCGGCAGGCCTTCGCGGAGCGCGGGCTCATCGATCTGGATAATTCCGATCCCGACTTTTTCGAGATCGGCAACCTCGTCGCGGATCGCGAGTGCGATTTGCCTGCATGTCACCGAGCGGGGTTGGTCATCGCGCACGAATGACCATTGTAGGATTGTCACCGGACCCGTCAGCATGCCCTTAACCGGCCTGCTTGTGAGCGACTGGGCGTAAGCCGACCAGCCGACGGTCATTGGCTTCGGGCGGGAGACGTCGCCAAAAATGACCGGCGGCTTTACATAGCGCGAGCCATAGGACTGCACCCATGCGTTTTGGGTGAATGCAAATCCGGAAAGCTGCTCGCCGAAATATTCGACCATGTCGTTGCGCTCGAACTCGCCGTGCACCAGCACATCAATGTCGAGCTCTTCCTGGATGCGGATGGCCTTCTCCGTCGCCTCGCGCAAGAAAGTATCGTAGGCGGTGTCGCCAAGTTCGTTACGCCGATGGGCAGCGCGGGCCTTGCGCACCTCCTCGGTTTGAGGAAACGAACCGATCGTCGTCGTCGGGAATTTCGGCAACGAAAGCCGCTTCTGTTGCGTATCATGCCGTGTGGCGTACGGGCTTGCACGCTGCGCGTCTCGGGGCGTTACTGCCGCCAGGCGAGCTGCAACGTTGGCATCGTGAACGCGAGGCGAACCCGAACGCGATTTCACAGCGGCATCGCTTGCATCGAAGGCCTCGGCGGCTGACCTGCATTGGCTCGCGGCACGCGTCAGCGCCTGTATCTCGATGAGCTTTTGCTTTGCGAAAGCGAGCCAGGACTTCAACTCGGCGTCGAGTTTGGTTTCGCTGGCGAGATCGACGGGTGCGTGTAGCAGCGAGCAGGATGGCGCAATCTGGAGATTGTCGCGGCCGTGCGAGGCGATTGCTTTTTCGACGAGCTTAAAGGCTTGGCTCAGATCGGTGCGCCAGATGTTCCGGCCATCGACGACGCCAAGCGAAAGAACGCGCGTGCGCGGCCAGACGGATAAAACGGCATCGAGCTGCTCAGGCGCGCGTACGAGATCGACATGAAGCCCTTGCACAGGAAGTGAGGCCGCGAGCGCCAAATTATCGTCGAGCTTTTCGAAATACGTCGCGAGCAGAATTTTCACGCGACCGCGGGTGAGGGCCTGATATGCAACACCAAGCGCCTCTCGCTGGGCATCGGACAAATCGAGCGCAAGAATCGGCTCGTCGATTTGCACCCAGTCGGCACCAGCATCAGCGAGGTCTGCAAGTACTTCGCTGTAGACAGGAAGCAGACGATTGAGAAGGGTGAGCGGCTCAAGATCGGGGCTCTTGGCCTTGCCAAGGGAAAGATAGGTCACGGGTCCGATCAGAACCGGACGCGTATGGATGTCGAGCGCTTTGGCTTCCTTGAATTCATCGATCGGCTTGCGCGAGGCGAGGCGGAATTCCTGCCCCTCGTAAAACTCAGGTACGATGTAGTGATAGTTCGTATCGAACCACTTCGTCATTTCCATTGCGGGCGCGGCGGCCGATCCCCGCGCCATGGCGAAATAGGTATCGAGATCGACGGAGCCAAGAATCTCGGCGGTCTCGGCAACATCAGCCATCATCGCGTAGGCATTCGCGGTGCGTGCCGACGACGCAATCCGCCCGCCGTTCGCAGCGCCGCTAGTGCGATACCGCGGCGGTATGGCACCGACCATCGCGGTGGTGTCGAGGACTTGGTCGTAGAATGAGAAATCGTTCGAGGGAATGACCTCGATGCCGGCGTCCCGTTGCAGACGCCAATGGCGTTCACGTAGCTCTGCTCCGGTCTTGCGGAGCGTCACATAATCGATTTCGCCTTTCCAGTAAGCTTCCGTGGCCTTTTTCAGCTCGCGCTTTAGGCCAATGCGGGGGAAGCCAAGGTTTGCAGATTGAACCATGGGCGTTTGCCTTTCGGGAGATTTAAGGGGAATTATTCGGCGTTCGGTGGTGCTATGGCCAACGGCCGCCCGTTTTCATCGACGGCGACCATCTCGAAGCTGCCGCGCATCGCGACCTTGCGATCTTTCTTGCCGAGCGTTTCGGCGACGACTTCGACACTGACGGTCATCGAGCTGCGTCCAACACGTTCGACGCGAGCGACAAGCTCGACGAGCTGGCCGACCGCGACGGGCATGTGGAAATCGACACGGTCTGATCGCGCCATCACGACGCTGCCGCCGGCCCGGCGCGCGGCGGCGATGGCCGCGGCCTTGCTCATCAGATTGAGAGCCGTGCCCCCGAACAGCGTGCCGTAGTGATTAGCCTGCTCGGGAAACACGATTTCGGCGAAGCGCGTTTCTGCCTGATCGAGGGACATGCTCATTCCTTTGTGGGAGCGTCCGGAACCCTGACGATCGGAACCATCTGATCGCCCCACTGGCCGCGCCCATTGTGAACGCGGTGCGCCCGCATCAACTCGATGGAAGCACCGGCCTCGACGGCTTGATGGATTTGCAGATTGAGCCTGTGGAGCGTGTCGGCAACCTTGCGAATGGCGACGTCGACATCCTGAGTCTTGGGTCCGTTGAAGGGTTCGACCATTTGAATTATGTCCGCTGATTTCAAGGAATTTGCTCCTGTCGCTCTATTCCGCTGCGGGAACCAGCTGTTCGGCGTGAAACTGTGCGGTTTCAGTTGATTCCGACATCGCGGTCGTCGAGGATTTGCCGCCAGTTATGGCAAGCGACACGGCATCGAAATAGCCTGTGCCGACCTCGCGCTGATGGCGCGTTGCCGTGTAGCCATCGGCTTCGCTTGCAAATTCCGCTTGTTGCAGTTCGGAATAGGCGGCCATGCCACGATCGCGATAGCCACGCGCCAATTCGAACATGCCGTGGTTCAGCTGATGGAATCCGGCAAGCGTGACGAACTGGAACTTGTAGCCCATGGCGCCGAGCTCTCTTTGGAACTTGGCGATGGTCGCGGGATCGAGCTTCTTCTGCCAGTTGAAGGATGGCGAGCAATTGTAGGCGAGCTTCTTGCCGGGGAACTTCGCATGTACCGCTTCGGCGAAACGGCGCGCATCGGTTAGGTTCGGCGTAGACGTCTCCCACCACAATAGATCGGCGTAGGGCGCATATGCGAGGCCACGCGCGATGCAGGCGTCGACGCCGTGGCGCAATGTGTAGAAGCCTTCCGGCGTGCGCTCGCCCTTGACGATGAATTCCCGGTCGCGTTCATCGATGTCTGAGGTGATGAGTTTCGCCGATTCCGCGTCGGTGCGGGCGATGATGAGGGTCGCGACGCCCATGACATCAGCGGCGAGCCGGGCTGCGACGAGATTTCGGATGTGCGCGGCGGTCGGGATCAAGACCTTGCCGCCAAGGTGCCCGCACTTTTTTTCCGATGCTAGCTGATCCTCGAAGTGCACGCCGGCGACACCAGCCTCGATGTAAGCCTTCATGATCTCAAAGGCGTTGAGCGGTCCACCGAAACCTGCTTCCGCATCGGCGACAATTGGTGCGAACCAAGTGGCTACGCTTGTCTTGCCTTCCATGTGCTCGATCTGATCGGCGCGCTGAAGTGTCCGATTGATGCGACGCGCCAGCTCCGGCCCGGCGTTCGCCGGGTAAAGGCTTTGATCGGGATACATGGCGCTCGCCGTGTTGGCGTCAGCTGCGACCTGCCATCCGGAAAGGTAAATCGCCTTCAGGCCGGCGCGCACCATCTGCATCGCCTGGTTGCCGGTGACGGCGCCGAGCGCGTGGACGAAAGGCTCGGCATTCAGAAGATGCCAGAGGCGCTTGGCGGCGAGGTCCGCGAGCGTGTGACGGATCGGGACGGAGCCCCGCAGTTTTTTGACGTCGTCAACCGAGTACGGCCGCTCGATGCCATGGAACCGGTCGGGGGCGGCGTCGATCCCGAGTTGAATCATTTCCGACGTCTTCATGGCTTGATCCTCGCTTGCCAAATGATCCGATATTCGCAATATCCGCATTATTGAAACGCGCGAAACGCCTGAATTTGCGGAGATTTGCGAGGGCATGGCTGCGAATTTGCGAATTTTGCGAATGCGGAGGCAGGCATGAGAAAAGCCTTCATGGGTGTCCGCCTGAAACGGCTGCGTGAGGAGCGTGGCTTGACGCAGGTCGCCTTGGCTAGGGCGCTGGAGCTCTCTCCTAGCTATCTCAATCAGCTCGAAAAAAATCAGCGGCCGCTGACGGTTCCGATTCTGCTCAAAATCAACGCCGTGTTCGGCGTCGACGTGCAGCTCTTCTCGGAAGACGAAGAGGCGCGATTGATTGCCGACCTGAAAGAAGTGTTGGCCGATCCGGGGCTTGGCGAGCAGATCGCGTTGACTGAAATTCGCGAGATCGCATCGAACATGCCGGCCATTGGGCGTGCGCTGGTCGCTCTGCACACGCGCGGCCAGCAAGCATCTGAGCGCGCCGATGCGCTCGCATCACGTTTTGGACTTGAGGCGAGCGACATCGAGCCCGCGCCTCTGATGCCCTACGAGCAGGTACGCGATTATTTTTACGCGCACCACAACTACATCGCCGAGTTGGATGAAGCAGCCGAGAAACTGTTTGGGCGTGCGAAGCTCATCGTCGGCGACGTGGCGTCCGGGCTCAAGGACTATCTTCGCGTCAAGCACAGCGTCGATGTCATCGTCGCGCCCGCGACCGATGCGCTCTCGCCGCAACGCCGGTTCCATCGCGCACGGCGAACGCTCGAACTCGCAGCAAATCTCTCTCCCGGACAACAGGCGTTCGAGATGGCGACGCAGCTCGCCTTCATCGAGATGGGGGAGGTTCTCGACGCGCTCGCCGAGGATGCTGCGTCGGGCAGCGAAGAGACTTCGCGCCTGGCGCGCATCGGTCTCGCCAACCACTTTGCCGGCGCGCTTTTGATGCCCTACAAGCCATTTCTCGAAGCAGCGGAAGCGATACGATACGATATCGATCTACTGGGACAGCGGTTCGGTGTCGGCTTTGAAACGGTCTGCCACCGCCTGAGTACCTTGCAGCGTCCGGACGCGCGCGGCGTTCCTTTCTTTTTCGTTCGCGTCGATCGTGCCGGAAACATTTCAAAACGGCAGTCGGCCACGGATTTCCACTTCTCGCGCGTCGGCGGTTCTTGCCCGCTGTGGAACGTCTATGAGGCGTTCTCAACGCCGGGCCGCATTCTGACCCAGCTCGCGCGAATGCCCGACGGGCGGACCTATCTTTGGATTGCTCGCACCGTTTCGCGCGGGCACGGCGGCTACGGGGCCCCGGTTAAGACCTTTGCGATCGGTCTTGGCTGTGACTTGAGCCACGCAGGCCGCCTTGTTTATGCGAAGGGACTCGACCTTTCTGACGCTGAGGCGGCAGTTCCAATTGGTGCTGGCTGCAAGGTGTGCGAGCGGCCGAATTGTCCGCAGCGCGCGTTCCCTCCGATCGGGCGCCGAACTGCCGTCGATGAGAACGAGCGCCGTTTCACGCCCTATCCCGTTATCTAATTCCTGCCAGTCGAGAGATTGCGATGCTTTCAGCGACGACCGATATCAGCGACCGTTTCGGCGACGAGGCACGCGTATTAAGTCCTGATCTTCTCGATTTCGGCGGCAGAACGCGCTTTCGCGGTTTCGCCGTCACGATCAAATGCTTTGAAGACAACTCGCGCATCAAGGAAACGCTCGCAACTCCTGGTCACGGCAAGGTTCTCGTCGTCGATGGTGGCGCGAGCAACCGTTGCGCGCTGCTGGGAGACATGATCGCAAGAGACGCGGTCGCAAATGGCTGGGAAGGCGTCGTCATCAGTGGGTGCGTACGCGATATCGCCGCGCTGAAGACGCTGGATATCGCAATCAAAGCGCTCGGGGCGACGCCGCGCCGTTCGACCCGCCGTGGTGAAGGCACGCGCGATATTCCAATAACCATCGCGGGTACGGCGATAAACGCTGGCGACATCGTCATTGGCGACGAGGATGGTGTCGTCATCCTGACGTCTGAGCAAGGCAAAGAACTGACCGCGTAGTAAGCGTGTGCTCTTCTTCTGTTTGCCGATTTACCGGGCCGGCTTCGCAAATCTTCGCATTTTCAGCGCTTTCGTAAATCGTCGCCGTCGCTTGTACTTCGTGAAACGCATACGCCCCCGGCGGTTGCGGCTGGCAATTTTGCCCAACGTCACGACAGCTCATGGAGAACATCGATGGCTTCTGATCTCGCGAATCTTGAACGACCGGCTCAGAAAAAATCGGTTGCACTCTCGGGTATAGTTGCCGGCTCGACCGCCGTATCCTCGGTTATTCCCGGTGGTGATCATCTCAGGTACCGCGGCTATGACGTTCGCGACCTGGCGCTGGGGTGCTCGTTCGAAGAAGTTGCGCATCTCCTCGTTCATGGCACGCTGCCATCTGCGGAAGAGCTCGCGACGTATCAAAGGAAGTTGCGTTCGCAGCGCAATCTTCCGCTCGCGGTGCGTCGCGCGCTCGAAGCTCTGCCAGCCGCGGCGCACCCGATGGACGTCTTGCGCACGGGCGTATCAGCGCTTGGATGCGTCTTTGCGGAAGCGCCAGATCATAAGGCCGAGAACGCGCGCGCGATTGCGGATCGCTTGATCGCATCGGCGCCTTCGATGTTGCTCTACTGGTATCATTTCTCGGGCAGCGGGCGCAGCATCGACGTCGAGACGGACGACGACACCGTTGCCGGACATTTCCTCACGCTCTTGCACGGACGGGAGTCGCACCACCATCAAGTCCGCGCGTTACAGGCTTCACTGGTGCTTTACGGCGAGCATGAGTTCAACGCATCGACGTTCACCGCGCGCTCGATTGCTGCGACGGGTTCCGATTTCTATTCCGCAATCACCGGCGCTATTGGTGCGCTGCGTGGCACCAAGCACGGCGGTGCCAATCAGGCCGCATACGAGGTTATCGTGCGCTATCGGACGGCGGATGAAGCTGAGGTCGATGTGCGCAACCGCGTGGCCAATAAGCAGGTCGTGATGGGGTTCGGCCATCCGGTTTACCGGATTTCGGATCCGCGCACCGAAGTTCTGCGTACGTTGGCGAATGAGCTGGCCGATCGCTCGAACGATCACAAGGTGATGTCCATCGCCGAACGGATTGAGGTCGTCATGGCGGACTCCAAGAACATGTTTGCCAATGTCGATTGGTACAGCGCCGTGCTTTACGATCTTCTCGGCATCCCGGCTTCGATGTTCACGCCGATTTTCGCAATGGCTCGTATTGCCGGTTGGAGCGCTCACATCATCGAACAACGGGAGGACAACAAGATCATTCGTCCGACTGCCAACTACGTCGGCCCGGAAAGCCGAGCCTTCGTCGCGCTTTCCGAGCGTGGAATGCCTTCCCGCTGGCGCGCCGCGTGAGTGCGCGACGTCTTGCCCTTGGAGAAACGCAACAAGACCTGGGGTAACTTTAAAATCCGCGGCACCACATATTGCGTATGGTCAGTGGAATCTGTCTTAATGAGGACATCATAGGTCGCTGGACTTCAACATTCAGCGCTAAGAGGGAACCCGGTGAGCGTCGCTTTTCCAGCGGTGCAATCCCGGGACTGCCCCCGCAACTGTGAGCGGCGAGTTCCTGTCGGACAAAGGTCACTGATGCTCTGCGCATCGGGAAGGCCAGACAGAGAACAACGACCCGCGAGTCAGGAGACCTGCCTGTGATGGTGTTTTCACGTCCTCGGGCGGGGTGTCCTGATGGATTGGTTCATCCCGCCATCGCGCGTGGATGAATGCGCGTACCATGCGGCCCAAGCCCCCTATTATTCAGGGGTTTGCCGATGTCTATCGTAATCGAAGCACGAAGCTCTCAATCCAACCACGTTTCGGGTATCGGCGCACCGAAGGCCTCTACGGAACAGATGTTCCAGGTCATCCGGCGCAACGGCGGCGTGACTCCATTCGACGCTCGCAAGATCACCGTAGCGCTCACCAAGGCATTCCTTGCCGTAGAAGGCGGCCGCGCGGCGGCGTCAAGGCGCGTTCACGAGACCGTCGAGGGATTGACCGAGCAGATCGTTGCGGCGCTGACGCGCCGCGGGGCTCAGGGCCGCACGTTCCATATCGAAGAGATCCAGGATCAGGTCGAGCTTGCGCTGATGCGCAGCGAGAACCACAAGGTTGCGCGCGCCTACGTCCTTTATCGTGAAGAGCGCGCACGCGAGCGTGCTGCGGCCGTGGAAGTCTCGAAGGCGGAATCTGTTCCGTCGATCAACGTCAAGACGCGGGATGGATGTCTTTCTCCACTCAACGAAGACCGGTTGCGTCTGCTGATCGCCGAAGCCTGCGAAGACTTGCAGGATGTATCGGCGGAAGCTGTGCTTTCCGAGACCCAACGCAATCTCTACGACGGCATAACGGTCGATGAGTTGGCGGAAGCGCCTGTGCTTGCCGCACGGACGCTCATTGAAACGGAGCCGAACTATACCTTCGTCGCGGCGCGATTGCTGATGGATCGTTTGCGCAGCGAAGCGCTGTCGTTCGTGACCGGCCGTGAAGAGTCGGCGCGTCAATCGGAAATGGCGGCGCGTTACCCCGAGTACTTCGCGGCGTTCGTCGCGAAAGGCATCGCCGCCGAGCTGCTCGATCCGGAACTGGCGCGCTTTGATCTGGTGCGTCTCGGACGCGCGCTGAAGCCCGAGCGCGACGGCATCTTCCAGTACCTTGGTCTGCAGACGCTTTACGATCGCTATTTCCTGCAGACGCACGGTATCCGCTTCGAGCTGCCGCAAGCCTTCTTCATGCGTGTCGCCATGGGTCTTGCGGTGCGTGAGATCGACCGCGAGGAGAAGGCTATTGCCTTCTATGATCTCATATCTTCGTTCGACTTCATGTGCTCCACGCCGACGCTTTTCAATTCCGGAACCCCGCGTCCGCAATTGTCTTCGTGTTTCCTGACGACGGTGCCGGACGATCTCGATGGCATCTTCAAGTCGATCAAGGACAATGCGCTTCTCGCCAAATACTCCGGCGGTCTCGGCAACGACTGGACGCGGGTGCGAGGTCTTGGTGCGCACATCAAGGGTACGAACGGAGAAAGCCAGGGCGTCGTGCCGTTCCTGAAAGTCGCCAACGATACCGCGATCGCGGTCAATCAGGGCGGCAAGCGCAAAGGTGCGGTCTGCGCCTATCTCGAAACTTGGCACATCGACATCGAAGAGTTTTTGGATCTCCGGAAGAATACCGGCGACGACCGCAGGCGCACGCATGATATGAATACGGCGCACTGGATCCCTGATCTTTTCATGAAGCGCGTCGCAGAAGACGGAGCCTGGACGCTTTTCTCTCCGGATGAAGTTCCGGATCTTCACGATCTCTACGGCACGGCGTTCGCGGCGCGTTACGAAGAGTATGAGAAGAAAGCCGAGCGCATGGAGATGAAGATCGCGCGGCGCGTCCGCGCGGTCGATCTCTGGCGGAGGATGCTGACCATGCTCTTCGAGACCGGTCATCCGTGGATCACGTTCAAGGACCCATGCAACCTGCGCTCGCCTCAGCAGCATTGCGGCGTCGTGCACTCGTCGAATCTTTGCACGGAAATTACGCTTAACACCTCAAACGACGAGGTTGCAGTCTGCAACCTGGGTTCGATCAATCTCTCCGCCCATGTAACGCCGCAAGGTCTCGATCACGAGAAACTTGCGCGCACCGTCAAGACGGCGATGCGCATGCTCGACAATGTCATTGACATCAATTTCTACACGATCCCGGAAGCGCGGCGCTCGAACCTTCGTCATCGTCCGGTTGGTCTCGGGCTCATGGGGTTCCAGGATGCGCTGCATGCGCTTCGCATTCCCTATGGCTCGGATGATGCCGTAGCCTTTGCCGATAGCAGTATGGAGGCGATCAGCTATAACGCCATTTCGGCGTCGGTTGATCTCGCAGCGGAACGCGGCCGTTATCCGTCGTTCGAAGGGTCTCTGTGGAGCAAGGCCATCCTTCCGATCGATTCCATCGACCTTCTTGGCGACGCGCGCGGTGCAGATCTTCGGCTCGACACGTCCGCCACACGGGACTGGGCCACACTTCGCGATCGCGTGCGGACGACCGGAATGCGCAATTCGAACGTCATGGCCATTGCACCCACCGCGACGATCTCGAACATCTGCGGCGTGGCGCAGTCGATCGAACCGACGTTCCGCAATCTTTACGTCAAATCCAACATGTCGGGCGACTTTACAGTCGTGAATGCGTTCCTGGTTCGCGATCTCAAGGCGCGCGGTCTTTGGGACGAGGTGATGGTGTCGGACCTCAAGTACTTCGACGGTTCGCTCGGCACGATCGACCGCGTCCCGGATGATCTCAAAGAGCTTTATGCCACCGCGTTCGAAGTCGATGCCCATTGGCTGGTTGATGCAGCAGCACGCCGGCAAAAATGGATCGACCAGGGTCAGTCGCTCAATCTTTACATCGCGGCGCCCAATGGCCGAAAGCTCGATACGCTTTATCGCCTCGCATGGGAGCGCGGCCTCAAGACGACCTATTATCTGCGAGCCCAATCGGCGACTCACGTTGAGAAATCGACGCTCAAACGCACCGACGGCAAGCTCAATGCGGTCGCGAACCCTGTTTTGCTTGCGTCGCCAGCCGAGGGCAAAGCCTGCTCGATCGACGATCCGACTTGCGAAGCCTGCCAGTAAGAAAATTTTAGAAACGGAGACATTCCATGCTCGACTGGTCAGAGCCAGCCGCCCCTTCGCCGTTGGCCCGCAAACCTGCGCCGATCCTCAACCCGGAAGTTGCGACCGGCCTCGGCAACATCGATCGTCATGGCGGCCGCGTGCGCGTCGACGACAAGGCGATGATCAACGCCCGCGCCGACGTCAATCAGCTCCTTCCGCTCAAGTATCGCTGGGCCTGGGAGAAATATCTGGCTGGCTGCAACAATCACTGGATGCCGACCGAAGTTTCCATGCAGGCCGACATCGCGCTCTGGAAAGCCAAGGACGGCTTGACGGAGGATGAGCGCCGCATGGTGAAGCGCAACCTCGGTTTCTTTGCGGCGTCGGAATCGCTCGTCGCCAACAACATCGTTCTGGCAATTTATCGCCACCTCACCAATCCGGAATGCCGGCAATATCTATTGCGGCAGTCCTTCGAGGAAGCGGTGCATACCCACACGTTCCAATACATCGTTGAAAGCCTCGGCCTTGATGAAGGCGAACTCTTCAACATGTACCGGGAAATACCTTCGATCACCGACAAGGCGGCCTGGGCGCTGGCGTACACCAAGCATCTCGATGATCCGGCCTTCAAGACGGGCACGAGGGAAACGGATCAGGCGTTCCTTCGTGATCTCGTTGCCTTCTATGTCGTCTTCGAAGGGATGTGGTTCTACACGGGCTTTGCGCAAATCCTGTCGCTCGGACGGCGCAACAAGATGGTGGGCATCGCCGAGCAGTATCAGTACATCCTGCGCGACGAGAGCATTCATCTCAACTTCGGCATCGACGTCATCAATCAGATCAAGGTCGAAAATCCCGATCTCTGGACGAAGGCGTTTCAGGATGAAGTCCGTCAGATGCTTCGCGACGCCGCCGGTCTCGAAGCCGCTTACGGCCGCGATACGATGCCGACGGGGCTTCTCGGTCTTAATGCCGCGCTGACAGAACAGTACATGGAATTCATCGCCAACCGCCGTTGCGCGCAGCTGGGCCTCATGCCGGTTTTCAAAGAACGGGAGAACCCGTTTCCGTGGATGTCGGAAGCGATGGATCTGAAGAAGGAGAAAAATTTCTTCGAAACGCGCGTCATCGAATATCAGAACGGAGGGGCGTTAAGCTGGGAATAGGCATTCGCCTAGTCCTACGCCACAATGAAGCGATCACGGATCAGTATCCGGGGTGGCATTCGCCGAAGCGCAATAAGGCGCGGAAAAGCTCGTCAGGTAGCTCCTCGCAATTCCACTCCCGCGTGTCGTGCAGCCCAAAGATTGTTTTGGGCTGCTCACCTTATATGTCGAGCAGGTATCGCCTGTGATCGATGGCCGGTCGCGCTAGCGATCTCCAGCCTTGAAGCGCCGGTCTCCGGGGCGCTGGTCGCGAACCCGTGACGCAACGGGTGTGCAGCGTATCGTCGACCCTTAGCGTGAGGGATTCGAGAAATCGAAAGGCAGACCCGTTCAATTTAACCCAATTCGTTTTCGCCGCTCTTTGAAATCGGCAATCACAATCAGACAACGCTAGTGCGCGATCGTCGCTTCCCGGCATCTACTCGTAGCATGGGCGCCTGAGATTTGGCTTGGGCGTACTTCCCCTAGGTAGGAGAGTTCCATGCGTAGATCCCTCATCATCTGGTCTCTAGCCTTGCTGCCCTTAGCCGCGGGCGTCGGCACGCAAGCCAAAGCTGGTACTCCATTGAACGATGCCGATTGCGCCGCTGCCTGGAAGGAGGCGGGAGGTGCCGACCTCAGCCCCGACAAAGCGAAACCGTTCATCGCGAGCTTCGATCAGGTGGACGTTGACCACGACGGTGCGATCAACTGGGAAGAGTTCAAGGCCGGCTGTTCGAAAGGCCTGGTGACGAAGTAACCTGGCGGGATGGCATTAAGCGCTGTTTTCTGATCGGAGCGCGAATGTTCGCGTTCCGATACATTGAATGGTGGCTAGGCGGCGCCTTAGGCTAATGCACTACGCAATCGCAAAGCTGGGTTCTGATTGTTCCTCAATGCGATCGCGAATCTTATCAAATTGCGTGCGGGTATCGTACCAAGGTGAGATTGCACTTCTCAGCCGCGAACTTAATTCGAAGCGACGGCCTCCACTCCAGAGTGGTGCGAATGGCGTCATCGTTTCTGCAAGCCGAGACTCGACCGGCGCGCCATTTGCCCAAATCACTTGATGATCTTCCAACTCGATGTGGAAATACGTGATCAAATCGCCGTCGTAATCCGAGCAACGCACGATCGATCTGCCATTGACCAAATTGCCGACCGATATAAGGACGCCATCGACGTATAGAGCGTGATTGGGTGAGAGGTAGAGGTCTCTCTGTGGGACGTTCGGACCGAGCGCACCCCGGCACACCTTGATCGGAGCAACGTCGTCACTCCATTTCTCGTCGGCACGACGTTCAGCCGTCCAACTCCGAATTTTCTTAATCGTCCGAGTGCCTCCCGAAATAGTCGGGAGCGTATCTCCCGCACGAAGGTCCTCGACCGTTCTTTCGAAGTCTGCCGTGAGGATCTTGGTGCCCGCTAGAAAGCAAGCGACGCCACCGCCTCCACCCCAGTTAGAGCCACCGCCGCCGGAACCAGGGCCATCGCCTCCCAAACCCCAGTCCCAGCCATTACCGCCGCCGGAATTCCCGCCGCCACCTGCGTTGCCACCGCCGCCGGAATTCCAACCGCCACCGCCACCGCCACCACTGCCGCCGCCAGCACCGCCACCGCCGGAATTCCCGTCGCCACCGCCGGAATTTTTGCCGCCAGCGTTGGCATCGTCACCGCCAGAATTTCCGCCACCAGTATGGGCACTGTGGCCGCCGGAATTTCCGCCAGCACCGGCACCACTGCCGCCTCCGGCACCTCCGCCGCCTCCGGCATCTCCGCCGCCACCGCCGGAACTCCCGCCACCAGCGTTAGCACCGCCACCGCCGGAACCTCCGCCTCCGCCGCCACCGCTGCCACCACCACCGCCGCCTTGGCAGGCGCGGGGGGAAGAGTTGCAAAACCGATTATCAGCGCCATTCCCAGGACCGTCGGCCGGAGGGCTCCAGCCGGCGAAGGCGCTTTTCGCTGCAAAAGTCGATGCGAGAGCCGTCGAAGTAACTATACCCGCAATTGCAATGACGTTGCGCCTAGTTCTTCCACGGCCAACGTTCGTCGCATCGCTTGACTGAGCCATTTGCGTTTCACTCTGAGACATTACACATTACTCGCGACAACTTCGGTGCTCGCCTTGCAAGATGGGTGACAAAGTAGGGCTCGGTTGCAATTTGCGCACTGTTTAACCCTATTCGCGCGATATAACCCTATTAAGGAGCCCCCTGCTGGGCCGCACGATATCAGGAATAAGCCAGACTTGGCATCTTTTTCGATTAACCGACTTCTAACCGGCCATATTGCGACGCACACAGAGTTTTTCCGGCCCTTGGCGGCTGCGGGCGCCGAACTTCCGATAAGCGCTGATCCAAAGTCAAACGCGGTAATCCCGGACAGAGGCCGAGCGGTCGGTGAAACCGACAGGGCTGGCTGCGGCGACGGCTTGGTTTGCGAGCGTAAGTGTTGGAAATGTCTATGACGGAACATCGGTGTACGCGGCATTTATGTCCGTATCACTTTGCGCCCGATTCTAAGCACATTGTGATGTTCAACGTTGGAGAAACCACGGGGGATTTCTCTAGTGAAACATCGATTTGTGCTGATCTTAATGGCGGCAGCCATTGCGAATGTCTGTGTGCACCGCGCCGAGGCGGCGTCGATCAAAATTGCCGGCCAGTCAATGAGCTGCGGCTCCACGCCTGTGTTTTCGGATTCCACCCTTCCGATGGAAGGACGGTTCGTGCCGGGCAGGGGAATCTACGTTAACCAACAACTCATGCAGCGTCAGCCGTCGGCGGTCCGCATGTTCGTGTTCAAGCACGAATGCGCGCACAAAACCGTCGGCGGGAATGAACTCGCCGCCGACTGTGGCGCTGCCCAATCGGGTGCGCGCGAAAAATGGCTGACGCCGGCCGGCGTCGACGCTGTGTGCAAAGCGCTAGCGGGTGAGCCCGCGGGTGGAGGATATCCGTCCGGGGCCACGCGGTGCGCGAACATACGAAAGTGCTACGCCAATTCGTCAGCACAGTTTGCGTATCAGAAATCTACTGTACAAAAATCGGCGGGTAGCGGCCGACTACAGTCCGCGAATTAAAACTCGCGAAGCATAGAAAGTGGCTGACGGAATTTTTTCTGTCAGCCACTTCAATTCGTTTTAGCGGCGGAGACCAGCTCGGAAGCCGCCACGGAAGCCACCACCTCTCCAACCTGCACCGCGCCAGCCCCAGCCGCCACCTCTCCAGCCGACACCACGCCAGCCCACGCCGCGCCAGCCCCAGCCAGCTCCTCTCCAGCCCCAGGGTCTGCGCCAACCCCAGCCAGCGCCTCTCCAACCCCAGCCAGCTCTCCAACCCCAAGGTCTGCGCCAGCCCCAGCCATAGGCTGGGTATGCTGATCTCCAGCCATAGCCATAGCCAGGATATGCTGACCTCCAACCCCAGCCGGCTCCTCTCCAGCCCCAGCCGCTGCGCCAACCGTAACCCGCAGCTACCGGAGCTACTGCTGCTGCGCGCCAGCCATATCCTGTGCCCCAGCCCCAGCCGCAGGCTTCTGCTGATGTAGCAACGGTGCCGGTGCCAAGTGCCAGAGCCATTGCGCATATTGCCAATTTGTTTTTCGAAGCATTTCCGATAGCCATTTGTTTCCTCCTTAAGCTATCCGAGCGCTCGAACGCTCTTCGCGCCAACCGGTGCTGTGCGTTGCAGTTCCATCGTACTTTTTCGTATGCTTAACCAATTGAATGCTTGATAATTCGCGGCGAAATCATCCGTGCAGCAATCGTGGCCCACGACTGTTCGACAAAGCCTGCTGATGTCTGCTGATGGGATCCAGTAGCCGGTCAACGCCCGGATGCTTTCGTCAGCACAATGTCAATCGGCGAAGAACTGCAGAAGAGCTGCGAGCGTCGCCTGAGGCGCTTCTTCGGGAAGGAAGTGTCCGCAATCGAGCGCTTCGCCCTGGAGGAGACCACACGTTTTCTCCCGCCAACATGCGAGCACGTCGAATTGACGTCCCACTGTTCCGCGGCTTCCCCATAAGACAAGCATCGGCGCGCCGATCCGATGCGCCGCGAGGTCGTCTGAGCGGTCGTGCTCGAGATCTATGGTCGCCGCCGCGCGATAGTCCTCACAGGCGGCATGAACAGCGCCTGGAGCGGTGAATGCTTTTATGTAGGCGGCCATTGCCTCATCGGTCATCGCCCCGTCGTTCTTGCACCAGCTGCTCAAGGTTCGGCGCAAGTAGAATTCGGCTTCCGCGCCAATGAGGCGTTCGGGCAGATCGAACGGTTGAATGAGAAAAAACCAGTGGTAGTAGGCTTCGGCGAAATCGCGGTTCGAGTTCGCGTACATGGTTGCCGTTGGTGCGATGTCGAGGACAGCAAGCCGGAGGACGCGCTCGGGATGATCAAGCGCGAGGCGGTGTGCGACGCGACCGCCGCGGTCGTGCCCGGCGAGGTAAAAGCGCTCGAAGCCGAGTGCCGACATCGCGCGTACCTGGTCTACGGCCATCGCGCGTTTCGAATGGTTGAGATGGTTGGGTCCGTCGAGCGGTTTGCTCGATGCACCATAGCCTCTGAGATCAGTGGCAACGACCGTGAAGCGCTCTGCGAGAGGTTTGGCGATCTTGTGCCAGCAAACGTGGGTTTGCGGATAACCGTGCAATAATAGAAGCGGCGGTCCCGATCCTTTGTAGCGTGCGAATATTCTTATATCGTCGCCGGCGTCAATCAGTTCTGATTTGAAGCCTTCAAACATGCTGCTCGATAATGTTTCGGCTGGCGGGGACGACTGTGAAATCGGCGCGGTCTAACTCGTCGATATATGTCGATATATGTTGTGAGTTCTAGGAACAATGGCCGTTTCATCTGCAGGCTGCAGCCATCGAAGATTACCCGTCGTGGCGACAGCCGTAGCGTGAACACTGTTCTGAGTCTGCAACACGACCTCAGAAAGAGCTGGGCATGTCAATCGCTCTAGGCTGTTTGGCCTAAGCTTTATCCACTTGTCATTTTTGTAAGTTACGCGGTCGCTCGTGAGCTTCGGGGGGACTTCGAAGCTCCGCGGCGTGACCCGGCCGGGCGTGCCCTTTCGTTCTGCGTAATTGGGGCAACAGGAGATTCCTCGTGTTTAGTAATGCGTTCATGGCCGGCGCCACGCGCCGCGCCAACTGGCTTCGTGCGTCCGCAAGCGTGCTTGCGATCTCTGCTGTCATGGGGGCAGTGCCGAATTCAGCCTATGCAGATGCGTGCACTGTCGGGCCCTTCGGAATGTCGCTTGCTTGCGGCGATGGCGCCTCGGCAGGCGCTCAGGGCGCGACCGCCATCGGCAATGGAGCCACGGCCGACTTTAGCAACGCAACCGCAGTCGGCGACGGAGCTGTTGCGGGCACCGAGGATACCACCGCGGTTGGCGCGGGGTCTTTGGCTGAAGGTCCGGAATCGACGGCCGTCGGGCAAAACGCCAAGGCTACGGGCGGCTTTTCCACGGCCATCGGAAAGGACGCGCTGGCCGACAAGATCAACTCGACTGCGACGGGACAGGGCGCGCAAGCGACCGGCAACAACTCTACCGCTACCGGTCAGGGCGCCGTGGCGAGCCAGCAGAACTCTACCGCCAACGGCCAAGGCGCCGAGGCCACGGGCGTTGCTTCGACGGCTGTAGGACAGGGCGCCAAAGCGTCCAACATCCAGACGACTGCGGTCGGACAGGGTGCGGGTGCCTCGGGCCTCTACTCGACCGCTGTTGGCGAAAACGCGCAGGCGACGAAGCAGTCGTCTACGGCGCTCGGCACCGACTCCAAGGCGACGGGTGACTATTCGAGTGCGCTGGGCAAGCAGGCGACGGCGTCGGGCAGCAATTCGACGGCCTCCGGCTATGCGGCCAATGCAACCGGCAGCTCGTCGACGGCAACCGGCTCGTTCGCTCAGGCGACGGCCGACCGCGCGACGGCGACGGGTGTGCTGGCTCGCGCTACGGGTGTCGGTTCGACGGCGACCGGTCAGAACTCGAGCGCCAGCGGAGCTCTTTCGACCGCAAACGGTGACGGCTCTCAGGCCAGTGGCGAGAACGCGACAGCGCTCGGCCAAGGTGCCGTAGCCGACAAGATCGACTCCACGGCAACGGGGCAGGGCGCGCAAGCAACCGGCAACTACTCCACAGCCTCCGGCCAGGGCGCGGTCGCGAGTCAGCAGAACTCCACGGCCAATGGTCAGGGAGCGCAGGCGACCGGCGTCGATTCGACCGCTGTAGGACAGGGCGCCAAAGCATCCAACATCCAGACGACCGCAGTCGGACAGGGTGCGGATGCCTCGGGCCTCTACTCGACCGCCGTTGGCGAAAACGCGCAGGCGACGAAGCAGTCCGCGACGGCGCTCGGCACCGACTCCAAGGCGACGGGTGACTATGCGACGGCGCTCGGTAAGCAGGCGACAGCGTCGGGCAGCAACGCGACGGCGTCGGGTTATGCGGCCAACGCCAGCGGCAGCTCGTCGACTGCAACCGGCTCGTTCGCTCAGGCCACTGGCGATCGCGGAACGGCGACGGGTGTGCTGGCTCGCGCTACGGGCGTCGGTTCGACGGCGACCGGTCAGAACTCGAGCGCCAGCGGAGATCTCTCGACGGCAAACGGTGATGGCTCTCAGGCAAGTGGCGAGAACGCGACGGCACTTGGCCAGGGCGCCGTAGCCGACAAGATCAACTCAACGGCAGCGGGGCAGGGCGCGCAAGCAACCGGCAAGAACTCCACCGCTACTGGTCAGGGCGCCGTGGCGAGCCAGGAGAACTCCACGGCCAATGGTCAGGGAGCGCAGGCGACCGGTGTGTGGTCAACGGCTGTCGGTCAGGGTGCAGAGGCGTCGAACCTTCGCACCACTGCCGTCGGCCAAGATTCCAGCGCAAGCGGCCTCTACTCGACCGCCGTCGGCCAGAACGCGGAGGCGACGAAGCAGTCTTCGACCGCGCTCGGCTCCGACTCCAAGGCGACGGGCGACTATTCAAGCGCGCTCGGCACTCAGGCCAAGGCATCGGGCAGCAACGCGACGGCGTCGGGCTATGCGGCCAACGCCAGCGGCAGCTCGTCGACGGCAACCGGTTCGTTCGCGCAGGCGACGGGCGATCGCGGAACGGCGACGGGCGTTCTCGCGCGCGCAACTGGTACCGGCTCGACGGCCACCGGCCAGAACTCCGCCGCAAGCGGGGATCTCTCGACTGCGATCGGCGATGGGGCGCAGGCCTCCGGCGAAAAATCGACTGCACTTGGCCAAGGCGCCTCTGCTACGCACGCCAATTCAACGGCGATCGGACAGGGCGTTGCGACCACGCGCGACAATCAAGTGGCGATCGGCGGCGCGAGCAACACCTACACACTCGCTGGTATCTCGTCGGATGCGAGTCGCGGGGCCCAGAGTGGGCCGGTTAATTTCGTGACCTCCGATGCATCGGGGAATCTCGCGACGCGTACGGCCGCCGACATGGGTCTTGCGACATCGGGCGACATCAGTGCGATCAATGCGCAGATCGGCGGACTGCAGAAGCGCGACCAGGAGCTGGCTGAGGGCATCGCCGTTGCGCTCGCTCTCTCGCCGCCGATCTTCCAGGGCAACCAGACGTTCGCCGCGCGCGTCGGCTGGGGCAACTTCGACGGCTCGAGCGCTCTCGGTGTCAGCCTTGCGGGCGTTCTCAACCGCGGCGGATTTGGCGCTGGCAGCTCTGTCGTCGTCGACGGCGGCATCGGCTTTGGTACCTCCGAAGGCACCGTCGCCGGCAAGGCCGGCGTAACCTTCGGCTTCTGATCGCCGAAGACAAGAAGCATTAGGAACGGTGGCGGCCCGAAGGCTGCCGCCGTTCGCGCACGTTCATCACGAGGGCTCATCATTCATGCGTATTACCCAGGCGATCGCGTTGGCAGCGGCGCTGCTCGCGACATCTCCCGCGGCGGCACAGGTTTCCACGCCGCAAAAGCCTGCAGCAACCAAGCCGAAGGCCGCGACAGCCGATCAGAAACAAAATGCCGGACGCCTTCCAGTGCCCTCCGCCGAAAAGCTGGTTCTCCTGGTGCGCCTATCATTGTTGACGCTCAACGACGCGCTGCAGACTGGCAACTACACCGTCTTGCGCGATCGCGCCGGGCCATCCTTCAGCCACAATAACACTGCCGCCCAACTTGGACGCATTTTCGCACCGCTGGAAAATCAGAACCTCGATCTCTCGGCTGTCGCCATGCAGATACCGACCCTGACCGCTGCGGAAGTCTCAGACGCGGAGCCATTGTTACACATCGCTGGAACTTTTCCGGGTCAGGCTGGCCAATTGAGTTTCGATTTGACCTACGAGGCGTCAGCTGGCCATTGGCGTCTGTTCGGAATTTCAGTTTCTGAGCTACCGGCAACAGTTGCGGGCGCTCAGGCGAAGCCAACAAATCCCACAAAAGACACGAAGAGCGGGAAGCCATAGCTCGCGGAACATCGCCGCGATTGGATTGTGCCCACTGCGCTGGGGGCTCATCCGAGAAGCAACCTGGCGTCTGGCCGCGGCGTAGCTAGCCAACGAACTTCAGCAGCTCATCGCTCATGGCGCTGATTTGCGCTTCGCCGATGTTCGCTCGGTTGCAAACTTTTCTTCGATCAAACCCTGAACGGTCCCAAAAATCGGACGAATGGAAGGCTGTTGAACTTTATAGGATGTTATATTATACGATTCCGAGATGCAGGCGTTTGCTGTTGGGGGCGTGGGGAATGAAGAGTCATATTTCTGTTGCGGCTGTTGTGTCGCTCGTATCGTTCAGTCCAACGTTCGGCCAAGAGGCGGGGCACGAGCCACAGCCATCTTCGGCAAGTGGTCAATCGAACTCAGTTTCAAATTCGGCGAACCTTCCGCCAGTCATCGTTGCGGAACCCAAGAAGGCGCCGGCACCTACGACAAAGCGCGTCTCCAAAAGGAACAACGCGTCGCAGACGGGGACGGGCGCACAAAAGACAACTGCGAAACCTGCTCCGAACCCGGAGGCATCTCTGCCGACGGCTTCGGGTGACAATTTCTTGCCGCCTCCGGGGACGCTCATCACGCCTCAGGCTGGTCTAAACGCAACCACCGTTACGACGGCGCCGAATTTATTGCCGACTCACGGTGCAACGATCACGGATACCTTGGACCAACAGCCAGGCGTTGCCGGGTCGGCGTTCGCGCCGGGGGCCAATCGTCCCATCATCCGCGGTCTCGATAACAATCGCGTACGGATCCAAGAGAACGGGATTTCGACGGGCGACGTTTCCGATATCAGCGAAGATCACGCTTATCCGATCGATCCCTACAGCGCGGATAGCGTGACGGTTATTCGGGGGCCGGCGACGATACGCTATGGTTCTCAAGCTATCGGCGGCGTCGTGAGTGCCGAAAATCAGCGCATCCCGACATACATTCCATATAACGGCTTCAGCGGCGAGATCATGGGGGGATTGAGTTCCGTCGATGGTGGCCGCGACGGCGCCTTCAAGGCAACCGCAGGGTCGCAGGGCTTCGCGATCCATGCCGACGGATTCGATCGCAAATCGAACGATTACGACACGCCCGACGGCAAACAGGCGAACTCCTTCGTCGACAGCCAGGGCGCCTCTATCGGCGGATCGTTCATTTGGCACGATGGTTTCTTCGGCGTCAGCTATACGCGGTTCGACAGTCTCTATGCCATTCCCGGCGTTGAATCAGCCGAAGCCAAATCGCGCATCGACATGGGGCAGGATAAAATCAACGCCAAGGGCGAGTGGCGTGCTCCGGAACTCGGACTTGCGGCAGTCAGAACTTGGTTCGGATGGGACAACTACGCGCATAATGAACTCGATTTCGATGCCGCAGAGAATGCGGATACCGTCGGCTCTCGCTTCACCAACAAATACACGGAAGGTCGGCTCGAAGCTGAAACAGTGCCGGTTGCTACGGGCATTGGCGCGCTCACCAGTACAGCTGGCATTCAGATCAGTAACCGAAAGCTCGTGGGCACGAGTTTCGAGGGTGACAGCTTGCTTGAGCCCAGCACGACCGATGTTATCGGCGGCTATCTGTTGGAAGAGTTGCGCGTCACAAAACCGTTGAGGTTTCAGGCGGGCTTTCGCATCGAGCACGATAGCGTACACGGGACGATGTATGACGATATTTTCAATCCGACCTCTTCCGATCTCGTCGGACAACACAAAACGTTCGACCCGAAAAGCGCGAGCCTTGGCCTGTTGTACGACCTTCCCCTCGGAGTCGTTGCGCGCTTGACCGGACAGTATGCGGAGCGGGCTCCCGTGGCGCAGGAACTCTTTTCCAAGGGCGCGCACGATGCGACGGGCACCTTCGAAATCGGCAATCCCGACATCGGCATTGAAACGTCGAAATCGATCGAGCTCGGTTTCGGCAAGACGACAGGGCGGTGGCGCTTCGACAGTTCGGTCTATTACACGAAGTACGACGGATACATCTTCCGCGATCTCACCGGTGCAATGTGCGGTGCGACCATCGACACGTGCGGGAGCGGCGATCCTGGCAACGAGTTTCATGAGGTGATCTTCAATCAGCGTGACGCGACGTTCTATGGCGTCGAACTCGCAACGGAATATGACGTCGGACACGTCCTCAGGGGTGTGTGGGGTGTGTCAGGCCAATATGATTTTGTGCACGCCAGATTTTCCAACGGCGAGTACGTGCCGAGGATGCCGCCTCATCGTCTTGGCGGCGGGCTTTACTACCGCGACGACGCCTGGCAGGCCAAGATTTCGTCTCTGTACGCGTTCTCGCAGGATGAAATCGCGCCGAACGAGACCCCGACTGCCGGCTACACGCTGGTCAACGCCGAGGTGAGTTACACGATGGCCTTGGACGGACGCGGCGCCGTTGCTCCCAGGATGACCATTGGCATCAAGGGCGAAAATCTTTTGAACGATTATGTCCGAGACAGCACATCGTTCAAAAAGGACGAGGTGCTGCAGCCGGGCGCGAATGTGCGCTTGTTCGGCAGGCTCGCATACTAGGCGATGTATGTGGCGGCGGGGGGAGCGTTTGACCGCCGCCGCTATTTCTTGGGCGGTTGGCAGACAGCGCCGTTGGCCTTTGCAACTTTGATGACATCTGGCGCGGCGGTAACGATACCGCTGATCTTCCCCCGTGCCAACGCGAACGGCGCGCTTTCCGTATCGTAATCGCGGATGGCTTCGGCGCCGAAGGATTCCGCGACCGCGCATCCTGCATCGGAATAGCAGGCCACTGTGGTGTCAGGTCCCGGCGGGTCGTCCTTGGGGTTGATGCAGACGATTTCGGCATCGCTTGCGTGCACGGCAGGGCAGGAGAGTGAAGCGAAGACGAGGAAGAGCAAAGGCAACGTCCGCATGGAGACCTCGCAGCTGTGAGCGACGCATTATGCCTCGTGCGCGCCGAAAGGACAGGGCGATTCATCGCGAATTTGACCAGCATGGTATACAGGGCCTGCGGGCGGACGAAAGCGCACCCTGGTGACGGTTGACCGCCTTTTGGAGAGGGATCTTGCGCCGACCCGTTGACAACAGCGGGGTCGCTTCTGCTTGTTCTCTAACCGGAGTGAGAGGCGGTGGGAGAGCCCAATGGATCAGATCCTTGTGCTGTTGTTGTGGGCGATCATCGGAGGGGTGATTGTCTTCCGGCTGCGTGGTGGCACCTGGGCCGATCTCAAAAAATTCCGGCTGTTTAGAACCCTTGCGCCCAAGCAGTCACTCGGCACCGAGCTGCACACCATCAGCAAAACGCTGGAACCCTTTGCTCGCGATTCCGCGCACACGAACGAACTTGCTGAGAACGCCGACTTTAAAAGCGCGGTGGCGCTTCTTGCTGATCCAAAAGTGCCGCTCGAGACCGTGTTCGACTATGCCTTTGGGCAGAACTGGCCGCTGTCGTGCGCGGCATTTGCCGCCTTGAAGCAGCGGCCCGATGCATTGAGCTCCGCTTCGAAAGTGCTGCCGCGTTTCGACGGGTTGTCCGTCTGGCAAATGACGTTTGCATTCCAATATTTCTTGAAGGCCTATGCGCGCCCGCCTGCCGGAGCGTTTCTCGTGGGGCTTCGCGACTGGTGGTCGGAGAACGTTCTTTTGCGTCACCTCCTTTCGGATCATTTCACGGCGCTCGGCGAGGACGAGCCGGCCGAAGTCGGTCCCGAGGTCATGGCGTTGCCGCTCTGGAAACGGGAGCAAATCAGGGATTTCCTGGCGCTCGTCAGTCACCCGATGGCGGTACGTCTCGCGGCGAAGGTCGTGCCTGCCGGTCCTCAGCAGGAGACATCGTCGACGACGTCACCATCCACATCATCGTTCCTGTCATCGATCGGCCGCTTCTGGGCGAACAACACCGAAAATGGACTTCTGATCGAACCTCAAGGCTGGAAAGACGCACTCGGCGCCGCCCAACGGCTGGTGGACAGCGGGTCGTTACGCATCCTCTTGGTCAGCGGCGAACCGTATGTCGGGAAGACGTCGTTCCTGAAACTTCTAGCCGACCGCATAGCCGCGAAAGAGTGGCGCGTCTTTCAGGCAAGCGGCGCCGATCTTCAAGCCGGGCAGATGTACATCGGCCAGCTCGAGGGACGCATCCGCGAGGTGCTCCAGGAACTGGATGCTGGCAACAAAGTGATTTGGTACGTGCCAGACCTCCTCGGCTTGGCGCTCAGCGGGACGCACCAAGCCCAGAGCGCGAGCATCCTGGATCAGATCATGCCAGCGGTCGCGGCGGGACGTCTTCTGATCTGGGCTGAAGCTTCGCTCGCGGCGACGACGAAGCTGCAGCAGCTGAAGCCCGCGGTGAGGCGCCATCTCGAAATCGTCCGCATGGAGGACATGGACGAGGAGGAGGCAATCGAACTTGCCGAAACGCTCGCCGCACGCTTGGAAAAGACGACACGGACGCCGATCGATCCGAGTTTCGCCCGGACATCGGTTGATGTCGCTCAGAGCTACCTGACAGCGATGCATCTTCCGGGCTCCGCGCTGTCTCTCATGAAAATGACGGCCGTTCGGTCGGAGAAAGAGAAAGTCAAACGTCTTGGCAGCCATGAGATCCTGGCGACGCTCTCGCAACTTACGGGGCTACCGCTGTCGATCCTCGATGGTGCGGAACGCTTGAGCCTCGAAGAGGTTCGCGGTTTCTTCCAAGCCCGCGTCATTGGTCAGCCGCACGCCGTCGCGGCATTGGTCGAGCGCATTGCGATGCTCAAATCGGGCCTCAACGATCCAGGGAAGCCGATCGGCGTTTTTCTGTTTGCGGGCCCGACCGGCACCGGCAAAACCGAGCTTGCGAAGACCGTTGCCGATTACCTTTTCGGCGCGGTCGATCGCATGATCCGGCTCGACATGAGCGAATATCAGACTTACGAGGGCGCGCAGAAAATTCTGGGCGGCGGCAATCTTCCTGCCGATGCCGAGACGCTCGTGGCGCGAATCCGGAAGCAGCCGTTCTCAGTCGTGCTTCTGGACGAGTTCGAAAAGGCGCACCCGCAGATCTGGGATCTCTTCCTCCAGGTCTTCGACGAGGGCCGGCTGACGGACGCTACTGGACAGACCGCGGACTTTCGTCATTGCATTATCATCCTGACGTCGAACCTCGGCGCGACCACGCATCGCGATAGCGGCAGCATTGGTTTCAAGCCATCCTCTTCAGGTTTTACGGACGAACAGATTCACAAAGCCATTTCGCAAACATTCCGCCCCGAGTTCCAGAACCGGCTCGACAAAATCGTCGTATTCAAGCCGCTGACGCGCGAATTGATGCGCGGAATTCTCATGAAGGAACTCGCGCACATTTTCGAGCGGCGCGGTTTGAAAGACCGCGCATGGGCCGTCGAGTGGGATGCCAGTGCGCTCGAGTTCCTTCTCGAAAAAGGCTTTTCACCGGAGATGGGCGCGCGGCCGCTGAAGCGTGCGATAGATCACTACCTGATAGCGCCGCTCGCGGAAACGATCGTCGAGCGGCGTTTCCCTGAAGGCGATCAATTTGTCTTCGTACGCCGCGATGGCGGTGCACTTCGTGCCGACTTCGTCGACCCCGACGGCAAGAGCGACGTCGCGGTTGCATCGTCGGTCTCCGCCCACACGCAGGCGGGTGCGCCTCAGAGCCTGTTCGACATGATGCGCACGCCGTCAGGCGATGCGAGCGAGATCGCAAGTCTTGCTGCCGCTCACGAACCGATCGCGCAGCGCATCGAGTCGGTGGAATGGGCAGCGGCGAAGGCGGAACTAACCCGGGAAATCGGATTGCCCGACTTCTGGTCGCGGGCCGATAGATCGCAAACGCTCGCCCGTCTGGAGTTGATGGACCGTATCGAGGTCGCAACGGAAACAGCCACCTCGCTCGAGGCGCGTCTGGCGCGGCAGACCGGAAAAAGCATGCGCGATCTGATCGCGCGGCTCGCCATGCAGATTCATCTCGTCAATGAGGGGCTGAAGGATCTTGACGAAAAAGCACCTGTCGAGGCCGCGCTCATCGTTGAACCGGCTTTCGTGATGGACGCCGATGATGGTGAGGCCGCGACGGCATGGTGTGCGGAACTCGGCAGCATGTACCGCGCCTGGGCCCGCAACAGGAACATGTACGCAAGCGAGATCGACGCCATTCCGGGTGTGGATGCGAATGCGCTGATCGTTGGCGGTTTCGGAGCTTATCGCGCCCTTGCCCGCGAAGCCGGTCTGCATATTCTCGAGAAAAGCGAGGTTGGAGGCAGCCGCGTCACGGCGCAAGTCCTCATTGCTAAGCTGCCGCTTGGCGACGCGTCGAAGGCCGAGATCCGCCAAACGCTTGCGGGAGCATTCGGAGCCAAAGCAAAACGCGGCACGAATATCGTCCGCCGCTATCGGAAGGGAGCGACACCGCTCGTTCGGAATGGGGACGGCAGCGTTCGCAGCGGCCGGGTTGAAGATGTGCTGCGCGGCAACTTCGATCTCTTCGCGCTTGAACAGAATTAGGCGAGGCGATCAAGGGGAGCGGTGTCAGTTCGATTTATTCGATGGCTCAAGTTGCCTGAGGCGCCGGGGTCAAGAATTAGGCTCCCGCCGGCGGGGCTTCTGCAACTGCTGCGACGCCTGAAAATTCCTGCAAAGGCAATCGAGCTCCGCCTCCAACAGGAAGAAGTTCAGAAGCTTGCAGACATATTTGCTCTCTCCGGTTGTGCCGCCGCTTCTCGTGCGGCGCGTCAATAGAAACGCGCAATCCCGGCATGTTCCAAATGGATTTCGCGGCTGATCGCCTCCGACATTCGCTAAAAGATAACGCAGAACGTCGCGAAAATGCAGAAGCTCGGCGTTGCTCAGGTCCTCAACTTCCGCCGCAAGATGCGCGAGAGGATCCTCCCCCATGACTCCACGACCGGCATCCGTAATCGTGAAAACTGAGCTTCGCGCATCTCGGGAAGAGATATCGCGTTCGAGAAATCCCGCGTGTTCGAGGCTCTTGATCGTCTGGGATGCCGTGCCCGCAGTCGTTGCCTGATATTGCGCAAGTCCAGAGAGCGTTCGGCTATACGGATTTGCGCGCGAAAAATAACGAAGCGCAATCCACTGTGCCGGTGTTAGTCGATCTCCGTCATTTTCCGCTAGCAGCATACGGCTCAATTGCAAGAGTACGTCGACAACTTCTTTCGCAACCATTCAACCCTCGTAGGACAGACCCCACACCCGTATCGGAAATGGGCAAGTCAACAAATTGTTTTCATGGGAAAATATCGCCGGAAGTAGCGAAGCGATAGAATTTAGTTTCGGAGCGCAAGTATCGATTTCTGGATCGATTCAATCTTTGCGGCCAAGCGATAGCGTCGAGCCAAAATGCCCGTCAATTTAGCGTTTGCTTCATCATCCTGCTCGCACACTGCTCAAAATAACAAAATCCGAACGAGAACTGCCAAATGAGCATCAAGCCAAGCGCAGAGCACGATCAGGAAAGCAACCACTCCCTTTCTTCCGAGACGCAACCACGAAACAGATCGCTGACCATCGATCAAGGCCTCGCCCTAACCATCCTTTCATGCACGCAAGAGGCGGTGGTCATAACGGATGCCTGCGGCACCATCATCACGGCAAATGCCGCGTTCTCGCGGATCACTGGCTATTCGGTCGATGAAATCTCGGACAAGAACATGCGCGTTCTTCAGTCCGGCGTCCACTCGACAGACTTTTATGACGCGATGTGGGACGGTATACGGGCGAACGGCTATTGGCAGGGAGAAGTTTGGAATAAAAGAAAAAGCGGAGAACTGTACCCTGCTTTTGTGACCATCAGCAGCGTTCATTCCGAGACTGGCCAGCTCACGCATTATGTCGGAAGCAGCGCCGATCTTAGTTTGCTCAAGGCATCGGAGCGCGAACTCGAGCATCGCGCTCACCATGACGATCTTACCGGTCTTCCCAATCGGAGGTTTCTTTCGTCCCGGCTTGACTCGGCATTAGCCGGTTCCGGAAAAAATCAATCAACGGGCGCGGTGATCTTTGTCGATCTCGATCGGTTCAAGCTCGTCAACGACAGTCTCGGGCATGGCGCCGGTGACGAAGTTTTAGTCTGGGCGGCCGACAGGCTAAGGTCGTGCATTCGCGGGTCCGACATGGTCGCGCGCTTCGGCGGCGACGGATTCGTTGTGGTTTGCGAGAATGCCAATCGTGCTTCAGCCATCTGCCTTGCCAATCGCATTCTCGACCAGCTTTCTCAACCCTACATTCTTTCCGATGGGCAGCAGGTTTGCTTGGGTGCCAGCGCGGGAATTAGTCTTTTTCCCGAAGACGGTTCCGACACGACGTCACTCATTCAATACGCGGATGCCGCTCTCTATCACGCAAAGGCAGCAGGCAAGGGTACATACCGGTTCTTCTCAACGGGCCTCACTCAGGCGGCAAACACGCGGCTCTCGGTGGACCTTCACCTGCGGCGTGCTCTCGAGCGCGACGAGTTTGTTCTCCACTATCAGCCCTTGGTCTCGATTCCAGACGGCAGGGTGACGGGCTTCGAGGCCCTCATCCGGTGGAAGACTGCGAACAACAACATTGTGTCTCCGGCGGAATTCATCCCGATAGCGGAGGAAACGGGGCTCATCGTGCCGCTCGGCGAATGGGCCCTTCGTACCGCATGCCGCGACATGAAATGGCTTCTCGCCAATGGTGCGCAGATATCCACGATGGCGGTGAACGTCTCTGCGCAGCAGCTGCATCACGTGGGTTTCGTCGATGTGCTTGGGCACATTCTGAAGGAATGCGATCTGAACCCGGCTTGCCTCGAGTTCGAAATCACGGAAGGCACCTTGATGGGCCAGGGTAAGGCCCCTGTGACATTGCTCGAGGCCATCAAAGGATTGGGCGTGCGCTTGGCCGTCGACGATTTCGGCACCGGTTACTCATCGCTATCGTATTTGCAGAAACTGCCGATCGATAAGCTCAAGATCGACCGGAGCTTCGTTGCTGAACTGGAGACCGGCGGCGCGTCACAGGCGATTGCCGCTGCAATCATAGGGCTCGCGACAAGCCTGAATTTGGAGGTCATTGCTGAGGGTGTCGAGAGTAGCTATCAGATGGATTTTCTGGTCAAGCATGGCTGCCGAGAGGCGCAAGGATTTTATTTCGGAGCCGCGGCACCCATCGCGTCTCTCAAGTCCTTGCCGGGATTGACATGGAGGAAAGACGGCGAGTGCTGGCGCTATTCCAAAGACCCCTCCGGCACTTCGAAGCCCATTCAAGCTATTTCGCTACAATGAACGAACCGGCCGGGCCGGCGGCTTCGATCCGGAAATTATGCAGCGCGCTGATTGAAAGACGGCAGCACGGCACTCAGGTCAAGGAGGCCTATCATCCGACGCTCGATTGGGATGACACCTCGCACATAGGACCGGGCAACGATATGGTTGACCCTCGAAACAAGATGCGTGTGTACGGCGATCGCCCGCATGTTTGCCTGATGCCCGGCCATTGATTGTTGTTTCGGAGGCCGCGCAAATTCCATCAGCAACTCTTGGCGAAGGCTTTGAGACAATCTTTGGCGGAGCTCCTGCGCGTCGCCAATATATCCCGAGAGAAGGGCAGGGATTGAGCATCGGCTACGGGGCTATTTGGGTCGACTAGCGGGAATCTTCTCGCCATGAGCGCGCGGTCGCGCGGCTTCGTTCAGAGGATCGAGCTGCGTCGACGTCCTAGAGAATGCCATTGGTGAGCGGCCGAATTTCGCGGCTCAGGCTTTTTCTAAAGGCTTATCGAACAGTTTTGGGTGTGGGCCGAGCTGCGGGTGGCACAAGCAGGAAAGATTGCTGCGATCGCCCGGCGCAAATGTAAACAAATTGGGGCGAATTGCCTGTTGCAGGCGGAAATTGGCAGTCTGTGGCGGCTTTGCAACGTCAGTAGCATTTTGACGGTATGCAATTGGCGCAGGAAATACTCCCATTTTCGAGCAATGCTCACGCCGATAACAGTGGGATAGGAAAGCAAGTCCTTGGCTTTCTCCTTTTCGCGGCGAATTGCGCAGAGGGGAATTCCGGGAAAATCGCCTGATGCCGGGAAGGGGAGCGATTTGAGTAAATTTTCGCGCGTCCGACGCCAAATGGCGTTTCCAGAAGAGATCGTCGTTATTTCGATCCGGCGAACGGAGTCTTAGCGCGAGCTATCTGTCTGCAGCTTAGCGTCAGCTTCGAAGTACCCGAACTACTCAAGCCAATAATCAAAAGAAAACTTCCAAACACGATTTGGAGGGGGGAGAAGTCATGTCTTCATCGAACCAAGTTTTGGGCCGTCCCGCTGCAAAATTGCTACTTGCTTCCCTTGCGGCAGCGCTCAGCATGGGTGTGTCGCATCAGGCGCTCGCCGCTTGTGCTGCCGGCAGCGCGCCAAATCAGCTTTCATGTGAAGGCACGAGTTCAAACTCGCTTAACATCACGGTGGGACCGGGCAATCTTCCCGCGACGACAGGTATAGAGATCGTGCCGTTGGGCGAGGTGGGACGCCTTACGAATAGCGGTAACATCACTATCAACAACAACACCTTCAATGCTGTGAACGTTATCGGTATCAATGCTGACGATGCGGGTGAATATGTCATCAACAACTCAGGTAATTTAGCGATTACGAGCTTCGGTCGTGGTCAGCTCTACGGTATTGCTGCCAACGGCGACACTGAAGAGATGACCGTCAACAATACCGGTACGATATCCGTCACGCGCGGTCCGCTGACGCTGACTACTGTCACCGCCACGTCTTTGCAGGCAAGCGGCGGCAACTTGTCGGTCGCTGCGGGCATCTTCTCGGAAGAGGAACCCGAAAGCTTCGTTGTTAATAACAGCGGCACCATCTCCGCGTCGGGGCAATTGGCGACGGGTATCTATAGTCGCGCGGGAGAATTCGAGCTCCAAAACGACGGAACGATCGAGCATACGGCGGGGCGCGGCGCTGGTATTGCCCTTGGCATCGTATCGGACAGCGGCGAGATCCGGACGGCTACGATCGAGAACAACGGAACAATCAGCGGCGATATCGTTGCCGTAGGTGGCGTCGCGGTTCGCTGGTGGGCTCTTTCAAATGGCCTGGGTACTGGCGGTGCGCAAACCGACTCTCGACTGAACATCAACAGTCAGTTCGGCCAGCTCGATTCCGAGATCACGAACCGGGGAACGATCGACGGCAATATCTATTACGGCAACGGCGAGCATACGCTCGTCAACGAAAAGGGCGCGACACTGACTGGCAACATTGATGTTGACCAGCGCATGCAGGTTGTTACGGGGCGGACTTGTACGATCGGTGCTTCCGGTTGCTTTGCCACTGCGACAACCACAGGCACGACAACTCTAGGCAACCCTGCTGCCGAAGAGTTCAATGGAAATTCAGCATCTACGATAACGACGGGCGCAGCTTCCGGTACGACCACTTACACATTGAATATGTGGGGCGCGAAGTCCTTCACATTCGACAATGCTGGAACCTATGTTGGAAATCTAACCGTGGAGACGCAAGCGGCGACAACCGTCGGTTCGTTTGCGGTTCAGGATAGCCAGGTCATCATTGCACCTCACATCTTTGGCGGAGGCGGGGCAAGCGCCAATACTGCAACCGGCGCAGGCACAATCGCTTTGATCGATGGCACGCTGAAAATCGCAGATGGTATCGTCAACGGTGCTGGCGGAACGTCTTCGATCGCCCGTACGACGACACTCGCGCCCTTCATCGATGCCACCGTAAGGAGCGGTGAATGGTACACGGTCGCAACGAACCTCTTCGGTACGGCTCTTCCGGAAGTTGAAGGGTCGGCACTCGTCAGCTGGGAAGCGGTCAAAAACTCGAGCAACGCGCTTGTCATTGGGGCCGAGGTCAAGGACGCGTCCGACATCGACGGGATATCCAGACCGGGAGCGGCGGCGATCAATGCATTGATGGATGCTGCGGGCGCAGATCCGGTTCTCGACGCGCTTGGCGGCGCAGTGCAGCAGCTGGCGGATGACTCCGATGTTGCGAAAGCCGGCCGTCAGCTTGCGCCCGAAACGAACTTCGCAACCCAGCAAGCGGCGATTACGCTCAATTCCGCGATCGGTCAGCATATCGACGGCCGTTTGGCATCCGTCGGCGCAACGGGCTCATCGGGATATAAGCCGGGGCCGTCGGGTCTCGGCATGAAGCAGAGCGATCCAAACCGTTCGAACCTCGGAGGCCTCAAGGACGACAACGATTTCGTTGCGCCTCGGAGTGCTGCTCTGTGGGGCCAGGCATTCGGCGCCGGCATGAACCAAGATGAGCGGAGCCTCGTCGATGGCTATTCTGCCCGTCTCTATGGTGTGCTGGCTGGTTACGACAACTGGATTTCTCCTGGCGTCCGGGTCGGTGTTGCGGGCGGTTATGCAAATACCCGCATCAATGGCGACGGTGACACGTCGCGGAATAACACCGACATCGACAGCTATCTCGTCGAGGCTTATGGCTCGATCAAGAATCCAGGCTGGTATGTGACGGGCCGCACGGGCTTCACCTGGCACAACTACGATACGAACCGTTTCCTGACGGTGCCGTTCGAGGATCACGCAAAGGGTAGCCACGACGGACGTCAGTTCAATGCCTCGGTCGAACTTGGTGCACCGATGCGCTTCGATGGTGCCATCGTCACGCCGATCGCATCGCTCACGTATTCAAACCTGCATCAGGATGGCTACACCGAGGAAAGCGATGCTGGGATGGCTTTGAGCATCAAGAGCCAAAGCAACGACTCGGTCGTATCGGCCCTTGGCATCAAGGCGCTCATTCCGATTGCAGAAGATACGGTCGTTGAAGGCCGCGCAGCCTGGCTGCACGAGTTCGCGGATACGGCTCAGGTCGTAGGCGCCGCCTTCGCAGCGGGAGGCGGCACGTTCACCGCAGCCGGCCCGGATGTCGGTCGTGATACGGCGGCTCTCGGTGCAGGTATTCAAGCGCAGTTCGCCCCGAACTCGACCTTCGAGTTGAACTACGATGCCAACGTCCGCCAGGATTATTTGGCTCACATCGGGTCGGCTCGTGTGAATATCGACTTCTAATCTAGCGGCACTCGCCGGATATTCTGGCGGGCGCTCCGATCCTCGCTCCTCGTCGTTGGTGATCACGGTCTCCCGCCGTGGTCACCATTTTCATTTGAGGTGCAGCGCGCATTTGTATTCTTTTTGCCTCAGGCCAAGCATATATTTATGTTATTTTGCGAGATATCCTGACGTTCTTCCCAAGCTCAGCTGGCGTAATTTCCCGATGTATCGATTGTTTTTTCTATTGTTGAATTTTTCGATGCTCGAACGCCTCTAGGTGTCGAGAAACGATCAGCGCTCAGACGAATTTCCTCCGATTCGGGTGACGGGATGCCGGAGAATCGCGCCTCTCCTAGATGTTCGCATCGCAATAGGGGGGTGGGAGCATGGTTGGATCGCGGCGGATATGGCAACGGACTATTGCCTCGGCGGTAGCTGCTGTCTCGCTCATCTCTGTGGGGACAGCGAGCTGCGTGATGGCACAGAGCGAAGGAGGCGGCGGCGCGGCTGCCCCAACTCAGCCCACGAATCCTCCAGCACCATCTGCATCGCCAACTCCGTCTCCGCCTCCTGCGGCCAGTCCTCCAGCGCCAGGGACGGCGAACCCGCAAAATGGTGTTCCGGCTTCGCCTCCAGCGACAAGTCCTCCGCCGCCGCAGACGATGACCCCGCCAAATAATGTTCCGGCGCCGGCGACTCAAACTTCGCCGAGCGCTCCGCTTCCCGAGGTAAAAATCATTCAGGGACGGACGAAGCCAAAGGCCAAGCCGACGAAGGAAGTGCATGCGCCAAAGAAGGCGCCGTCCGCGCCAGCGCCGGAAGCTCCGCCCGCGGCGGCCAAGCATGTTACCAAGGCGCCTACGCCCGCAGCCGCAGGGCCAGCTGCCAAGGCGGCTGTGCCGGTGCAAGCCAGTCCTACCGCGGCGGCGCCAGCCGTCCCATCGCAACAAGCACCGTCCGCTACTGAGTTTGCGAGCTCGGTGTCTCCTCCGTCGGATGACGTGAAAATGTCGCCGATCGGCGACGAAATTCCGATTGGGAAGGTGCCGAGCGGTGTCAGCGCGGTCTCTTCCTCCGAGATTGCCCGAACGCGCAGCGACTACACGGCGGACGTTCTTCAGGCTTACGTGCCGGGCATTATCCTGAGTGACTATCAAGGCAACGGCTTCCAGACGAACGTTGATTATCGCGGTTTCAATTCGTCGCCCGTCGACGGCGTTCCGCAGGGATTGGCCGTCTATCAGAATGGCGTTCGCATCAACGAGTCTTTCGGCGACACCGTCAACTACGATTTCATCACGCCGATCGCGATCAACAGCATGACGGTCATGAGCGGCAATCCCGTCTTCGGCCTCAATGCCATCGGCGGCTCGATATCAATCGATATGAAGGACGGATTCAAATATCAGGGGTTCGAAGCCGATACGCGTTTCGGATCGTATGGACGCGTGCAAGGATCGATTCAGGACGGAATGAGGTTCGGTAACTGGGCGACCTATATCGCGATGGACGCCATTCGCGACGAAGGTTTCCGCGATCAGGGCACATCGGACATTCGCCGCTTGTATGCCGATCTCGGCGTAAAGGGCGATGGGTCGGAATTCCATTTGAACTTCACCGGAGCCGACAACACCGTGGGTGTCGCCGCAGCTTCGCCGGTCGAGCTGCTCGATGAGGGTTGGGGAAAGGTCTTCACCACTCCGCAGTCGACGACCAACGAGATGGAAATGGTGTCGCTGAACGGAAACGTGCAGGCGACCGATACGTTGCAACTCTCCGGCGTTACCTACTATCGCCATTTCAATCAGCAGCACATCGACGGCAACATTTCGAATGCTACGCCGTGTGCGATCAACCCGCCCGGACCGTCAGCGACCGGAGCGTGTCTCGACAATCTCGATGGTACGACCATTCTCCTTCAAGATACCACCGGCAAACTCATAAATGTCGATCCCGATGTCGGTCTCGGAGAAATCGACCGTACCTCGGTCAACGCGAACAGCTTCGGCGGCTCGCTGCAAGGCGTCGATAAAACACCGCTCTTCGATCATCACAACCAATTCCTCCTCGGCGGCAGCATCGATCATGGCGAGGTGTCGTTTTCTTCTTCCGCACAGCTCGGCGTTCTGCAACCCAACTTCGTTGTCGAAGGAGGCGGACCGTTCGTCGGGCCATTCGGCCAAATCTGTACAGTGGAAGCCGATGGATCGTGCACGCCGACCGGCGGCACGGATCTCTCCGATATTCGTCCGGTCAGCATCTCGACCAGAAACACGTACTATGGGCTGTATTTCCTCGATACGTTCGATGCAACCGACCGGCTTACTTTGACGGCCGGCGGCCGATTCAACGTCGCAAATATCGAAATTCATGACGAGACGGGGTTGGCGCCCGACCTCAACAGCAACAACACTTATTATCATTTCAATCCGGTTGCAGGCGGCACTTACAAGCTTTTCGACGGAGTTTCGCTTTATGGAAGCTTCTCGGAAGCCAACCGTGCACCGGTTGCCGCCGAGCTTGCTTGTGCAGATCCCAACAATCCCTGCCTGCTGCCGAGCTTCCTGACATCGGACCCGCCGTTGAAGCAGGTCGTCTCGTACACGTGGGAGGCAGGCCTCAAAGGCAGCAACACCGATGTCCTCTCTCACCAGAAGACAACATGGAGTCTGGGATTCTTTCACACTGTGAATACCGATGACATCATCAACGTCGCATCGTCGATTATCGGCCGCAGTTCGTTCGCGAATGCCGGGGACACATTGCGCGAGGGCGTCGAGGCGCAGGTCAATTACTGGTCGGGACCATTGTTCGTGTACGCCAACTACAATTTCGTGGACGCGACATTTCGGAGCAACTTGACCCTTCCGTCGCCATTCAATCCGTTTGCGGATGAAAATGGCAATATCTTCGTCCATCCCGGAGACCGGCTGCCTGGCGTGCCGGCGCATAAGTTCAAGACCGGTGTGGATTACGCCTGGACGCCGCAATGGAGGATTGGTGCGGACCTAGTCGCCGCAAGCAATCAGATCTTTTTCGGCGACGAGTCCAATCAGAACGCTCCTCTCGGCGGCTATGCCAAGGTCAATTTTCATACGTCGTATGATGTCACGGACCACATCCAGATTTATGGCCTCGTAGATAACGCGTTCAACGCGCACTATGGCGTCTACGGGACGTTCTTTGACATCAATGCCACTAATGACGCGGCGGGCAGCACCTTCCTCGATCCACGAACGGTCGTACCAGCGGCGCCGATTACGGCCTACGGCGGGCTGAAAGTGAAGTTCTGAGCGCGAAGCGTATTCGCCAAGCGTCTGCCCACTGCTGCGGCGGAGGGACATTGTTGGGGCGTCAAGCTCCATGCGCCTCAGGCTAAGATTGGGATGAAAGATCCGCTTGGGTCGTTTCGGCCACAGATCGGCCGAATGATAGTCTCTATGCGGGAACAACTGTGGACTTTACGGCGAACACGTAGGTGGGCTCTATAGATTCAAAAGGGGACGTGAGTTATCAAAATTGGCGAGCGGCGTGTGCGAAATGTAGCCGAATGGCGAGGGGCCAATGACGTCTCAGGTAACTTCACTTTTGCTGGATACCATCCAGGCCTTGCTGCCCGTGAATGCTCCCCGGCTCGACGCTGAGAGCGCGCATGTAGTCACGCTGCAATCCTTGAACCTCGATAGCCTGGATACGCTCAAGCTCGCCATGGATCTCGAGGAAGCTCTCGATATGGACATCGAAATCGTGAATTTCCCTGAAACGCTGACGCTTGCGGAATTGGCGGATCGGCTGTCGGCCATGAGAGAGAGAAAGGTGCGTCGCGCCTTGCTCAATGCAGTCTGATTTCGATCTTGATGGGCATTTTGAAGGGGTCGTCGTGAGGGCTCATCTCAATGCCGACGCACTCGCCTCGCAGGTCGCTTTTTGAGAGCCTGTCGGTGACGAGCGACCAAACGCGCTCGGAAATAGATTTTCCGAGGCAGGTATGAGCGCCAAAGCCAAACAAAGCTCGCCTGTTCTCATCGACTGAATACAACGGACTTTGCGTGACGCAGCGGACACGGTCACCCTTTTCCAACTGTAAGCCCGTATAGTCGGTCGTGGCTTGGCACATCCGGTCAACGTAGGTGAGGGAACTCGAAGGAAATGCTTCAGGCCAACTCACCTCGCACATGGGTAAGTTCGGGTGGCTTCGAAAAATCTCATAGAGAGAAAGACTGAGGGTGCCGACGAATGGTCTGGCTCCCAGCGACACCAGACAAAGAAGGATCAGGCACTCATCTTCATCTTCGGCGTCGAAATTGCTTTGCAAGAAAGTCGCGATTTTCTCGTTGATTTTCGCCCGCTCGCGAATGGACAGTATCGGGCTGAATAATCCGGGAATCTCGTCCACAAGGTCGAGAATTTTATCGTCACGTGGAACAATGGACGCTGAAACAGATCGCCATAGGGGCTGGGCGAAATCGGCGACCAAGTCTATTTTTGCAGCGGGACGGAAGCAGTGCTGGAAAAGGTCACCAAGCGACTGGTGAACTGCCGTGAGCTGGCTTTCTTTCGTGCGAGAGATCTGCTTTGCCATGACTTTGCGAATTCTCTGATGATTTTCGCCACCAATGAAGACGGGCAGATGTTCAAGAAGTTTGATGGTGGCGGAAAAATCCATCGCCGTACGCCGAGAGAGTTCGCGATACCTGTTCGCCATCGAATAGGTTTCGAAATCTGGGGACAAAATGATGGCTTTTGCGATTTGCGCATCTTTGACCAGTTCCATGCGAATTATGATTTCCCCCTTCGAATACCGGCGGCAAACTAACAAATCCCTGCACGAAGTAAACGGCAGCTGTTCGCGAATGGCGTTTTCGGGCTTTTAGAATTCATATGGTGCAGAATCGGAATCGTCTTGTCGTCGATGTTGCCGCGGCCGGCAATGAAGCTGTTCTTAAAAGCTCCGTTGGTTGCATCAGAGTCGTTACCAGTGATGCCGTGACGGCAAGTATCGGAACCGCCCGCGACTATGCCGCGTGGTACTTTCTGCCCATTGCCATGCGCCTCGACATGGATCTGCATATTTGCGGACGGGGCAGTCCAACGACGGCTCTCAACGCCCGCCGGATCAGCGAAATCTGGCAGTCGTGGCTTCCCAGACATCTCAGCAGAACGGAGGTCAGCTTTTCGGAGGAGGGAAGGCGCGATGAGCCGGCAAGTGACCGGGAGTTGGTGTACCTCTCGGGCGGACTCGATGCGGCATATACGGCCCTCAAGAGATTGGCGAATGGTCGATCACAGGACGTCATCACGATTCAGGGAATGGACTACACGCTCGATGATGAAGCGCGTTTTCACGCTCTTGTCGCGAAGACAGCGCCACTGGCCGAATTGCTGTCGGGACGTCGGATCATTGTGAAGTCCGACGCTTATTCGCTTTACGAGAGGGTCGAACTCAATCTCAAGCGGCACCATCTCGGGCACATCTTTGCCTTGGCAGGTGGGGGTTTTGTGCATGCGCACGGCTACAATCGACTTGTCCTTGCAGCCGACGAGCTGCTTGACGGGCAGTTCCTTACGTTTCCATGGGGGTCGAATTCGGCAACAAATTTCCTGTTCGACGACGGCAGCACACGGTTGTGTTCCGACTCTGAAGATATTGCTCGGTCCGAGAAAATCGCGCTCGTTCGAGGCTCAGAAATTGCGCTGAAGTCGTTGAGCTTTTGCTGGAACAGAAAGGTTCAACCGCAGAACTGCGGGATTTGCAAAAAATGCCTGAGGACCAAGCTATTGTTCCTCGCTGTGACGGGCGGCGTTCCGCCGATCTTTTCCGTCGATGAAATTCCGACGAACTGGGCCGAGCGGCTTCGATATAAGGAGCCGGGAGGGCTTCATGCGGTCCACGAGATTTTCAACGAAGGTCTGGCCTCGGGCTACTGGAGCCTGATCCCGAAATTCGAGAATTCGCGGGTAGAGGTTCGTGCGTACTATGCGCGGGACCCATATCGCAGATGGGAAAAGGAGAGAAGGAAGCAGAAGGGAATGCGCTCTTCGATCATTGAAATCATTCGACGCCTGAGGCGCTAGTCGCATGAATTACCGAGCGCGGCTCAGAGTCATCCGCAGACGGTTTCGTCCGCTTCGCCCCAAAGGCCGGCTGTTGCTTTATATCGTGCGAAATTGGTGGCGTCCTCCGAAGGAAGTTTTTCGTGGTGCCTGGAAGATCGTTGACGAGGCCACTGCTGGAACGAGCGTTCGGCGAAACTTCCGTAAGATGCCGGTCCGGCATATTCAGCATTACAACCTTCGTCAGGTTATCAAGTCCGTTTATCCGGATTTCGTCCCGCAAATCTCGATAGACCCGAACGTTATCGATGCTCTTCGGACTGGGCCTTCGGTCATTGCAACGATTCATTCGCGAAGTGAGTATGCGATCTGCGCGGCGTTGGATAGGGCGGGGCTCGCCAGCGCCGTTATCACAGCCGGCCGCATGAACCCCGTCGATGTCGATAACTACGGATTCGGAACTGCTCCCAAATGTATACAGCGAGATCGTAATGTATTTTTGGAAATGCGTGTTGCCTTGAAAGATAGTTGCACAATCGTCTGCGATGTCGACTACGTCTTGGATAAACACGGGCCTGCGCCCGCTCTCTATGTCTCGGCGTCCCTTTTTGCATTTCAGCAAGCCGTTAAAGCGAAGCTATATTTCGGCTACACGAATATTAGCGATGACGGGCAGATCGAGTGTGTTGTCGTACCGGCCGGCGGCGAGGGAATTTCGCCCGAGGATACGGCACGAGAGTTCATCGAGTTCATCGACCGCATGCAGGGAACGAAGTTGGGTCTGCGGATCGGTACCTGGCGGCCGGAGAGCTGCTGAATACCCGCTCTTCTGAGGGCATGTATACGCGGATATTTTCGGTATGCACTCAGCGGAGGCGCGTTCTGCGCGCGAACGCGCCCGCTGTTGTCTGCGGTTATTGACTTGGGCCCTTGCTCGCGGCTTCAGCCTGGGCCATCCGCTTCTGCATTTCCGCTTTGACCGCGTCAAGGTTGAAGCTGGCGCCGCGCTGCATTGGCGGGAAGTCGAGGAACGTCTGTAGCTCCTTGCCGACGACCTGCTGAACGAACACAAAGCGCCAGAACTGGTACTTGAACCAGTCGAAGTATTGCTGGCCGCCTTCCTTCGTGCCGTTGTTCGGCCAGCCCGTGCGTTCGAACGGATCGAGGCGCAGGTTCGTGATGTAGGGAACGTCGGGATGGGTCTTTTGGCCTACCCAGCCTTCGGGCTGATCGATAAAGCGGAACTTGTAGTCGTCGATCCGCAAGGCGCCGACCGTGCTTTCACCTAGGTAGAAAATTTCGTGGCGTGCAGAGGGGCCTTTGCCTGTGATGCAGTCAACCTGATTGTAACCGTCGAGATGGTTCTTGTACGTCCTGTCTCCGATCTGCTTACCCTTCAGAAGCTCTTCGGTGATGTTTGGATTGCCGGCGATAGCCGCGAATGTTGGCAACCAGTCCAGTCCTGAGAAAATTCCGTTCTGGACCGAGTCTGCGGGTACATGTCCGGGCCAGCGGATCATGGCTGGAACGCGGAATCCGCCTTCAAGGACCGTTCCCTTGGATTGGGCGAACGGCGTCTGGCCGCCATCGGGCCATGTGAAAACTTCGGTGCCGTTGTCGGTCGTGAAGACGACGATGCTGTTGTCGTCGACGCCCATGTCCTTCAGCTTCTTCATCACCAAGCCGACGTCGTCGTCGAGTTGGGCCATGCCGGCTTCTTCTTCCGACCAGCCATTCTCGGAATTGCGCATCGCCTCATACTTGGGAGACAGGTGCGTAACGATGTGCATGCGCGTCGGGTTCAACCAAACGAAGAACGGCTTGCCGTCGTTTTTGGCTTTTTCCATGAAAGTGAGCGCGAGATCGCGAATCTCGTTGTCGACCGTCTCCATGCGCTTCGGATAGAGAGTACCGGCATCCTCGATCCTCTGCTTGCCGACGCGTCCCCAGCGAGGCATTTCGGTCGGATCGTCGGTGTTGGTTGCCCAGCTGTGGACCATATTACGTGGGCCGACGACGTTCAGGAGGTTCTGCGGATAGTTCGGATGCGCGGGATCCTCCATCGCATCGAGATGATACAGATAGCCGAAGAATTCATCGAAGCCATGAACGGTTGGCAGAAACTCATTTCTGTCGCCCAGATGGTTCTTGCCGAACTGGCCCGTTTCGTAGCCCATCGATTTCAAGACCGTCGCGATTGTCACAGCTTCGGCTGGCAGGCCGATCGCTGCTCCGGCTTGGCCGACCGTGGTCATGCCGGTGCGAATTGGGAGTTCTCCGGTGATGAAGTTTGCGCGGCCCGCCGTGCAGCTCGCCTCGGCGTAATAGTCGGTAAAGAGCATGCCTTCCTTGGCGATCTTGTCGAGGTTGGGTGTGCGGCCTGCCATCAAGCCGCGATGATAGGCGCCGATGTTCCACATGCCTATGTCGTCACCCATGATGAAGACGATGTTGGGTTGCGCGGGCTGTGCGAAGGCAGGCGATGATCCTTCAAAAACCTGCGCGGCGGAGATGATCAACAACGATGCGCCAACTCCTCCTAGCAACGACGAAACATTTTGAGCGAGCTTCATAACTCAGCCTCCTATGGTCAGGGTGCACACCATTCGGCCTGTGGTTGCGGCTGAGCATTTTAGGCCTCGCCACGGAGTCACGAAGAAAATCCGGAGAACTTTGCTTTCGAGAAGTTACTTCTCGACCATTGCATCAGTGAGCGGAGTAATTTACGTTTCCATCTGGAGAATATTTCATCGATTTTGATTGATGAGGTTGCTTTCGACGCCGAGGGGAATCGAGGGGCTTATTTCAAATTCGCAAAATGTTTTGCGTGCCAAATTTTGTTGGTCGTGTCGCAGGTGACATAGCCGTGTCCGGTCAGAGTCAGATATTCTGCGTTGATATTGCTTGCTGATAGCGTCCCTCAAGTCTCGCGTTAGACTTAAGCTCATTCTTTCAAATTTATTCCTTCGTCATTTGGGGCGCATCGATGTTTCACATCCTCAGACATGCCATTCGCGCATTGTGCGTTGCTCTGATCGCCAGCTTAACAATACCGCCAGCATTTGCCGCCGATCTTGGCGGGAAGAACGTTGAGCCTGCGCCTGACATCGGTCCGTGGTCTTTCGCATTCACGACCTACGGCTGGATTCCGTGGATTTCGGGAGACATGACAATCAGGGGACGCTCGTTTGACGTGCAGGCGGACCCGTCCGCGATACTCGGGCATCTGGATTGGGATACGATACCCGCGTGGATGAGTTATGCGGAAGCTCGCAACGGTCCGATTGGGTTGTTCAACGATATTGTTTACGCCAACGTAAGTAACTCGAGGGACTTTCAGAAGGAGCTTCCGGGCAAGCTTCCGCCGTTGGCAGGAGGCGTTTCAACCGACTACGAACTCGTGATTGTCGAATTCGGCGGGGCCTATGAACTCTGGTCGGGAACGAACTCCGCAATCGGCGCCCCGGCTGCATTCGATCTCGTAGCTGGAGGCCGCTATTGGCATCAGGGTGTGACGGCTGCTGCTGCTCTTGATCGCTTCGATACCGTCAGATCCGGTTCGATTGATTGGGTCGATCCGTTTGTTGGCGGACGTCTCCGGCAGCAACTCGGACAGAATGATTCCTTCGTGGTGAGCGCCGATGCCGGAGGGTTCGGTGCGGGCAGCAATGCTTCCTGGCAGGTGCGCGCGACCTACAACTGGCAGCTGCCCGTGATGTGCAATCTGCTGCTCGATGGATACATCGGTTACCGTGCTCTTTCGGTGGATTACTCGCAGGGTTCTGGAGATACGCTTTTCAAGCAAGATGTGCTGATCCAGGGGCCTGTCATGGGTACGACCTTGCATTTCTAACGGCGATCAGTGGACCGCTGTGCGGCAGTTTACGCGCCGCATTTCCTGGCGCTTCCTTTCATCAGGTCGCTTCGATCTCGGCGACTGCGATATCGCCATCGGTGACGTAGTGATTGACGTGTTTTGTGATCAGTTCGTCGCCGGTCTTGTAGTTGGTCACTTTTCCGATCACGCCGCAGTTGCTCAATTCGTCGACGATGTAGTTGCGTTCCGCATTGGTGTCGGAATCGGTGGCGTGCGTCATTTGAAACGTCATGCGTGTCAAAGAGAGGCCGGTATCTTTGGTGCCGGCTCCGACCCAGAGCACATGTTCGTCATTCGCTGGACGTTCATCGTTCAGCCAGAAGGCGACTGAATTCCAGTTCGTCTCTGCATTCGAAAGGTTCTGAGCCCAGAAGCGAACATGGTGCCGCTTGCGCGGGCTATTATCGATCGCCTTTTGAAAGCCGATGTCCTGACCGCGTCCAAAGAGATAGAGCGTGCTGAATGGCGCGGCCGGGTATGGGGCGTTTAAGACAAAAGCGCGAACCATTCGGCAGGCGCTGGAGAAATTCAGCGGGTCGGCTTCCACCCAGCCAGCAGTCGCGAACGCAGAGCGGAGCTGAGCGGCGGTGCCGGCCAGCGCCAGGTTCACCGGATCGCCGGGCAGGCCATCTCCTGTGATCGTGAAGCTCGGGACATGCTGTCGTTGAAGGATTTTCAACCCCATGCGCACGGCGCGAGGAAGAATGAGATATGCGCCGATGACGTACGTGGCGCTCACTGCGAGGATCCACGGCAGCCGGCGGTCCACCAATTCAAAGACGTCGACGATCAACCAGACGCTCAAGACGCCGAGGCCGAAAATAGCTATCCGCCGGAGTGTACGAATTGCCAATCGCATGTTTTCTCCCGGCGGTTATTCCTACCCTAGCGGGCTTCGAGCGAGGATGACACGGTGCTCAATTCGGGAAGCAATTAGAAAATCGGGCCAAGCAGTCGCGAGCCAGTGGCAGCGGTACGACATTCGGCGATCGGCGTTCGCGCGGCATCGCACGATGCAGTGTGACTGCTTTGCAGCATTGACTCATTATCATCGAATGTGTGTTTATGGCAGCGTGATGGTTCCACCGGGGTGAAGTCGCCCAGGTGGTGAAAATGGGAACACGGTGCGACGCCATTGGCGTCAATGCCGAGACTGCCCCCGCAACTGTAAGCGGCGAGTCTGCTCCGAATAAGCCACTGACGATCTCCATTGAGATCCTCGGGAAGGTCGGAAAGGACGTCCGAGCCGCGAGTCAGGAGACCTGCCACCACAAGCTGCCCATCTTCCGTGCGTGGGGCGCGGCAGGACGGAATCCCGTAGCGGCGGCTGATGTGTCAACCGGTGGGGAGCCACGTCAGGTCATGCAGGTCGTTGCGCTGAGCGGATAAAATTCTGCGCGCAAACGTCAATTCGAACGCGATCCTGGGGGGATCGTGAACGGTGATGTGTGCGCGTGTCCACGAGGCGCTGCCAGTAAGCCTGGGCGGCGGTCCACCCTCATCGTCCAGCGACGGGGGTCATTATGCTACGCGTCTTCATGTGCCGTGCTTCGAGTGCGACGCTTCTGTGCGCGCTTTCATCATTCGCTGCGATCGAGGCGCGGGCGCAGGTGCCGGTGTCGCCTGACACCGAGCTTCCTGCAGTCTCCGTGATCTCGGATACCGATGCGCAATCGAACAAGAAGGCGCCCGCCGCCGCTCAACAAAGTTCGACGCCCCAGAATTCCGGCGGCGGCGCTCCGCAGACGGCGCGCGGCCCTGATAATTCGGACGTAACGGTCGCGCCCACGGGTATTGCCTCGCCTGTGGAGGAGATCGCGAGCTCCGTCACGGTGATCACGTCAAAGGAAATTCAGGCCCAGCAGCGCCGCACGCTGCCGGATGTGTTGCGGAGCGTGCCGGGTCTCAACGTCGTGCAAACGGGCGGCCCCGGTGGGCAAACGTCTGTGTTCATGCGCGGCACCAACTCGAACCATACCAAGGTCTTGATTGACGGTATCGACGTCAGCGATCCGAGCAATCCCAACCGCAGTTTCGATTTCGGGCAGATGCTGACGACCGACATCGAAAGGATTGAGGTCTTGCGCGGTCCGCAGAGCGGCCTTTACGGCGCGGATGCATTGGGTGGCGTCATCGTCATCTATACGAAAGCCGGCAAGGGACCGCCGAAGGCCACGGGGATGGTGGAAGGCGGCTCGTTCGGTACCTTCAATCAAGCGGCGAGCATCAGCGGCGGAGGTGATCGATACAATTACTCGTTCAACGTCTCGCATTTTCGCGCCGACGATACGCCGGTGACGCCATTCGATCTTCTGCCGCCAGGCACAATGGCCCACAGCAATCGTTACGATAACTGGACGTATTCAACGAAGATCGGCGTTGATGTCACAAAGGACGTGACGGTCAATTTCGTCGCCCGCTATACGGATGCGACCCTCTATTTCACAGGCAATCCCGGTGAAAACCTTTCGCGTTCGGATTTCGACCAGTTCTATACGCGTGGCGAAGTCGTGTGGAGGACTCTCGGCGGCAACCTGACAAACTACTTCGGCATCAATTACGCCAATCTCCAGACTGACAACTACAGTGTCTCATCTGGCAGAAGCTCAAACGATGGTGAACGCGTGAAATACGATTGGCGCAGCGTTCTTCGCGTGGCGCCGGGTTATACGATCGTGACCGGAGCCGAGCATCAGAACGAGCAACTCGATACCCCGGCGCTCTTCGCCGAGGAATGGAACCAAGCCGGGTTCGTGGAGCTGCAATCGGAAATCTTCCGCAACTTCTTCCTCGTCAGTAACGTGCGCTATGACGATAATGAAAACTTCGGTGGTCACACGACTTGGCGCGTTGCGCCGGCGTACGTAATCGATGCGACAGGTACGAAGCTGAAGGCTAGCGTTGGAACCGCGTTCAAAGCACCGACGCTGAGCCAGCGGTTTCAGGATTTTCCACCATACTTCTTCGGAAATCCTAACCTTGCGCCCGAGGAAAGCCTGGGTATGGACGCAGGATTTGAGCAGTCCATCTTCAAAGGCCGGGCTCAATTCGGTGCGACTTATTTCTATAACGACATTACGAACCTGATCGATTCCAACGATACGGGTACGTCATACGCCAACGTTGGCAAAGCGAGGACCTCGGGCGTCGAGGCCTTTGCATCTGCGGATATCACGGCGAACCTTCGCGTTCGTGCCGACTACACGTATACGGAAGCGACCAACGAAATCAAGCACACTGAACTTTTGCGCCGTCCTCGCAACAAGGCAAGCCTGTCGGCAGGATGGACACCTTATGATCCGCTTTTGCTGACTGCGTCGCTTGTCTACATCGGCGAGACGGCGGATATCGATCGCGCGACTTTTGCCAATATCACGCAGCCGGGGTTCACGCTCGTTAACGTCGCGGCCGATTACAAGCTCAAGGAGGGGGTCAGCCTGTTTGGGCGGATCGATAACCTCTTCGACAAGCACTATGAGAACCCGAACGGGTTTGAAGGGACCGGCATTGGCGTCTACGGCGGTGTTCGGTTCACGAACTGAAAATTGGGGCGAGAGGGCCGTTACACGCCCTCTCGCCTTGGGTTGTTTCTGTGCTAGGCTATGAGCAAATATTGGAGACATGGCATGACGTTGAAACCGCTCACTAACGACAATACCGCGACCGTGCTTTGGGTTGCTTTGATCGCCGCCCTCAGTGTTGGAGGCAGCTTGGCATTCGCATGTGCCGCGCCGCTGGCGGCTGTCGCTGCACTCGCTGGCTCAAAAATGAAGAGTGGTGAAGGCGTGGCGCTGGTGGCCGTGGCTTGGCTCTCGAACCAAATTGTCGGTTATGGACTTCTCAATTATCCGATGACCGCGGATTCCTTTGCCTGGGGCGCAGCCATCGGAGTTGCAAGCATCGTTGCATTCTACGGCGCGCGTGCTGTCTCCGGAACTGCGGGCGCATCGGCTCTCGCTCTCGCGAGCGCGTTTCTCGCGGCGTTCGCCGTATACGAGTTGGCGCTCTACGGAGCCGGGCTGGTTCTCGGATCCTCGGATGAGGCCTTCTCTGCTGCCGTCGTGGAACGCATTCTTCTGATCAATCTCGTATCGTTCGCGGGATTGCTTCTATTGCATCGTGCTGCCGTTGCGCTGTCCTTGATCCGGACCGGCGCAGAGGCGCCCGCAACAGCGTAAGCGCTAACGTTCAAAGCCGACGGCTAGCCGCATGGTCTCCGTATCCTGGAGCCAGGTTGCTATGCCGTCGCGCATTGCGCTGTAGACGGCCGCTCCGATCGCTTCTCCGATAGCGGTGTGTAGACCGGCGAAGCGCACTGAGCCACCGAGCGCTGCCGACACGACGATGCAATCTGTCCCCGTGCCGGTGATGGCAACGCCCGATCGGCTCACACGAGAGTCCAGAATTGCGGTTGTCCGCGCTTGTGCCGCGATCGTGATTGCCTCGACCAGAGCGGCGCCGGACAGCGGCTCAGATACGTTCACCAGCGTGTTGATGGTTCCGAGCGGCGTGCTCGGCGGCGCGAAGCGCTGTCCAATTCTCTCGCCGTTCGCGAGGCCGACTGTGCTGACGCACGTTGCCACCGCATCCTCTACCGCGACTTGCGACAGGTGGTGCCTCGATACATCGCGCGACGTGATGAGTGTTACGGCTTCTGTCAACTTGGCCGCGGCGATACGGCGGACAACGATTTCCTCGGCATCCTGATCGGCGGGCAAATCGGCGTCGCGGATTTCGATCCAGGCCACTTGGCTTGCAACCTGAAAGCCGGGCTTCGTCAGTGACCAACTCAGCATCTGCTGGGGCTCGCTGAAGGTTGCGAGCAGTACACGAGGCTTCTGCGAGAGTTCGAAAGGAAGACTTTGGGGATGCACCGCTCGAGCGCCAGTCTCTTCGGCTAGCTGGCCTGCCGCATATTCTATCTGCCGCATTGAATGGCGCCCCCAGGTATACATGCGAATTCAGTGTGAACTGGCTCATGCCGTTCGAAGCTCATCGCGCAATGCGTGCAGAAGGATCTAGCTGTGCTTCCGCTCGTTGCCAAGCGCGGAGGAGGAGCGATCAGGCCGCCGCGCAGAAGTTAGATAATCCAAACTCCGATCAGCCGCCGGGCCATCAGAACTCCGACCGCTGCGATGACGATGGCTTCGAAGGCATTGAAGAGTGCCAATTCCAGTAGCCAGCCTTGGCTGGCGAAGCCGATCTTCGCGATGGTGCCGATGACGAAGATGATCATTCGAGCGCGCGAGTACTCCCGTTCCAGTCCGCACATCGGCGCGACGAGGCTGTGCAAGCCGCCGATTGAAGACGCCAACGGGCCGAGGGCGAGTGCTGGCAGAAGGATCGCGAACTCGGCAAATTCGGGCCGGAAGAGCGACATGATTTGCGTGCGGAATAAGAAAAGGACAAGCGCCGATACCACGACGGCCGAGCTGACAGTGCGAGAAATTTGCCGTGAAAGCCGCGCGATTTCACGAGGATTGTGTTCACTGAAGGCCAGTGGAATGCGCGGCGCGTTGGTGATCGCCGCTCCATAGGGAAGCAGAAATAGAATCTGAACCGTGCGTTGCGCCGCGTAGTACGCGCCAAGCTCGAGGCTGGATACGGTCGTGGTCATGAAGCCCAAAACAAGAATATCGACCTGGGTTCCAGCTTGACTGATGAAGTTCAATGCGAAGAACGCCCAACCGCTCGGCTTCGGAAGTTCCGGCAGCGTGCCGGCCCCGGTTTCTGGTGCGCCATGCCAGTGGCGCACCACAAAAGCCGATGAGATCGCTATGGGTACGAGGAGCGCGACCAGAAAGAGCCATCCCAACACCGTGACATTTGTATGTGTTTTACAGAGAACAACGATGACCAATCCGGTCGCCAGGATGAGCTTCCAAGCGATCTCCTTAACGAACACCGCCGGCAATGTATTTCCGCATCCGCGTTGGATCGCAAAGTTCAGCTCGTTCAATCCGCTCATGATGACGAGGCTCGCGAGAAGCGCGAGGATCTCGGCATCCGGAGACCGGAATGAGTGATATCCATAGAAGACACCGATGAGAGCGAAGAAGAGCAGGCCGCCGCCCGCAATTCGGATGCTTCGCCACACGAGCGGGCGAAAGGCGCGACTACCGCTTGCTGTTACGAGGGGGAGGTCGCGGAGTAGTATCGACTCCTGACCTATCGTTGCGACGGTGCCGAACAAAGCGGCGGAGGACATCAGAAGAACGAAATCGCTGAAGCCTTGCGTGGTGGTGGCGCGGGCGGCGAGCGCGATGATGATATAGCCGAGACCCGCGCCGCATATGCGCATCAGCAATACCGCCGACTGTTCAACGCGCTCTCGGGTGGCGAGGTTTGCGAGCAGCTTCCACTCTGCGAAAGTCGAATATTTCGCGGTGCTCATTTGCCCTGCTGTGTCGTTACGCTTGCGAAGCCGATCACCGGCGCGATGAGGAAATAGATCGATGAGACGAGCAACGGGACATTTAGGCGCTAGCTTGGACTCCGAGCTTAGCAGTGTGGTTTCCTAAAAGTGATGCTCCGCTTTTGATCTGCTTACGGATCATTTTTCTCAAGTGGTCGAAGGACGCAAAACCCTGCGTCAGCTCTTCACGGTTACTCTCACTTCAATTGAAGCTACGGTCTCTTTCGGGTGGGCAGCGCGTTTGAATTTTTTGCGCGAGTGGCTGCCATGGATGCGTACTCGAAGCCAGCACTGCGCGTGCTGCATGTTGTTCGTCAGTATCCCCCCTCCGTCGGAGGGCTGGAAGAATACGTAAGCCAACTTGTCGAGCGGCAGTCTGGTTCCTCGAGGGTGACTGTGCTCACCCTGGATCGCGTCTTCGGATCATCTCGTAAGTTGAAATCAATCCAACGCGTCAATCACGCGATAGTTGTGCGCGTACGATACGTTGGATTTAGGCGCTTTTTTATTCCGTTCGTGTCGCCGCGATTGTTGCGCCGGTACGATCTTATCCACTTGCACGCATTAGATCAGTTTACGGATCTGATCAGTCTCTATCGCTGGCTCGGAATTCCACCGATCGTAGTGACGTCGCACGGCCTGTTCTTTCACACGCGCAAGTTCGACGCGGTCAAAGAATTTTACTTCAAGACAATTTCGCGGATGACGCTGTCGCGGGTGAAGAGGATTTTCGCCGTAAGCCGTAACGATCAGGTCAAGCTCGGCGAGATCGGCATCAGGTCCGAGATCTTACCGAACCCCATCGAACCTTTCCCATGGCTCTATGCGGGGCGTCGGAACCTCGTCTATTGGGGCCGAATTGCAGAAAATAAGTCCGTCGATCGTCTGATTCCCTTTTTCAGGCAGGTCATCAAATCCGACAAGAATAGGAAGCTTTTTATCGTTGGTTCCGGAACGTCTTCGGATATGCAACGTTTAAGCGAGGGTATCCGCTCCGCGGAATTGCCTCAATCCATTATCCGGCTCGGGTATCTCGATCGCGCTGACCTTCAGGCCCTGATCGAGGACTGCGGATACACCATTTCGGCTTCCCGCTACGAAGGCTACGGAATGGTGCAAGTGGAGGGTATGTCTGCCGGCCTTTTGCCGGTGATGCAGAAGAATTCAGCTTTTGAAGAGCTTTTCGAACGTTCGGGGGCCGGTTTGCTGCTCGATTTCGGCAATCCTGTAGCCGCGGCCGAACGCTTTCTCGATTGGGAAAGAACTCTGCAAGAGCAGGAGCACGATCGGGCACGGAATTTTGCATTGAAATGTGCCTGGCCGCCTGCTGCCGCTCGAATTGAAGCGATGTACCGGGACATTATTGCAAGCGAATGTTGACGCCGAGGAGTTGGGATATTGCAAACTGTTTTGCCGCAATTTCCTAGCCGAAAGATATTAGGTGTTCCTGTCGCCATTCTCAGCAAGTCGGAAGCTCTCGAGGTCATCATTGAAAACCTCCGTGCTTCCCGATCCGTCGCCGTGGCTTTTGCGAACGCCAATCTACTGATGAAGGCCCGGCGTGACGCACGCCTCCGCCGGCAGCTCAATGGTATGCTCATTTTGAATGACGGTGTGGGCGTCGATATCGCTTCGCAAATCTTATACGGCGAGCGATTTCCCGAGAACTTGAACGGTACCGATTTCACTCCCGAATTGTTGAAACGGCTGCCGAAGAGAACGCCCGTGTTTCTTTATGGTTCGAGGCCGGAGGTCGTCAGCCGGGCGGCTGAAAATCTTATTCGCAAGTACGACGCGGCAATCTGCGGGATCCGGGATGGGTTCCATGATGATCCTGATGCGGCAGCGGAGGCCGTCAAGCGCGTAAATGCGAAGGTCGTTCTGGTCGCGCTCGGTAATCCAAAACAGGAACAGTGGATGTCGGAGAAATTATCGGCTTCCGGGGTTCTCGCCTTGGGTATCGGTGCGTACCTGGATTTTGAGGCCGGCATGGTGAAGCGGGCGCCACGTTGGCTTCAGGATGCCAGGTGTGAGTGGCTATTCCGTCTGGCGCATGAGCCATTGCGCCTTTGGAAGCGATACACCCTTGATGTCGTCTGCTTTCTTGCTGCAGTCGCCCTAGAGCGCATGATGAGCTCTCCGCCACGAAGGAAGTCGTAGGGTGAGTTACGAGCGATATGATGCACAGGCGGATTTTCAATCGGGTGGGCTATCGCGCGAAGCCGTAGATCGCCTAATTACCGGCATCATGATCGTAACGCTGCTGTTCAATGCGGTGCTTGCCGTCATGAACGCACACGTCACGCCGGTGACGACCGGCGAAGTGATTGCGGCGGAATTGATGATTTTTTTCTTTAGTACTCTTCTTTTGGTTTTGACACTCGGCCCGCCTGACCGCCCGTGGCTGGTGCTCATGTTTTCGTTCGTCGGCTTAGGCCTCATCGTAAGCTTATTCAGGGACGAGCTGGCCGCAAAGAATATCCGTGACGTGCTGTCGATCCCTGTCTTTCTGATGCTGGGGTTGCGATATTCGAGAAACCCCGTATCGCTGTTTCTCAAGCTTCACCTCATAATCGTGATTTTTGCTGTCTTGGAGGTGGCCAATCCGGACCTCTTCTCGGATATTTTCGATGTCAGAAGCTACTACATAAATTCGCGCAATTTCGCTTCGGACGATTTCTGGAACTCGGATTCCTCCCTCTTCATCAGTGCGACACGGCCAGGGGAACGATTTTTTTCATTCATAGATATTCACCGCGTTTCCTCGATCTTCCTCGAGCCGGTTTCGCTTGGGAATTACGTCTGCATCATCGTCATCCTGCTCATTAGCTTTTGGCCAGTGATCTCGCTGCCAATGCGGGCCTGGTTCATCGGGTCGACGGCCTTCTTGTTGTTTGCATGTGACGGCCGTTTCGCCACCGTCACATCGCTTCTGGTACTTGCCTTGTTTCCGATCGCTTCGAAATTACCTTCGCGGTCAGCGGTATTTTACTTGCCGGGCGTTGTGATACTTGGCGCTATCTCTACTCATCTTTTCCATCCAGATCCGTTGCAGGATGACTTTGGCGGTCGCGTCGCCAAGACGATGGCGCTGGCGCGTAACCTCAATTTTTCGGACGTGATTGGCATGGCCGAGTGGGGCAGGATCAGCCGGAATCTGGATAGCGGACTGACCTATCTGATTGTCACGCAAACTCTGCTTGGAGCATGTCTGGTCTGGTTTTTCACAACACTCGTGGCAAGCGATCGTGTGCCCGACTTAGAGCGCCAGTTGCGCATCCGGCGAGCGACACACGCCGTTGCTCTCTTCATAGGGCTCAATCTTCTCGTCAGTTATTCGCTTTTTTCGATCAAGTCCGCGGCGTTCCTCTGGTTCCTCTACGGGGCGGCGATCAAACCCGAGGCCGAAGATGAGTTGGCTCACGCCTAATTCTGCGCAGCTTGCCTTGCGCTCGGTTGGTTGACGACGGCTTCCGCTGGAGGTCCGCCGTAAGTGCGTTCGACGGTGAGGACGTCCCCCGGTTCCAGCGGCGTGCCGGCGCCTACCTCAGTCGCTTCTCCCTGTCCTTGTTTGGCGACGAGAAACCGTGCCGTTTTGGTGTGAGAAATTGTATCCGGCGTCGCAATCTGGGCTTCATACACCAGTCGCTTTGCTGTCTCGATCTTGGCTTTGGTGCTGTCGATTTCAGCACGTGTCAGCTGCGTGTCGCGATTGATCCGTTCCGATCTTTGCACGAGCAGATCGAGCTTTGCCTGCTCAGTTTGGCTGATGTTTTGCTGGGCTTGAAGTACGAGGGTGTTGAAGCCTTGGATATTTCCCGAGACCTGCGCCAATGTGCGTTCAAGGGATTGCTTGCGTGGCTTCTGCGTCAAGCCTTGTGCGACGAGGCTCGTAACGCTCGTCAGCTCGTCCTGCACAGACCTATATTGCTGGCGTTCGCTTTCGATCTGCTGTTTGATCGAGGTGACCTCGCCTTCATAAATTTCGTGAAAGCGATCGAAAGTCGCTTTGCGCTGTGCGAAGCTATCGTTGTTCGTCGTAAATATGGCTTGCTCTTCGGCGACGAGGCGCGTTTCGGGCGAAGACCTATCCTCTTTCATCCATTCGGATGGAAATGCGAGTTCCATAGCTCCGCTTTGCTCAGCGGACAGTCTTATCTGGCGCGCTTGGAGTTGCTTCATGCGCGTCTGCAAGACCTCGATGTCGCCTTTGGCGGCAATGGCGTCGCGCTCGAGGCGCAAGGACGCGACATCGACGAGGCGATAGTATCCGCCTGCGACGCTTACGGCCTGCATCACGGTCAAGCCCGGTTGAAATGGAAAAGACCCTGGGCTTTGGACGTCGCCAAGGACGTAGAAGGGGCGGAACTGAATAATTTCCGTGGTTGCGCTCGGGAGGTCGTTCAATTTCTGTCGTTGCTGCAACTCTGTCGCGATCTTGGTCGCGACTTCAGAGGCGGTAAATCCTTTCACCGGAACTTCGCCAATCACCGGCAAAAAGATCGTGCCTGTTGCCGTGACGTTGAATTCTCCTGTGAGATCCGGCCAATCGTGGACGGCGATATGGAGTTTATCGCCAGTATCCAAGGCGTAGTCGGCTGCGCACAGCGGTGTCGCCAAACCGCCGGTGAAAAGCAGCGTTAGTCCAAATGCGATCCGCATGAAGGCCCTATGCATGGTCATTCTCCCGCTATCCATTCGACATGAGCGACCGGTGAAGACGTCTGTTCGGCGCCCGCTGCTGGCGCGTCCGTTTCAGCCTTTCGCGGCTTCGGACTGAATTTTTTTGTCTTGCGAACCGCCTTCTTGAGTGGCGGAGACGATGAGCGCTGCTTGCGAAACATCTTTTCGCCGGCCTTGTTGAACAGCACGCCGATGAGCTTCGACCTTACGGGGCCCGCAGAATCCAAGAGCATCTGTAGCCGGCCGGCCGAGATTTTATTCCATTCGAGAACGAGCAACATTCCCTGAATGAGTGGCTGAGCTTCGCGAACGTCGGGAACGGGATCGAGCGGCGGCAGATCGAGAAAGATCCAGTCGTACTCTTGCGCGAGCTTGCTGAAGAATTCCTGGTTGGCAGCACTGAGGGAATAACCGGGACGCGAACGATGATCGCCCGCGGGGTTAGGAAGAAATTGCAGGCCCGTCCGATCGCAGGTCCAAAGCATGTCACTCAGATTGCGGCCGTCGAGCGCTTGCGCCAGTCCTGCGACAGCGGTTGGCGCGAGCAGCGCGGTGAGGCCGGAGCCGTAGGGATCCGCATCGATGAGGAGCACTTTCCGATTTGCAATGGCCATCAGCCGCGCAAGATTGGCAGCGACGACAGACTTTCCTTCTCCGCATGCGGGAGAGGTGATGCCGATGATGACGGGATTACTTTCCTTTTGCTCGAGGATTGCAGCACGAGTATTTCTCAAAGCGTGAACGAAGTGGCTCTGCGGATGATCTACCGCCCAGAGAAGCGAGGGTTCGTCTTCCACAGTCTGACGCCCAGGAAGCGCAGAGTCGGCGGGCTTGTTCAGCCCAAGTCTTGCGTACCACGGCTTTTTCTTCATGCAGGGGAGCATGCCGAAGCATTCTGCGCCGCATACTTTTTCGACCGCCTCGCGCGTTTTTATCCGGTTATCGAACCAGTCGAGCGCGAATGCCAAGGTGAATCCGAAGATCAATCCCGACGCCAATCCGAGCACCAGAATAAGTCTGTTGGGCAGCTGGTCGCGTTTCAGCGGCGGTGTCGCTTCGCTGACCACACGCGCCGTTGTCCCGAGTGACGCGACTTTGTTGCGGAGCCATGGGCTGACGGCATTTGCAACGTCGGCGTTGGAACTTGTCTGATCATCGAGATAGGCCTTCACCAGGGCATTGGTGATTTTGGCGGCCTTAACGGGATCGGTGGACGTAGCGCGTACGTCGATCAGATAACTTTCGCCGATGCGGCTTGCATGAATTTTGTTCTGAATATTCTCGAGAACCTGCAGTTCCTTCTCTTCGTCGGATCCGGTGAAGTTTGGCGGCAGGAACTCAGGATCTCTGGTCAGACCCAATGCCCTGATAGCGCTCAACGCAATCTTGTCGGACTGAAGGATTGCAACCTGACTCTGCAGCAACGGCGCGCTGATCGACGACGTCGGAAGGAATGCTTCCTGCGGGTTGAATTGGAGCACGCGATTGTCCACGACCAATCGTGAGGTTGCCGTGAAACTCGAACCTCTCATAGAGACGTAGATTGCCGATAAGCCGAGGAACAGCAGCGGAAATGCGATCAATATGGGCCGATGGCGTGCAATCGTGTCCCACAGAAATTGGCTGGAATGGGCCGAGGCCTTTTGAGCATCGTGGTTCCGAACCAGCATCAAATCGCCTTTCTATTCCCGAGTGCCACCGAAGTCCTTGGTCAGAGGGCATTGGGCCCGAACAGGGAAAGAGGCGTGCGCGCCAAAATTTTGAGATCCAGCATGAACGACCAGCGGCGCACATAAGCGCGATCTCGTCCTAAGCGCTTTGTAATGTCCTCGATCGTGTTCGTGGGGCCGCGGAAACCGGAGATCTGTGCCAAGCCGGTAAGGCCGGGTCTGACGAGCAGACGATCGGAATAGCGGGGAATGATGCGAGCATAGTGCTGGTCCATCGCCAGGGCATGAGGGCGCGGACCGATCAAGGACATGTCGCCTCTCAAGACGTTGAAGAGCTGAGGCAACTCATCAATACTCGATCGACGAAGCCAATGGCCAATAGGCGTGACGCGTGGATCGCAACTTCGGGCTTGAACAAAGGAGCCATCGGATTCCTGCACGCGCATGCTGCGAAATTTGTATAAAATGAAAACTTTGCCATCACGACCAAAGCGCCTCTGTAGAAACAGTGCGGGTCCCTCGGATTCCAGGCGAATGAGAATTGCGATTATGGCAAGCGAAGGAGCCAGAAATGCTAGCAAGCCAGCCGATACGATGATATCCAATGAGCGTTTCAGAATAGAGGTATTGGCTAGAGCGGCCCGCAAATATAACGGTGCTTGCGCAGTTGATTCCGACGAGTTGGGCAGGGCGCGATGCCGATAATACTCAGTGAGCGGAGCAGTTGCCGGATCAGAGATTGTGCGGAAATGCATGCACGATCCTCCAAATTTATATAAACAGCGCAGATGTGGAATCTGCTCAGGCAGTAGAAAAATGAAATCCACTCAATCGGCGATCAATTCCAGCGACCAAAATAAGTGTGCTGCGGAAGAGAAGATCCGGCCGTCTTCTGACGCCGCCAAGCTGGCAGCTTCTGCTCACATCAACAGAGGAAGAATTCGCTTATATGCGTTTCTTCTGCTTGCCGTCGTGTCGCTCGCAATTTGGTTTTGCGTCTTCAAAATATTTTCAAAGTAAGCCAAGTCGGTTCTTCGTATTGAAACTGACTCAGCGGAGGTTCACGGTTGCACCGCAAAAAACCTAAGCTAACAACAACCGAAGTTAAAGCTTGGCTGATGCGTCTTTTTGTCCATTGAGCCGGTGCATTAAATAATCGCACGACAGATGATCCGCGTGCGTAGCGCTACTGCAGCGAAGCGACGCGTGAAGCGGGTTTCTGCATTTTCAGATGATTGATCTTGCGACGTGAACTGATCAGAAATTCCTTTCGCTTGGCCCGCAGGCACATTCTGCCGAGAGTCATGCCGGCTGCGCACGGAACTCTTCGAGAGACGCCGGCGAGAATCCGAGTCGTCGGACTTCTGTCTTCAGCTTCAGGATTGGGCCGGTCCGCGCGTCTCTGCATTCGGCAGCTTGCGGACTACGGCTGGGAGTTTTCAACGCGCGACGTCTCGGATCTTTATGCGACCGGAGACGATGTTGCTTACGCGCGCGGACATCGTGATCTGCCAGCGACGGTTTCGATTTTTCACTTGAATGCGCCGATGCTGCTGCCGGGAATAATCAAGGCCGGGCTCAGCTCATATTATCGATCCTACAATATCGCCTACTGGGCATGGGAGCTGGAATATCTGCCAGGAGATTGGATCGACGCCATGCGATTTGTAGACGCCTTCATGGTGCCTAGCACGTTTTGCCGGCGGACGATCGAGCGATACACCACAAAGCCGGTGCTGACCGTTCCCCATCCTATCCAACTGGAGATGGACAAAGTTCTTTCGCCAAAGCCTGGCGATCAAGTGTTCCGCGTCTTGTCCATTTTCAATTTGGGATCTTCGTTCGAGAGGAAGAATCCGCTCGCGGTTATACGTGCGTTCAGAAGCGCATTCGGCAACGATGCTGGCGCCGAACTGACCTTGAAGACCTCGCAAGGCAAGCGTTACCCGCAGGATCTTGCCATCATCAAACAAGAAATTGCGCGGGGCGGGAATATCAAAGTCATCGACGAAATCTGGACGGACGAGCAGCTTTGCGGACTTTACCGCTCATCCGATGTCTATATCTCACTGCATCGGTCGGAGGGTTTCGGGCTGACGATCGCGGAGGCAATCCTCATGGAAGTGCCCGTCATCGCGACGGGGTGGTCCGGTAACACCGATTTTTGTTCGGCGGACACGCTGTCGGTTGTCCCTTACGACCTCATCGCGTTTGCTGACAACGATCCCGCGTATCACGGCGTTTCTGATGCTTTGTGGGCGGAGCCCTCGATCGTGGCCGCGGTGCACGAACTGCAAAAGGTCAGATCCGATATGAGCGCTTCGACGGCGCGTGCTCGCGCGGCGAAAGCGGAATTCCTGTCGTATCTCGGTCGTCATACTTATGCGTCGGCGCTGAACGATCTGGGTCGCCGAAACGGTTTGTAACGCCGCCGCTTCAGAGCCGGAGTGTCGGTCAGGCTTTCGCCGAATTCCGGTGCGCAAATCGCCGGTTGCCGCTGATCGCGTATGGCACGCGGACGACTGACGGCGGCAATCGCAGATGGGCGGCAGCGGTGTGAAAAATGCCCATTGGGCGCCAGCGCGTGGATGCCGGATAGTCCTCAGAGAGGATCAATTCCCGTGCGGTCTCAATGTCGCCTCGGCTCAGCCGTTCGTTGATTGCGGCAATCAGGAAAATAGCCAAGCGCCGCTTCCGAAGGTCGTTATAAGCGTCGGGGACTGTCATCTGCTGCAGTATTGTGAAGATAGGAAGATGATCCAAGCGTTCCGTTTCAGCGCCTGGCGTCAAGCGATAGCGATGCGTTGTAACGGAGCTGACGAAGATCGATGCGTCGCCGCTTACGTCAGCCAGGCGCAGAGCAAATGCGACATCGACGGCTGATCCGGGTGAGGGCGGTAACGTCGTTGCAGCCTGCTTCGCCAAGCTGGTCTTTAGAACGTAGCCGTTACTCGGCAATTGCAATGAAAGCACAGAAAACCAAAGGCTTTGGATGCGGTCGAGATATTCCGGGGTCCTGAGGTACGTTTGATTGAAATCCGCAGTCTCGGCGTTCAGGACCGTGCCAGCCGTGTTCACGACTTCCTGAACGCCGAAGGCTCCAACGCTAGATGGATATTCATATGCAGCCTGGATGGTCGCATCGAGTCCCCCCGGTGCAAACAGATCATCATCGTGCAGCAACGACACGTATCGCGTCGTGACGTGATTGAACAATCGGATAACGTTCTCGCGCTGAGCGGCGATCTCTGGCCGCGGCAGATAATCAAACGTAACGCCCTCCGGAACAGGAAGGGCCCGGAGCGCATCGGCCGTTTCGGCCGAGCGTGAATTGTCTCCGACAACGATGTGCAGCGGGCGATACGTTTGGGCGAAGCATGAATGGATCGCAGCTTGAAGAAGCTTGGGCCGTTCATAAGTCGGTATGCATACGCTGACTTGTTCTGGCATTTCGGGCTCCATAGCGTCTGCGGCAACGTGCGGCAGGGTTCTCGGGGCTCTCGGGTGGCCGGCCGTCTTCGGCGCCGATGATGCTGGTTCCGCGGCTCATATCAATGTCGCATAAGCGGCGCGCTTCAAGTTGTGACTTTACTTTCGGCTGCCGGAACTTCCCTGAAGAGCCGGAGTAGTGCCGTGAGTGTATCGTGAAATGTTAGGTGGGGAGGCGTCGCCTCTTGCGCCAGATCGTCAGTGTCCTCCTCTTAGTCGCAAGCGATCCCGATTTCTGCCAAGGCAAGTTGAACCTCGATAAGTGGAGAAACTGAAAGCGGGTTTTCATGGTTCGGTGCTCTGGAATTTTCGAATCCGTCTCTGTGCTGACGATGTCTCTGGCCTCGATGGCTGGGATCGCTTCTTCGCGGGCCGTCGCGGCAGGCTCAGCGCCTGATTTCTGCCAGGGAAAAAGTGACGGCGCGTACATTGTGAGTCCCGATCCTCTCGTCTTGAACGAGGGTGCGAATTTCGAAGTCCATCTTTTTGCCTGCCGTGTCGCCGACGGGCAGACCGTTCGGATGCGGGTTTCGGGAGCGGCAAGTGACGACAATCTCCTGGAGGAGACTTACGACGTCGTTGCGCAGAAAGCGCTGTCAGCGCGGCCCGGGTTATCATTTACACCGGTGACCTCGAATGAGTTTCAATTTCGTCTGGCTGCTGGCACGTATGAGCTGAATTTTCCTTTCAAATTTGCGCGTGGTCGGAAATTTACCGGAAGCGAAGCGGCGTCGTGGGCGCCAGGGAAGCATGAGCAGGTCGATTTCGTGATTTCCGGAGGATCGGAAAATCCGGCGGCAATTCGCGATTCATCGACGTTCAAGCTGATCACCGAAGGCCCACGTTTCGCTGGCGGTGATGACCGTGCGGCCCGCTGGTCGATTTTGCGTTCGGTGCCGGCGATCTCATCGGGTGAGAGCGTCAAATTTGAGATCGATGAAAGCGGCGCTGCGATCAAGAAGCCGGTAAGAATCCGGATCGGCATTCATCCGAGCAGTAAGGTCAGCGAAAGCGCCTTCCAGCATGGCATGGCAGATGCCATCGCTGCGGCAGTTCCTGCCGGTACGTTCGATCCGAAGAGTGGTGTGTTGACGGTCGATGGCAACACGACGTTTCCCATCAAGTTCGCGCTTAGCGCAAGAGATGCTTCCAGATCGGGTGATTTCGTTCTCGAACTCAAGGACAACGAGATCGGAGAAATCGATGCCGGTCGCGCTGGTGTTCATATCGGCCAGTGGACTTTGCCGCCGGCTCAACCGGCGATGGGCGTCAACATGGCAAGCGGGGAATTCGGTACCGGTACCACGTTCAACAAAGATTATGTCTATCCGGAAAACGCGCGGATCGATTGGTCCAAGGAGCAGGGGTTCAAGATCCTGCGCATTCCCTTCAAGTTTCAGAACATCCAGCCCGGTCCGCAGGCAAAACTTCGTGCGCAGGATTTGCAGGAGCTCAATCGCGTTGCGGTAAGGTGCGCGAGCGACGAGATCGTGTGCATTCTAGATATGCACAACTACGGTTCCTATTACACCGACGACGGCAAGAACACGGGGCTGGCGGGGTCCAACGGCGTTTCGAACAAGAACTTGGCTGCGCTCTGGGCGAAGCTCGCTGTGCGTTTCAAAGACAATCCGCACATCTGGTTCGGCTTGATGAATGAGCCGCATGAGCAATCGGCGCTCGACTGGGTGAAGAGCGCGAATACCATCGCGTTGGCCATTCGAGACACGGGCGCGCCCAACAAGATCGTTTTCCAAGGTTCGTATTGGGATGGAGCACATTCGTGGGATTCGTCGGACAATCAGGTTCAGGTCCTCAAGGCCTACGATCCGCTCAACAACTTCGCGGTCGAAGCTCACCAATATCTGGATGTGGATTCCTCCGGCACGTCATCGGTCTGCGTGCCGCTCAGCGGTTCGCGACGGATTGAGCCATTCACGGCTTGGCTGAAGAAATACAAAATGCACGGCATCCTCGGGGAGGCGGGCTGGGCCAATAATTCTCTCTGTCTGCAAGAGGGCGACGACATGCTGCGCAGTTGGCAGAGTTCGCTCGCGACGCCTTCCGAGGGCGGCTACATCGGTTTCACGTATTGGGCTGCCGGTCCTTGGTGGGATAAAAACTATCCCTATCTCGCCGAGCCGCGGCCGTTTCCCGGCGGCACGCCACCACCGATGCTCGACCAACTCAAAAAGCACATTCCGGACTGAAATTCGGGAGGGACCGGGTGAGGGAGACGAAGCAGAAGCGGGATCGATCGGAACCTATTGCTTTTTCGCGTGCGCGCGTTCAACCGCGATCGATAACTTCGGATTGCCTCTGCTGTATCCGTAGAGCACGCCATTTGCCCAAGCAAGTCTGAGCCGTGCCCCCCCGAAATCGCCGGTCGCGAGGCACCAAGCGCCGCGAAGAGCGGTTTTTCCAATTTTTCCTAAAATGTAAGACGGGGGGTAGTGGTACTTGCGAATGAGGTAGCCGAAGCCTCGCGCATAGGCGGTTGTTCTGCGTGCTCTCTCGGCGAGAGGGGCGCCGTTATCGATCGGGTCATGAAATATGGTGAGGTCCGGAAAATACCATCCGGCGGCTCCCTTACCGAGGGCTCGCAGAAGAAAATCCGTTTCTTCTCCTGATTGGAATTCGCTTGCTGCGCCGAGGCCCAGTCCTTCATCGAAGTTGAGCGACTGTGCGAGCATGCGTTCGATGAAAATCGTATTCGAGTTACCCGCCTCAAAAATGTTTTCGCGCGTTATCAGTGCCTCTCCAGGCAGCGTGACGGTTACGCCGCGTCCTAGTGGATCGATCGAGCGCCCCGTGATGATGTTCAGTTTCGAATTCCTCCGGAAGATATCCAGAACCTCTTCCACAACTGAGGGTCGATACCAGACGTCATCGTCAGGGAACCCGATGTATCGGCCGGAACTCGCTGCGAGGCCCACGTTTCTTGCGTGGGAAAGGCCCGGCCGCGTGCGCAAATGATTTATGCGGAGAGCGGGGAATTTCTGTATCGTCGAATCCAGGAACCCCTCGGCATTTTGATCGACGATAACGACTTCAAAATTCTTGAGCGTTTGCGCATTCAATGAGTGCAGCAGGCGCTCGAGCGGTTTCACGCGGCCTAACGTGCAGACGAGGAGCGTAAGAAGAACCGCTTGCGGTGCATCGTTTGCCATCATCAGCTTTCCCGTAGTGCCGGCAAAGATATGAGGTTCTCTGAGAGCCGCTTCAACCTAACTCAAGCATCGTTCGTTGCCAGTAGACCTAACGACTGACCGTTAGCTGAAGATGTTGCCGGGCAGAAGAGGATCTATGTGGCTTGATAATGGGAGATCAACGTTAAGGAGCGTTCGCCCTGGTTGCTTCAAAATTGGCGCAACGTTGAGTGATGAGCATCGAAGCGAGCCGGCGAAGCGCCGTTGATGATGCCAACTGTTTTGTAGCGCCGACGGATATGGGCTCGCTGCACGATGATGGCCGGTTTGCGGCGAACTTCCCAATGGCGGATAAACCTCCCGTTCAGCCTGGGTTCCGGGCCGCTGATGTTGAATGCACCTCTATTCAAGCGGCCATGTGAGCGCGCTTGAGGGAGGAAGTCATGAAACGCACTCTTGCGCTTTTGCCGGTTGCCCTTGCTCTGACGACGTTCGGAGGTCTCACCGCCGCGAAGGCCGACACACATCGCGGCGGTCTAACCGCGCAGCTCGTCCACGACGACGGATATTACAACGGTGACCGTCGCTGGTGGCGGCGCGAGCATCAGTGGCGCCGTCACGAAGGTTGGCGCCGTCGCTGGTGGGACGAGCGCCGCTTCGAACGCGATCGGGACCGTTACGACTGGAACGACCGGCGCGATTGGCGCGGCGATGGCCGTTGGCGATAAGAGACCGTCGGAAAAGCGACGCGAGTAGCCTAAGGATAGCGGCAGGGGTGCACAGTCCTCCTGCCGTTCTGTTTGCTTCAGCGGTCGTTATGCACGCTGTTGTGGATCAGGGAAGGAACGGGCAATAGAGCGAGCGAAAGCTCACCTCGCCGCCTTCAACGGAAAAGCCGCGCCAGATTGGGAAATCGCTTGAGGGGCTGCGTTCCTTCACGCAGCCTTGGACGGCGTATGATGTCCAGGACTTGACGCGTTCCTCAGCGACCCGGATTTCGGCGAAGGCGGCGCTCTCAGGATTTGCAAGGCTATTGAGGACTTGCCGCTTCGCGGCGGTCACCATTCTGTCTTCGTGCGACGGCAGGAATAGGCTGACCAATGCAGCAATCAAGATGCCGGCGCCAAGAAGCCCAGCGATTGTCTTGGGAGACGTGCCGGAGCGATTGGACTTATTGGATGCTGAACTTGCGAGGGAGAGAGACACCAGATTTTCCGAACGGATTTGACGCACAACAGCGAACGAAATCGATCACAGCAGGTCGGCCATTAAGCCTGCGTAAAATATTGCATTGGGATTGTGAGCGTCGGGAAAAATTGCTGAGGGAAAGGAATTTTGACGCGGGTTTTTCCGCCCTGTTTACGACAATTGAGCCTATTGATGAATCGCTCTGCTCGATGCGGTCGCCGATCCTTGCCTTTCTCCGACTCGATAATCGTAGCCGTTGGGCTTTCCCGGCCACACACAGGCGCAGCATAATTCCCGTGGCGAGCGGGAAAAATTCCCATTCTTATTGCTTCGTTGCTGCAAAGCCACTTGTGCTCAACGAATAGCACCTTCGGGAAAAAGTCCTGCCGATCAACGGATTGATTCCTCTCCCCTTAAATCCTCTTCCTAGTCCCCGGGCAGTAGTCAGAGTCGAGATTACTGGGATGTTCGTGCTGCAACTCGATGCGGGCAGGCATCGGGGGCGCAGTCAAGAAAAAGGGGAAGTTCGGGGATGAAACGTGAGTTACTGGCTTCGGCGGCGGTCGTTGCGCTTCTGTTCGTCGATTTGAGTCCCGCAGTTGCTCAAGATGCGGCAAACACCAATCAGAATCCTCCACCGGCCGGTCAAAAGCTTCCTGAGGTTCAGGTTATCCAGGAGCAACAGAAGGCCAAGCCAAAACCCGTCAAGCACACAAAGAAGCCAACCCCGGCTGCAGCGCCAGTTGCCGTGAGTGCACCTCCGGTCGCGGAACCGGTAGAAGCGGACGCCGTGAAGATGTCGCCGCTGGGAGGCAGTGAAATTCCGGTGAACAAAGTTCCCGGCAGCGTCTTCCAGATGAATTCTTCGGACATCAAGAGAGACGGAACGGTCATCATTCAGGATGCCCTTCAGAGCCAGGTTCCTGGCCTGATCGTCACCGACGTGCAGGGCAACCAATTCCAGACCGACATCCAGTATCGCGGCTTCGAAGCTTCGCCGGTGAACGGTGTCGCGCAGGGTCTTGCCGTCTATCAGAACGGCGTTCGGATTAACGAAGCGTTCGGCGATATCGTCAACTGGGATTTCCTGCCCTCGAACGCGATCAACAACGTTGCTCTGGTGACCGGTAATCCGGTTTTCGGTCTCAACGCGCTGGGTGGTTCGATCGTCATCGACATGAAGGACGGGTTCAACTACCAGGGCGCGGAGATCGATACGCGCTTCGGCTCATTCGGTCGTAAGCAGGTCTCGACAGAAGCGGGTTATCGGAGCGGCAACTGGGGCATCTACGGAGCATTCGAAGCCATCAACGATGATGGGTTCCGTGACTTCTCGGATGCAGAGGTTCGCAGAGGATACTTCGACCTTGGCGTCAAAGGCGACAGGGCCGAGTTCCATTTCAACTTTACGGGTGCCGACAACCATGTCGGCGTGACGGCCGCGGCGCCTGAGCAGCTTCTCGATATCGGCAGGAACCTGACGTTCACGTCACCCCAGACGACCGACAACGAGATGCAGATGTACTCGGTGAACGGTAAGGTCAAGGCAACCGATACGCTCACCTTCTCGGGTGTCTCTTACTATCGCCATTTCAATCAGAAGCACGTAGACGGCAACCTGTTTGACGATCCGGAAAATTGCGGCGGAAACCTCTGCTCTGGCGATGATACTGTCGTGAGGGATGCCGCCACGGGCAATCCGATCCCGTTCACGAACGGCGTTTCTTATGCTTCGCTCGATCACACGTCGCAGAATGCCGATGGCGCCGGTATCAGCTTACAGGCCACGGAGACGGCCAAGCTCTTCGGCCACAATAACCAGTTCGTCGTCGGCGCCAGCTACGATCGAGGCCGAGTGGACTACACCGCGAAAAGCGAACTCGGGTTCATGCAGCCGAAGTTCGTTGTCGCCGGACAGGGCGTTATCATGGGGGGAACGGACGATTTCAATCCGCGCTCGCTGACGACGACGAACGATTATTTCGGAGCCTTCTTCGTCGATACATTCAACATCACGGATAAGCTCGCGTTGACGGTCGGCGGCCGTTACAATTACGCTCGCATCGAGATCGAGAATACCGGTGATGCGGAAAACGACTCTCTCAACGGGGTCAACAAGTACAATCGTTTCAATCCGTCGGCCGGTCTGACTTATTCGTTCAATCCCGCGCTCAATTGGTACGGTGGGTATTCGGAAGCGAACCGTGCACCGACGGCTGCGGAGATCGCATGCTCCGATCCTGAGAAGCCGTGCCTCATCGAGAGCTTCCTGACGTCCGATCCGCCGTTGAAGCAGGTCGTGTCTCGCACGTGGGAAACGGGCTTCCGTGGTACGGTCAACAATTGGTCGGGATCGCAGTGGAACTGGGGCGTCGGCTTGTTCCGTACCGAGAACTCTGATGACATCTTCAGCGCTGCCTCTACGCAGACTGGCCGCGGTTACTTCCAGAACATCGGCACAACCTTGCGTCAGGGCGTTGAGGCGAACCTCTCCTACCGTTCGAACCGCCTCTTTGCGTACGCGAACTACACCTATACCGACGCTACGTTCCAATCCGGGATTCCGTACTTCCCGGCTCCCAACCATCCGCTGGGTCCTGGCGTCTTCGACTGTCCTCCGGATCTTGAGGGTGAGGCTACGGGAAACTGCACCTCCGTCAGCAAGGGTGATCGCATTCCGGGCGTTCCGGCTCACACCTTCAAGGCAGGTTTCGATTACTGGATGACGCCGAAGTGGAAGTTCGGTGCCGACGTTATCGCCGCAAGCTCGCAGTTCTTCTTCGAGGATGCAGCGAACCTTGAACGGCCGCTTGCGGGCTACGCCAAGGTCAATCTGCACTCGTCTTACGACATAACGGACCACATCCAGGTCTACGGATTGATCGAGAACCTCACGGACAACCGCTACTCGCTCTACGGCACCTATTTCAGCGTGGACGATGCCAACAATGTATCGGGGGCCACTGGCGTCACATTCGACGAGAACAACCCGCGTACCGTCGTGCCTGCCATACCGTTTGCGGCCTATGGCGGCGTGAAGGTGAAATTCTAAAACCTGCGTACCTCACCCAGAAAATGCGAAAGCGGCCCTCAAGGCCGCTTTTTGCTTTTCAAGGTCAGGTCGCAATGCTGCCCATATGGTGGAAAAGGGTCGAGCAGACGATCACCAGCAAGAGGAATAGAAAGCCCAGGGCGACTTTATCCATCAGCGTTCTCCCAACGAAAATCCGCGCCCGAGAGATATAGAGCTATCGCAGGACATTTTATCTAGTGCGAACGGCCGATGTGAGAAGCCGGCCACTTTCTGGCACACGCGTCAAAAATCAATGTCCCAGGCGGCCGGCTGTTCATGACGCCGAACCGCCGAGGATGTGCAACCTTCGACAGCCATAGCGAAAAATTAATCTCAGCCCCCATGTCACTCAGAAGATCCGGTTCCTACATGCGTTGCACAACAGTCGGCATAGACGTCTCAGCAAGGAGGCTGGCCCCATGAACGCGGAAGAAAAGCAGCTCATTGAAGATTTGTTTGCGCGGCTCCGCAATTTTGATGGAGGCGATAAGGATCTGGAGGCGCAAGCGCTTATCCAGGATCTGATCCGGCGCTCTCCGGATGCGCCATACTATCTTGCGCAGACCGTCATCGTTCAGCAGCAGGCCGTCGAGCGGGCGGAGGCTCGCATCAGAGAGCTCGAAGCCGTCGTTCGGCAGCAACAGCAGCCGGGACGGGGAGGAAGCTTCCTCGGCGGATCGTCCGTCCCTCAAAGCGGAAGCCGGTACACGCCGCCGCCTCCGCAGCCTGCACCACCGGAAGCCGTGGCGCCGTCCCAACCCAATAGCCCATGGGGTTCGCCGGCACGTCCCGGTGGCGGCGGCTTTTTATCTTCAGCGCTCTCAACGGCAGCCGGCGTCGCGGGTGGCGTGTTCCTAGCCGATGGAATTCGAAGCTTGTTCGGAGGCGGACAGGCCTGGGCGGGCGGTGGCGGCACCGGCGCGGGTGATCAAAAGACGATCGATAATCTCCAGGACCAATTGCAGGACGCGGAGGACGATCGGGATAAGGCGCAGCGGGACTTGGGGGCCGATGACGCGGCGCAGGACGATATGCAGGACGCTCAGGACGACGGCGACAACTCTTGGGGTAACGACGACTTCGACGTCTAGTCGCCGTTCGTTTTACCGAAAGTAATAGACTGCGAGAGCGGCGAGCGGCAGGAGAACGGCTGCGGCGAGGCCCGTCATGAAGACGATGCGTTGCCACGGCTTCCTAAGGATGATTTTGCCCTGGGTCACTTGTTCTGCGGAATAGGTCGGTGGACCTTTCTGTTGGCTGTCACTCATCGCTTCTCCTCAAAATTCGCGCCTATTGGAAATCCGTTCAAACGAACGAGGTTGCGGGGCGCGGTATGCGAAGCTTCGCTTCGTGAATATTCTTGCGAAATCGTCATGTTCGCGGGTGAAAATCGCCGGAACCCTCTCGGCAAAGAGAGGTTCTCTGTGAGTTGCCGCGTAGTCGTCGAGCGGCGCCTGCATTTCCTGGCAACGCCAACGGCCTCGAATTTTTCGAGGCGCAAATTTTCACTCCAAAAAGGTAATCCCCATGGCTCAAGAGGACAGAACATCAAAACGCGGCTTCGCATCCATGGATGCCGAGAAGCAGCGTGAGATCGCCCGCAAGGGCGGCGCAAGCGTTCCGGACAATGAGCGAAGCTTTTCGCGAAATCACGAACTTGCGTCTCAGGCCGGCAGAAAAGGTGGCCATGAGAGCGGCGGAAATTTTCGGAATGATCCGCAAAGAGCGGCCGAAGCCGGCCGCAAGGGCGGTCAGCACTAGCCGTTGAAAATTACTTGCATTCAGAGCTTGGGCCGGACGCGTAGAACGCATCCGGCCTTTGTTTTTCAGACGGAGGCAACGGCGCCGTGCGGGTTCGCATGGCTGAAAGCCGTCAACCAATTTGGATTGAACCAACGGTCCGCCGGGCCATCGTACGGAAGGCGCGTGATGTCCCAATGGCTAACGAAACGCGCATAAACGTCCCAGACCGGCGGGCCTCCACCGATGAATACGACACGGCCGGCGAATTGCTTGAGCGTTTCTTCAGGGTCCATGTGCGAGCGCAAAACGAAGAGCGTGCGATCCGTGCGCGCGAATTCCGGCACTGCGCCAATGGTCTTTGGGCCGGCCATCAAGACGTGGCCTCGCGTAATGTCGAAAAAGCGGGCGACGTCGGCAACGTATTCAGGGTCCCGGTTGCCTTCCCACGGCAGCTCTCCATTGAGGCCCAGCTGACCGGACTGGCCGATCGCGCAAATGACCCTGACCACTGTTTGCTGCATTCGAGTTCCTTTTTTGGTATTTCAATAGGGCCGCCGCGCCGTGGCGATCAGCGGCGCCGAATACAGGCGATTTGGCAGGGAAAGTCACCACCGTTGAAGATAGCGGATGACGAGATCCGTCATCCGGTTGAACGGCGGGTGCAGGAGCCAACCCAGGTTCCATTTACTCTGTTCGAAAACGCCCTTGGCGTGGCTCAGCGATTTGAAGCCTTCGTGTCCGTGATAGGCACCCATTCCCGACATGCCGATGCCGCCGAACGGGATATCGTTCTGGACGTAGTGCATCAAGGTATCGTTGATGGTGACGTTGCCCGATGTCGTGCGGGTGAGAACCTTTTGCCGGTCTTCGCTGTTGTGGCCGAAGTAATAGAGGGCCAGCGGCCGGGGCTTGCGGTTGATGTAGCTGATCGCATCGTCGAAGGCGCGATAGGTCATCACGGGCAGCGCGGGCCCGAAGATTTCCTGCTGCATGATCGCCATGTCGTCTGTGACGTTGAGCACGAGCACTGGCGCGAGTTTGTGCGCGGCTTCTCCTGAGGCGGCCGCGACTTCAATCACCTTCGCGCCTTTTCGCTTCGCATCGTCGATCAGCTTCAGCATGCGATCGTGATGCTTCGCATTGACGATGGACGTATAGTTCAGGTCGCCGTTTCCCTGCGGATAGAACTTGCGCGCCACCGCGTCGTAGGAGGCTACGAATGCCGCCGCGTCTTTTTCCGGCACCAGGACGTAATCCGGAGCGATGCAGGTTTGACCGGCGTTTGCGAGCTTTCCAAAGGCGACGCTTGTCGCGGCGGCCTCGATGTCGGCGTCGGGTCCAATCAAAACCGGCGACTTGCCGCCGAGCTCCAATGTCACCGGTACGAGATTTTCGGCGGCTTCCTTCATTACCGAGCGGCCGACATTGGTGCTGCCCGTGAAGAGGAGATGATCGAAGGGGAGGCGTGAAAACGCTGCGCCGATCTCCGGACCTCCGGTGACGACCGCGACCTGTTCCGCGGGGAAAAGCTCGCGCAGCACCGACTTGAGAAGCTCGCTCGTTTGCGGCGTCAACTCGGATGGTTTCAGGATGGCGCGATTGCCCGCGGCGATGGCGGTTGCGAGCGGAGTCAGAGCCAGCGATATCGGGTAATTCCACGGCGAGATGATGCCGATGACGCCGAGCGGCTGATAGACGACGCGATTGCGTCCCGGACGGAAGTGGAGCGCAACACGGCGGCGTTCGGGACGCATCCATTTCGTCAGATTGCGGCGAAGGTAGTTGATCGTCTGGATGACCGGCGCGATTTCCATGATCCGCGTTTCGTAGGCGGAACGGTAGCCGAAATCCCTGCTCACGGCCGCTTCGAACACCGTCCGGTGTTTCAGCAGCGCCTGTTTCAGCTTCAGCAAATCCGCGCGTCGCATCGCGGGGGATGGCGGCCCATCGCTCAAGAACGCGGCGCGCTGCTTGCTGAGCAAGGCGGTCAGAACAAAGCCGTCATCCTTGACCGAAACATGAGCTGTCATCAAAAAAATCTCCTGATGCAGACGGGGGAGACATGCAAGATGTTTTCCCGGTCAACACATGTCATTTCTGACAACTTGGTCCTTTTCGTGCACGAGACGCCCGAACGACCATACCGTCGCGGGGATCTCAAGCGCGTATTGGTGGAAAACGCACAAGTGGCGTTAGGGAAGGGCGTGGCATTTCACCCCGCGCGAAGTTGCGCTGCGTAAGAATTCCGAGCGCAGCCAATTGATTGCTCTCGCAAATGGCGATCTGAACCTTCGGTCTTTCGCCCCTCAAGCCAGGCCTAGGGCGGTCAAGCAGTCGTCTACTTATAGGAGCTTGGATACCCCCACGGCTGGTCCCCGACTTCAAACGAAGCTCAGTCTGCGCTAGCAGCGGGCAACTCGCCGTTGCCTAAACGGCTCGATACTTGGCCATGAGGCGAGGTTGTGGAGGCCCGGCGGAACGTCCGTTCACGCCGCGATTTCGAGCGTGCCCAAAACCCACTTTTCGTATTCGTCGCTCAAATCCTGCAGCCACTGCTTGGGCAGCGCATTGATCTTTGTGCCGCTGGTTTTTGCGCGCGCCGGCAGTGTGACGTGGATTTGCTTGTAACCGTTTTCCATCGGTGGGGAACTCATCGTTCCCCCGATGTGGCCGATGGCAAGCGCTGCCTTCAGATAGTCGCTGGCGCGCTTCGGCGCCGTATGCAAAGGCGGATTGAAAAGAACGCAATCCTGCATCGATCTCTGTGGTTCGCAGTTACGGAGTTCGAAATGGATGCTCACGTCACCGCCGGCGCTCTCCTGCGCGACATTGACGAGCAGGGTGCTGCCCATTGCGGCCCACTGGCTCATCGGGTCCATCAGGCCCGTAATGATCTTGCCGATCGCTTCCGGATCGGTGGAAACGATGATTTGCGGGCGGTTTGCATTGATGACGACCTGTTTGGCGCCGAGGTCCTTGTTGATGGCTTCGGCGCAGGCCGACAGGGCGGCAATCAGGTCGACTTCAGCAACCTGAGCATCCGCCAAAAGCGGCGGCGTCGTCAGCTCTTCGGATAGATCGACCGCGCGCTGGGTTTCTTCGACCGGAATGCGCCAGTGATCGCGGATACGGAGCTGCGACCAAGCCTTCTGCGCCGCCGGTCGCCAGGACGTCTCGGCGATCGAGTCTTTCAGGTACTGATACATCGTCAGCGGCGCGTTGTTGTAGGGCAGCAATTTCGAAAGCATCGCGAGATTGTTCATGCGATCGCGCAAAAGGGTACGATGCAACGCGCTGAGCTTGTCGCGCAGGAGCATGTCGTATTCATTCTTCAAGAGATAGAAGGTAATCGCCTGCTCGATTTCGGCTTCGAGCACGCGGAGATCCCACGGCTTCGAAATATAGCGAAGGATCTCGCCCTTATTGACGGCGTCGATGGCGCTGTCGAGATCGGCGTAGGCCGTCGTCAGCATGCGGATGATGTCGGGCCGCTCATTGCGAATGCGGTTGAGGAGGCTGACGCCGCTTCGACCCGGCATCCGCTGGTCGGAAATGACGAGCGCAATGTTGTGGTTGCCGGAGAGAATGAGGGATTCGGCTTCGTCGGCGCTCGTCGCAGTCAACACGTCGTAGCGCGTGCCGAACGCTTTCTTGAAATATTTGACGGCCTGCGGCTCGTCGTCGACGATCAGGATCTCGACCGGCTGATCAGGACGAAACGACTCCATGGAAGACCTGGTTCTCTTTATCCGAATCCGACGAGATCGGGAGGTTGAAACGGAACTCGGTCCACTCTCCAAGACTACTCTTAACACTCAATGAACCACCATGGTTCGAGATGATGCGGTGACTGACCGCAAGTCCGAGGCCCATGCCTTCGCCGACGTCTTTTGTCGAGAAGAACGGATCGAAAATCTGAGATTGGATCTTGGGATCGATGCCGGTTCCGTTGTCCCGCACCGAGACAATGAGTTCCTCGCCCTCAACGACTGACGTGATGGTGATCTCGGGCTTACGCTCTTCCTCGACCGCGCGGACTGCGGCGACGGCGTTGACGATGAGATTGACGAGCACCTGAGCAATCGTCGACTGCGAGCCGACGACTGTATCATTCGGTGCGTCGTGCCTTGTGATCGTGATGCCCTTCTGAATATGCGCCGTAAAGCGGAGCGCATGGTCGATGGCGGCTTCCATATGGAATGGACGCGGATGCTCGGGGCGATGCGGCGCTGTAAAGCCCCTTAGGTCGGTGACGACGCGGTGAATGCGCTCGTAGCCGGCGTGGATGTCTTTCAGCGTATCGGCAGTATCGGGATCGGCTTGGATTGTCGGGTCGCGTGCGGCCAATTGCAGCGCCGTGCCCATGAAGTTCAGCGGGTTGCCGATTTCGTGGAGAAGGCCGGCTGCCATCGTACCAAGCGCGCTCAAACGGGCGTTTTGGACAAGGGCGGCTTCGGTCTCGCGCAACTGTTGCAGGCTTTGTTTGAGTTCGGCGTTCGTCCGGTGAAGGTCGGTTTCGAGCTGCGAGGCCCTGATAAGATTGGCGATGCGCGAACGGACTTCCAAGCCGCTGAACGGCTTGATGAGGAAGTCGTCGGCGCCATGCTTCAGCGCGGTGATTTTCGCTTCTTCGTCGGCACGCGCGGTCAAGATGATAATCTTGATAGCGCGTGTCTCGGCTCTTTCCTTCAGCGAGCGGCAGACCTCGAGCCCCGTGACGCCCGGCAACATGACGTCGAGCAGGATCAGATCAGGCTTTTGCCCCTTGGCCTTTTCGAGGGCGGTGATGCCATCGGGGGCTTCGATGATGCGATAGTTCTCACGCAGCATGGATACCAGATACCTGCGCATGTCCGGTTCGTCGTCGACGACGAGCAGGAGCGGCAACTCGGCGCGACCATCCTCAGCCTGCGGCGCACTCGGATCTTTGATTTCGGGCGCCGGATTGTCGCTCGTCATGAGTGCACGCGCGGACGCCTTGCGATCGAAAGTGCGCAGCGGGTCGTCTGCTAGTCCGTCCGGTTTGTCTTCGGAATCGCTCATATCGGATTGCGTAACCCGGAGTGCGTGAGGAAAACGTAAAACGAATGTCGTTCCGTGCCCTGAATTGCTTGTCGCCGTGACACTGCCGCCATGCCGCGTGATCAGCTCACGGACGAGGGCGAGGCCAAGACCCAGGCCTTGATGGCGGCGCGTCGCGGAGCCATCGACCTGATAGAAGCGATCAAAAATGTGCGGAAGCTGTTCGGCCGGGATGCCGATGCCCGTATCGGAAATTTTGATCGTCACCATTTCATCTTCGCGCTCGGCGGAAATATCGATCCGACCTTCCGGCGGCGTAAACTTGATGGCGTTGGCGATAACATTGCTGACAATCTTCTCGAGCGCGTCAGGATCGGCGTTGATCAGCAGATCGCCCGTCGGCTCCGCCAGCTCGAGATTGACCCCCTTCAGGGTCGCGAGATGCTTCATCGAGGCGGCCGTGTGCTTCATGAAGTGCGCCATATCGACCGGCTTCTTCGAAAGCGTGGCGCGGCCTTCCTCGAGGCGGATCAGGCTTAGAATGTCGTTCACGAGACGCAGCAGGCGAAGCGCGTTGTTCTCGATGACGTCCAGCAGTTGCTGTGCCGATGGGCTCAGGGACGCGACGTCGGTTTTCAGCCGCTCGACGGGAGCCAGAATGAGCGTCAGCGGCGTTCTCAGCTCGTGGCTGACGTTGGCAAAGAACTGAGACTTCAGCCGGTCGAGCGCCGACAGCTCCTGGTGCTGCGCGGCGAGCTTATACTTCAGCCGGAATTCGTTGAAGCGGCGCCGATAGTTGAAATGGACCGCCGTCACCGAAATGATGCACGTGAGGACCAGAAAGTAGAGGTTGTTCATCAACGTCTTGGTCATGTCGCCAGCAGTCGGCACCTGCAAGCACGCGATGATGTAAATCCCGAGGGTCGAGATACAGAGAAGGGCGGCTTCCATAGGCTGCATCGGCGCCAACACGCCGACAGCGAACAGGATGAGGAAGAGGCCGTTGTAATAGGTCGAGTCGGCACCGTTCGTGATGCCGATCATCACCGCAATCGAGGCGACAGCGATCAGCAAGCCCGCCATCGTCAGATAGCGGACGTGTACTGCCGTCCTGTCCCAGAAGTGCAACGCATAGATGCCGGCAATCAAGCCCGCAGCAACGAGCCGGATGGCGGTCAGCGTTTTGACCTGATCAAAATAGCTGATGCGGTCGAGGACGATCCCTGCGGGGATTAAAACAATTCCGAGGATACAAGCGACCTTCGACTGCCTTAGCCGAAGCTCTTGTTCTTCAGCCTCGAAGGCGCGCCGTAAGTCGTTCTTCTCATCCATGCCGTCAAACGGGGGGTTTATCTATCTCCAGAAAGACGTTGATACCCGTCTCATCTGTATAAATCTTTAGCGGCCCAAGGTCGGGCGCGAGCCGGACCATATCCGACTCGTCACGCATCACGAGGTGCCATTCCATAATATGCTCCATCAAACCTTTCACAGGGTTTGACGAATGCACATTTGTAACGATCACGCGGCCGCCGGGTTCACACCACTGATAAAACAGGCGTACCAGTTTGGTGCAGACGCGATCGGAAAGGTAATCGAAGAGGCCGGCACAATAGATGATGTCGTAGGTCTTGGAATTCTCCGGAAGCTCAATGGCTTGACGCAGAAGGTCCTGCACGGTCTTCAGGATATACGTCACCTTCGGCGCATTTTCGCTGTCGGCCGTCGCGGCCTCGATCTGGCGCTTGGCGTAGGCGAGCGTTTCGGCGTTAAAGTCAAGTAAATCAAAGGAGAAGCGGTGTGCTTCCTGGTTCTTTGAAAGGAATAGCTGCAGTTCCTGCACCGGGCCGCAGCCGACATTCAAGATCCGTAGCTCTTTGTTTGCCGCTGCCGCTTCCGTGGCTGCCTGATCGAGCATTTTGCCGAGCATGTAGATACGGTTGCGATGCGCCTCGGGCGGGCCGCCGTTCAGCAACCAGTCATTAATGATCTGGCCATAGGTCGTCTTTCCGCGACGCTCCTTGCGGAACATCATGTTGACCATTTCATAATCGCCCGCGTACCCGAGGGGCTTGGAATAGACGCGGTTGAAGAAGGGCGAGGCCATCATCAGCGGCAGAAGATCGCGCTGGGCCAGCTGCTTGTGATTTTCTACTTCGTCGACTTCGAGCTGGCGGCACGCTTCCTCGAGCTCGAGGAAAAGCTCGGTCAAGCGCGGCATCACCGGCGCCTTGATCTCTTCATATCTCGCGGTGTCGAGAACGGCGTGGTTGGCGCCCGGTTCGCCTTCGATCGCCAAGTCGACCTGATCGAGCCAGAAGCTCAAGTCGCTTAGAAAGGACCGGAGATCGGCGACCTTGAGCTGATAGTTCGGCTGCAGTTTGTTGGCCCGGTCCCATTCATCGACGAAACGGGCAACTTCGGATCCGAGACCGGCAGGATCGGAGATGATCGCGTCTACGGCGGACCACTGATTGACGAGCGTCGCAGAGACAACCACGAGAATGCTCGTGGTGACGACGCCGGTTACGACTGCATCGCCTTGATAAACGAGGTTCTTGCCGCGACGCACTTTGAGGTCGCTCAGGACCTCGCTCGTCTGAACGGGTGAAAATGGATTGTAGATCTCGAAGACGATATTGCGTCTTGAAAGCTTGCTCAGGGTTCCGCGAAAGACGGTGCCTTGGCTGCTCCTGAAAGAGACCGTGCGATCAATATCCCGTTCGATGCGCAAGGGGACTGCTCCATAACTGAACCGACGCCAACGTGTATAACGAACGTTATCATACTGGTTCAGTTTGGTACTGCGGTATTTAGAAAGCGTTTAGATGAATCAGAATAACCAATGCCTTGGAGATACACCTTAAGAATTATGCCTTCGGGAGGCACATTGTCAGCGTGGATGTGCCCAATGTTTTATCAGTTGATGACAGAAGTTCGCCTCCGAAGGCCCATAAGGCGCAACGAACCGTCCGCCATGACTGATTATTCTCCAATGTCAGCGGCTCGCGATCCGAAACCGACGTGATTCGAACTTCATTATGTTCGACTCCGGAAACCAATTCCACTCTCGGGAATGTATCGAGATTGTGACTCAGACCCTTTGTTGCGCCGCGGAGCAAATTCGTCAGGACGAACTTCATGATTTCGCGTGGCATGCGGTAGGCGAAGTCCTGACCGATGCCGGGGCCGCCGAAGACTCTGCCGGAGTGACCGATGACGGCCTGCTCGGCAACTTCGGAAATGGTGTCGGCCATCGACGATGTTTGCGCAGTCACTGGATCGGCGAGGCTCCGGGCGAGGTTGCCAATAGAATTCGCGAGGGACTTGCAGTGCTCGACATCCCGGCGGATCTGAGCGGCGGACGCGGCCATCTTGCCGAGCCGGAGCTTGGAGGCCCAGGATGCAAGATACGATCTCGGGGTGGAGGAAGGTTCCAAAGAGCCCGGCAGGCTGAATTCAGCGAGCCGTTCGGCCTCGGTATCCAGCGATTTCAATGGTGCTTCGAGCCCGCTGGCAAGAATGGAGAGGAGTGCGAGATTCGCGCTTTCCGCGTCTCCGCCTGTACTTGGACCGAGCATAGGCTCGGTCAAGGCGGCTGCCTTTCGCTCGACATGCAATGCGTCATCCATGGCCGCGCATAATTCGTCGAGGTTCCACGGTTTCGGCACAAAGCGATAGATCGCTGCCCCGTTGATCGCCTGCTGGAGATTATCGATATTTGCGTAGGCGCTCGTCAGTACACGGACGGTTGAGGGCCATGACTTGCGGACTTCGCTCAAAAACGACACGCCGCTGTCGCGAGGCATTCGCTCGTCACTGACGACAACCGAAATGTCGTTGCCGGGCGTCGCCAGAATTTGAAGGGCCGCTTCGGGACTGCTGGCCGTTACGACATTGGCGTATTTGCCAATCGAGCTTTTGAAGTACTTCAGCGAAAGCGGTTCGTCGTCGACGAAGAGGATGGTTTCGCTCTTCCTATCAGCCAAGGTCTTTAATGTCATGGATTCGAATCCGCGTCCTGCTCGAACTCATGCCCAGTCATGTGTTCAAGGCTCGCGAGATAGCCGTCCCGCTTCAATTATTTTGCTCTGCAGTATTTGAAATCAATCCAAGATTGGGCAAAATTTGAAACTTGTTTCAGGGCAGTATTAAAAATTTCTGACCGGCACCAATAAAAAGAGACACGAGTTAGATCTTCTTCGGCGAACGGTGCCGGTTGTCGCGCCAGGTTAGCATCCTGTCGCAAAAAAATATGCCCTCAAGAGAGGGCCGGCCTTCCCACATCGGCAGGAAGGCCGCTTTCATTAGACACTCAGCAGGAGATGCTCGCGCTCCCACGGACTGATGACGCGCATGAATTCTTCGAATTCGCTGCGCTTCAATGCGAGGTACACGTGGCAAAAACGTTTGCCCAGAATGTCGTGCAGTGCCGTGTTCTCCTCGAAATCCGTCAGAGCTTCGAGCAGGCCGCGCGGCAACTGATGGTCGTTGCGGTAGGCGTTGCCGACGACCGCCTGCCGCGGCTCGAGTTCGTTCTTCATTCCGAGATAGCCACAAGCGAGGCTCGCTGCGAGCGCGAGGTAAGGATTTGAGTCGGCGCCAGCGAGACGATTTTCCACGCGCCGCGCCACCGTCGGGGAGATCGGTACTCGTAACCCGGCCGAGCGGTTGTCGTATCCCCATTCCACGTTGATCGGTGCGGCGCCATTCGGTACGAGGCGGCGATAGGAATTGACGTAGGGTGCGATGAGGCACATCGCGGCCGGAAGGTATGCCTGCTGACCGGCGAGGAAGTTGAAGAACAGCTTGCTCGGTTCGCCATTCGGCTGCGTAAAAATGTTCTTGCCGCTCTTCGCGTCAACGACGCTTTGATGAACGTGCATGGCGCTGCCCGGCTGGTTGGCGAGGGGCTTGGCCATGAACGTCGCGTAACAATTCTGCGCGAACGCGGCTTCGCGAATGGTCCTCTTGAAGAGGAAGACCTGATCCGCGAGATCGACCGGATCGCCGTGCAGCAGATTGATTTCGAGCTGCGCTGCGCCGCCTTCCTGAATGATCGTATCGATCTTCAGATATTGCCGCTCGGCAAACTCGTAGATGTCGTCGACGATCTTATCGTATTCGTCGACGGCGCCGAGGCTATAGGCTTGGCGACCGGCACCCGGACGACCCGACCGGCCCATCGGCGGTTCCAGCGGATAATCTGGATCGGGATTGGTCTTCGTCAGATAGAATTCGAGTTCGGGCGCGACGACCGGCACCCAGCCTTCCTTGGCGTAGAGATCGACGATGCGCTTCAGAACGTTGCGTGGAGCGATCTCGACCGGATCTCCGCTCTGCCATTGAGCGTCATGAATAACCTGCGCGGTCGGGCTCGATGCCCAGGGAGCCGGACGGATGGTCGAAAGATCCGGCACCATCATCAGGTCGCTTTCGGCGTAGAGTTCCTGTCCGTCCTCTTCGAAGCCGACGTAGTCGCCCGTTATCGTCTGATGGAAGATCGAGATCGGAAGATGGACCGGGTCCAACTTCACGAATTTTTCGGCGGGCATTGTCTTGCCGCGCGCAACGCCTGCGATGTCCGGCACGGCACAATCGATTTCCTCGATGCGGTGCTGGCGAAGCCAATCGCGTAGCGCTTCCGGCGTCGATCCAACGCCGAAGTCACCGTCTTCGTTTAGGATCCGTGCGGGTGGGGCAGTCATAAGGACACCTGAGTGATTTGCTTTATTCGTTTCTGTTTTCGCGGCGCGTCGTGGTCTGAGCGATCGAAGCCATGCTTCACGGTTTTTCGAGGCGTCTGCCGGTCCACGATCGGCCGAGGCTCTGCACTTTGCTTCCGGCGACCGTCAGACATTTTGGATATTCGGGTTCGGAAAGCCAACAGACTTAACCCGGCAAGCGAAGCGACCTCAATAGGCGCAGTGCAGCATAGCGCTATCTCATCCCCGTTTCGCTTAAATCGTGGCCTTGCCTAACGGGGCAGCGTCATGACCCCAGAACGTGCAGCTCAAGCAGTTTAATATGACGGTTAAGGGCTTTTTCTTGACCCGGTCACCCAAAACATTTCTTCGATGATCCGTTGTGCTTCGGAATTTAATTGAGCAGTATGGTCAGTGCTTAGCAAAACGCCGATTGTGAGAGACCGGCGCTTTGCCAATCTTAACCGGGCCGTCGCTGACACCCGGTGAGGGACTGGGTCTGGAGGAATTCTGATGTTGACGGTTGGAAAAGTGGTGCGTCGCGCCGCGTGCTCTATTATTGCCGCTGCAGCAGTGCTGGTGGGTCCAATGGCACTGGCCGCAGATAGGGTCGTTAAGGTCTACAATTGGTCGGACTACATTGATCCGGAGATCCTGACGGATTTCACGAAAGAGACTGGTATCAAGGTCGTTTACGACGTTTTCGACAGCAATGAGGTTCTAGAGACGAAGCTTTTGGCGGGGGGCAGCGGATACGATGTCGTCGTTCCGACCGGATCGTTCCTTTCGCGTCAAATCAAGGCGGGTGTTTTCCAGAAGCTCGACAAATCCAAGATCCCCAACTTCGCGAACGTCTGGCCTGAAGTCTACAGCCGGGTCGCCCAGTATGATCCGGACAATCAGTATGCGATGAACTGGATGTGGGGCACGACCGGCGTCGGCTACAATGAAGCCAAGATCAAGGAACGCATGGCGGATGCGCCGGTCGATTCTCTGGACATGATCTTCAAGCCTGAGATCGCCGCCAAGTTCAAGGATTGCGGAATTTATGTGCTCGATTCACCGGAAGACATTCTTCCGGTAGCGCTCAACTATCTGGGTATCGATCCCAACACCACCAAGGAAGAGGACTTCAAGAAGGCTGAGGATCTGATGATGAAGATCCGGCCCTATATCAAGAAGTTCCACTCCTCGGAGTACATCAATGCGCTTGCCAACGGCGACATCTGCATGGCGCTGGGCTGGTCTGGCGACATTCTTCAGGCCGGTACGCGCGCAACCGATGCCAAGAACGGCCAGGTGGTCAAGTACCATATCCCGAAGGAAGGCACACAGATGTGGTTCGACATGATGGCCATTCCAGCGGATGCCAAGGATGTCGAAGAGGCGCATATCTTCCTGAATTATTTGAACCGGCCGGAAGTGATGGCGAAGGCGTCGAACTTTATTCAGTACGCCAACGGCAACCTCGCCTCGCAGAAGAACATCGATGAGAGCGTTCTCAAAAACTCGGCGGTCTATCCCGATCCTGATACGTTCAAGAAGCTCTACGTAAAAACCGCGTGGGACAACAAAACCCAGCGGATCGTCACACGAATGTGGACGAGGATCACGACAGGGCAATAACCTACAAAACCGCGCCAGAACAAATCTGGCGCGGTTTTTTCTTTCACGCTTGCTCTCCTAGACGGAGAGCCATTTGCAAAACTTCAGGGACACGATCATGGCTGTTGTGACTGCAGGCAATCCACAGGCAAACCATGCCTCCTCGCAGCGTGCGGGTCCACGCACAGCGGCGCCGCAGTCGGGTTTCGCTCCGTGGAAAAATCCAAGCCAGCCGCCGATCGTTCGCTTCGAGGGCATAACCAAGCGGTTCGACGATTTCGTCGCCGTCAACGATGTGACGCTCGACATCTATGAAAGAGAGTTCTTCGCGTTGCTCGGGCCGTCGGGGTGCGGAAAGAGCACGCTGCTTCGTATGCTCGCGGGTTTCGAGCGGCCGACGCAAGGCAAGACGATCGTCGCCGGGCAAGACATTACGGGCCTTCCTCCGTATCAGCGCCCCGTGAACATGATGTTTCAATCGTACGCGCTTTTTCCGCATATGACGGTCGAGGGCAACATCGGCTTCGGGCTTCGCCAGGAGGGGATGCCCAAAAACAAGATTGCCGAACGCGTCGACGAAGCCATGGGCATGCTGGAGCTTCGCCAGTTCGCAAAGCGTAAACCGAACCAGCTATCGGGCGGACAGCAGCAACGTGTGGCGCTGGCACGCGCGATTGCCAAGAAGCCGCGTATCGTTTTACTCGACGAGCCGCTCGGCGCTCTCGACAAGAAGCTGCGGCAACAGGCGCAGTTCGAGCTGATGCGCATTCAGGAAACGACGGGCACGACCTTCATCATCGTGACCCACGATCAGGAAGAGGCGATGACGGTCGCGAGCCGCATTGCGGTGATGGAGAAGGGTGTTCTCGTCCAGGTGGCGACGCCCGGCGATATCTATGAGAATCCGAAGACGCGCTACATCGCAGGCTTCATCGGCGACGTAAATATCTTCGAAGGAACGGTCGCGGCGATCGGCGACGGTTGCATCGAGATCAACGCGAAGGACGGCTACCAATTCAAAACCCGGAGCTCGGAGCCGGTGACTGTCGGTCAACAGGTATGGCTGGCACTCAGGCCGGAGAAGATCCGCATCGCGCATGAACAGCCGGTGAGCGCGGTCAACGCCATTCCGGGCAAGGTCGAGGACATCGGCTATCTCGGCTCGATCTCGCATTACCATGTCCGCACGGCGCCGGGCGAACGCATAACGGCACTGCGCGCCAATGCTGCGCATACCGTCGAGCGGCCGATCAGCTGGGAAGACAGCGTCTGGCTCGACTGGCCGATCGACGCCGGCGTTGTTCTGACGGGCTGAGGCAAACGATGAGTGCAAAGAGCAATAGCCTCGGACGCTGGTATGTGATTGCGGCCCCTTATTTGTGGCTGCTGATCTTCTTCCTCATTCCGTTCTTTATCGTCTTCAAGCTGTCACTTTCCGATGTGGCGACGGCTATTCCGCCCTACACGCCGACGTTCAGCTGGTCGACGGGCATCGGGCCGTTCCTCTCGGCGCTCGACTTCGAGAATTACAGATTCATTTTCGGCGATCCGCTCTACGTCAACGCTTACCTCTCGAGCTTGAAGATTGCGGCGATCTCGACAGTTCTGACGCTGCTTGTCGCTTACCCGATGGCATACGGCATGGCGCGAGCGCCAAAATCCTGGCAGCCGACGCTGATGATGCTCGTCATCCTTCCGTTCTGGACTTCGTTTCTGATCCGCATCTACGCCTGGATCGCGATCCTGAAGCCGGAGGGGTTCCTCTCGATTTTTCTCATAAAGCTCGGCATCATCAGCGAGCCTCTCCAGATCATGAACACGACGACGGCGGTCTACATCGGCATCGTCTATTCGTATCTGCCGTTCATGATCCTTCCGCTTTACGCGAGCCTCGAGAAGATCAATCCGTCGCTGCTCGAAGCGGCGCAGGATTTGGGCTCGCGGCCGTGGCGTGCCTTCTGGCAGGTCACGTTTCCGCTGTCGCTGCCCGGTGTCTTCGCGGGCTGCCTCCTCGTTTTCATTCCGGCCGTCGGCGAGTTCGTGATCCCGGATCTCTTGGGTGGCTCCGATACCTTGATGATCGGCAAGACGCTGTGGAACGAGTTCTTCAACAACCGCGACTGGCCTCTTGCCTCGGCGGTGGCGGTCATCCTGTTGCTGGTGTTGACGATCCCGATTGTACTCTTCCAACGCCAGCAGCAGATTGAGCGGGAGAGTGGTCGATGAATAAAAACTTCTCCTGGTTCAATCTGACGTCAATCACGTTCGGCTTCGCGTTCCTTTACATTCCGATCCTGCTCCTAGTGATATTCAGCTTCAACGAGTCGAAGCTCGTTACGGTATGGGCGGGCTGGTCGACGAAGTGGTACAGCGCGCTTCTCGAAAACCAGGCTTTGAAGGATGCCGCCTGGGTGACGATCCGCGTCGGGCTTGTGTCTGCGACTGTTGCGACGGCCCTTGGCACGCTCGCTGCGATCACGCTGGTGCGGATGGGGCGGTTCCCCGGCCGCACGCTTTTCTCGGGCATGATCTTCGCGCCTCTCGTCATGCCGGAAGTCATAATCGGTCTGTCGCTGCTTCTGTTATTCGTCGCCATGGGGCTCGACCGTGGCTTTTGGACAATTACGCTGGCCCATATCACTTTCACGATGTGCTACGCGGCCGTCGTCGTGCAGGCGCGATTGCAGGACTTTGACAAATCCGTCGAAGAGGCGGCGATGGATTTAGGTGCAACGCCGATCAACACCTTCTTCCAGGTGACTTTGCCGATCATCGCGCCCTCCGTGATCTCGGCATGGCTGCTGTCATTCACGCTATCACTCGATGATCTCGTGATTTCGAGCTTCGCAACGGGGCCTGGCGCGACGACGCTGCCTATGAAGATCTACAGTCAGGTTCGCCTCGGCGTGACACCGGAAATCAACGCCATTTCGACAATTCTGATCGGCGTTGTCACAATCGGGTTGCTCCTGGCATCTTACGTTACGAAGCGACAGACGGAACGTGCGGAGCGCGAGCGGCGGAAAGCGTTCGGAGCTGCGGGCTGAGGATGTCACGTGGGATTTGTGTTTCGCCGCTCGGCGCGCTAAGCAGCGGCTTATCGTGACAGCTCAAGATTACATACGCTCGTATTACGCAGCGACCGCAAACGACCAGACGCGCTTTCCGGCGCTCGAAGGTACGGTCAAGGCGGACGTGTGCGTTATCGGCGGCGGCTTCTCGGGAGTCGCGACGGCGCTGACAATGGCCGAGCGCGGCCGCTCGGTCGTGCTGCTCGAAGCCAAGCGTATCGGTTGGGGCGCGTCGGGTCGCAACGGCGGCCAGATGATCGGCGGCATCAGCGGGGAAGCGACGATCAAGCAGCAGCTTGGCGCGGCGGGTGCAAAGCTCGTTCGCGACATTCGCTATCGCGGTCACGAGATCATCGAAGGCCGGATCCAGAAATACGGTATCGCCTGCGATCTCAAATACGGCTGGATGGAAGTTGCGGCGCGTCCGCGTCACATGGATCATATGCGCGCCTACGTCGAGGAGCGCATCAAGGATGGCGACGGCGGTGGGCTCGAGATCGTCGAAGCCGCCGGAATGCCAAGCGTGCTCGGCACCAATTCCTACTACGGCGGCTACATCGACCGGCGCAGCGGGCATTTACATCCGCTCAATCTCTGCCGGGGTGAAGCCAATGCTGCGGCGGCGCTTGGTGCGCGGATCTTCGAAAATTCCGAGGTCATCAGCCTCGGTGGCGGCGCGAAGCCCTGGGTTCAGACCGAGCGGGGCCGGGTCGAAGCGGGGTCCGTCGTCATCGGCGGGGAAATCTTCAATCGTTTCGGGCAGCGGGGGCTCAAGGGACTGATGCTGCCTGCCGGCAGCTATATCATCGCCACCGAGCCGCTAAACGGCAGCGAGATGGCGACGGTCGATCCGCAAAACCTCGCCGTCGCCGACAGCAACGTCGTGCTCGATTATTTCCGGATGTCGGCGGATCGGCGGATGCTCTTCGGCGGCCGCTGCAACTATACCAACCGCGATCCGCCGGATATCGCTGCCGTGATGCGCCCGCGTATGGTCGAGATCTATCCGCAGTTGAAGGATGCGCGGATCGAGTTTTCGTGGGGCGGGACGATCGCCATCGTGGTCAATCGCGTGCCGGCTATCGGGCGGCTCGAGCCGAACCTCTATTATCTGCAGGGGTATTCGGGGCACGGCGTCAACGCCACGCACATCGCGGCGGAAATCGTTTCGGATGCGATCTGCGGGACGACGGAGCAGTTCGATCTGTTCGATCGGATCAAGCACGTGCGGCTGCCGCTAAGCGAGGTCGCGGGCAACTACATGCTGGCGCTGGGCATGCTCTATTACCGCATTCGCGATCTGCTTTAGTTCACCTCACCAGCGCAAGAAGCGCGATCCGACGAGTGCGCCTATGGCGGTCATCAGGACGGTGCCGATCGTGTACCAGGCTGCGAGAAACAGCGGGCTGTCATCGGGGCAGTGGCTGGCGTAGAGCGTCGCCGCGATGCCTGCGGATAGCAGGCCTCCGACGGCTCCTGCGATCGCCGGGTTCGCCGGGCCGCCCTGATGGAGCGCATAGAGCACGGCCGCCAACGGTGCCAACGATAGAAGCGGGATGACGATGAGGCACGCCATGGAGTTCTGGCCGATCATCCGCGCGTGCCACTGATCAGCGGGCACAGAGACCAGCTCGAGGAGAATGGCGATTAGAAGCAGCGCGGGCGCCAGCGCCAGCCACCAGAGTTTCTTGCCGGGCTCAAAATCCGGTCGCGACAGTCCGCGAACGAGGACGTAAGCGGGAATTGCAAGGCTCAGAGTCAGCACGAATTTGAAGACGAAGCGAAGCGAAGACACCATCGATTCCGCAAAGTTGTCACGAACGCCAAGCACCCAGAGAAAGAACAGGGCGGAGATCAAGGCGCCTATTCCGACCGCGATCGCAACCGTCCGGGCAATCGGCGGCTCGACGCTTTTGGCATCGGCAGCAAGGGCATTGATTAGGTCGTCCGTCTTCATAATTTCTTCTCTTGATAGGTATCGGCAAGCGCCTTCAGACTTCGGTGCAACGCGACGCGAACGGCGACTTCGCTCATTCCAAGGCGCTGGGCGACGTCGCGGGCCGATTGCCCGTCGATGCTGATCGATTGGACGATGTCGCGGTTCTTGCCGGAAAGGCGGCCGAGGACACGCTCGACATCGTGGGCATCGATCGAAGCCTGCTGATCTTCGCCTTCGAATTCGAATTCACTCAGATCCACCGGAACTTCGGGCCGACGGCCTCGACGCCGCAGGTCGTCGATCATCTTGTTGCGGACAATCGCAATCACCCACGGGCCGAGCGACATCGTCTGGTCCCAAGTGTGCCGCTTCAGATGGATCGCGAGCAGCGCGTCTTGCACCACGTCCTCCACATCTTCGCGCGGGACGCCGACGCCCGCGAAGCCTCGGCGGACCACGCCTCTCAAGACCGGCGAAAGCTCGGACAGCAGCCGGCGATAGGCTGCTTGATCGCCCGCAATTGCGGAGCGCATCAAGTCGGTCCACTCAGCGTCGCGAGCCTTCCGGTCCAAAATTACGCCTTCTCAGTTGTCTTCGACGGCTGGCGGAGGAATGTTACGTGCGACCAAATATTATTAATGCGATGTCCAGGTCGGCACGCCGATCCGCTCGCTCTGCCGCATATGGCAGGGGCGGGACATAGTGCGCAAGATGCGAAAAACAGCGCGCCGGGTCAGCCGGGAGGCAGCCAGATCCAGAGGATGGCGACATAGGTGAGGCCATGCAGCAGCTGATCGAGTCCAAGCGCCCACCAGAAGTATTTGTCCTTAGGCGTCCAACCTTCGCGGCGGACGATTTGCTCTTTCGTCCAGTCGATATGATAGTGAAGGACGAATTCCCCGGCGAGCAGGGCGGCCGCGAGGCCCAGGCCACCGCCCGGAAAAAGCAAAAAGACAGGCGCTGTCAACAGGATGTGGATGAGCGCATGCCAGAGCCCGCCCGGCGCGCCGTAGGATCCTTTCTGGCGGAAGATCAGGTCCGTCTGCAGGATAAAATCGGCGACCGCGTGCTTGACGAGAAGATATGTGATCGCGGCCAGCGCCGCGTGAACGGGTGACATGGGCTTCCATCGCTGCCTAGCCGGCAATCAGAGCGCCCGGTCGTTCCGGAAGTTCGCTGCTGGTTGCCAACCTACTTCCCCGGGGTCTTTTTAGCCTAATAGGGTTCCGGGAGATGTCACCTAGGGAACAGCGGTCTGCACAACTGGGTGCCGTGCAGACCTATTTTCCTGTTTGACGAGAATTGCGCCGTTTTAGTTCACGCGCAGAACTTCGACGAGATTGTCCGAGAACGTCGGGGCGCGGCCGAGGCCGCTCCAGGCGTCGGACGAGATGGAGTTCACCGACCCGTCAGAGCGGTTGAGCGACCGCCAATAGCCGAGTGTCGCGACGACGATGCCGGGCGTGACGTCATCCGTCACACGCGCGACGCCTTCGAAGTCGCCACGCTCGTTCTGCACGCGGACCGGATCGCCTTCGCGGATGTTCCGCTTCGCGGCATCGACCGGCGAAATCATGACGAACTGCTCGCCTTGGATTTTAATCTTGTGTGGCTCGTTGGCGTAGCACGAGTTCAGGAAGGCGTGGCTCTTCGGTGAGATGATGTTGAGCGGATAGCGCTTTGCCAGTTCCGGGTTGGTCTCCGGAGATTCGCGAACCGGCACATAGCCGGGCAGCGGATCGACAGGCTCGCCCGATTGCTCACCCTCGTACATGGCCCGGAAGGGACCGGCGACGAAGTTCTTTGCATCGTGCAGCAGGAACTCGACCTTGCCTGACGGCGTCGGGAACTTGCCCTCGCTGTGCGGCGTGCGCGTGTCCGCGGAGCCGACATCGATTTTGTAGTACCCGTGCTTCTTGAAGTACTCCATGTCGACGCCGCCCATCTTGGGGTCGGTCCAGTTGATGTATTCGGCGCAGAGCTCGCTGTCGGTCATTTTGAAGACGGGGTCGTCGAAGCCCATCTCCTTGGCGAGCAGGCGCCACATCTCGCTCGTCGGCTTGCATTCGCCGGGCGGGTCGACCGCCTTCTCATTGTACGTCAAATAGAAGTGGCCCCACGACCACATCATGTCCTCGGCCTCGCCCGCCATGGCGGACGGCAGGATGATATCGGCATATTTCGCCGTGTCGGTGATGAAGTGTTCGGCAACGACCGTGAACAGGTCTTCGCGCTTCAACCCTTCGACGATCTTGTTGGTCTCGGGCGACTGGCTGACGGGATTGGTGCAGAAGACGAACATGCTCTTGATCGGCGGATCGAGCTTCATCTCGCCGTTGAGCGCCTGGCCGAGCCGCAGATTGTTGACGACGCGCGTGCCGGGCTGGATCCAGTCAGGCCGTGCGGCCTTCACCCAATCGATCGGGAAGTCCCACAGCGGCAATTGCAGCATGCCGCCGCCGACGTGTCTCCACGAACCGCAGACTGCCGGGATGGCGTAAACCGCACGCGCGGCCTGCGCGCCGCCTGCCGAGCGCTCGATCGCAACGCCAATGCGGATGGCGGACGGCTGCGAGGTCGCGAATTCGCGCGCGAACTTGGCGATGTCGGCGGCTTTGACTCCGGTGACGCGCTCGACGTAATCGAGCGTGAAATCAGCCGCTCGGGCTTTGAGCTCGGGGAAGCCGTGCGTGTGATTATCGACGTAGTCCTGGTCGATCAGGCCTTGCTCGACCATCGAATTGATGATGCCGAGCGCCAGCGCTCCGTCGGTGCCGGGCTTCGGGCAAATGTGCCAGTCGCCTGCCTTTGCGGTGCGGGACTTGTAGGAGTCGACGACGACCACCTTGGCTCCGCGCTTCTGCGCTTCGAGCACGAAGGGCCAATGATGCAGGTTCGTCGAGATCGAATTGCAGGCCCAGATCACGATGTACTTGCTGTGCACGAAGCTTTCCGGGTCGACGCCGCCGGTGGGCCCGTGCGTCAGAAGCCACGCGGTCGACGAACCCGACGTGCAGTAGGTCTTCTCGTTCACCGTCGAGCCGAGGCGGTTGAAGAATGGGTCGCCGGAGTTGATGCCCTGCACGAGGCCCATATTGCCAAGGTAGCTTTGCGGCATGATCGCCTGAGCGCCGTACTTCGCGATGATCTCGCGCCAACGCGTGCCGATCTCGGAGATCGCCTCGTCCCAGGTGATGCGTTCGAAGTTGTTGCCGCCATTTGGACCCGAACCCTTCGGGCCGACGCGGCGGAGTGGATACATCAACCGATCCGGGTTGACGTGATGATCGGCGAAATCCTTGAGCTTCACACACAGACCGCCGCGGGTGATGGGGTGGTCTTTGTTGCCGCGAACATCGACCAGCCGGCCGTCCTTGACCTCGTAGATCATTGCGCATGTGTCGGGGCAATCGTGCGGACACGCACCGAAAAACTTTTCGCGGGCTGGTTCGTCGTTCATTCACTTCCTCCAGTGGATGCCAGCCGTTTTCCGGCCTGTTCTGATGCGGCAATCTGGCATCGAATTGGGGGAGCGTCCAATCGAAAGAGCGTCTGATCAACCTCTAAGGGCGAGCTTGGCCGCAGTCGGGCATTTTGCCCAGATAAGCTATAGTTTTCAGGGAATATCGGGTGTGGCGCAGGCATCCTCATAGCGATGATTTCTGCCGTCGCGGTCGGTGAACGTGTTGATGCCGTCATCGTCCGCTCCAGAGTGGCGTTCGATTGGTACCTTGCCGAAAGCGCCGGGGAGATCGAGAACGTAGGTTGGAAGCGCCAAGCCTGAGATCCGCTGGCGCAAAGCGGCCATCAAGGCGCGTCCTTCGGCGATGGTCGTGCGGAAGTGCGCGGTGCCTGGCGCCAAGTCGCCGTGATGGAGATAGTAGGGCTTCACCCGTAGCTCGACGAGGCGGCGCATGAGGGCTTCGAGCGTCTCGACATTGTCGTTGACGCCCTTCAGCAGCACGGTCTGGCTGACGAGGGGGAGGCCCGCATCGGCGAGACGGGCAATCGCTTGGCTTGCCGGGCCTTCGAGTTCGCGCACGTGGTTCGTGTGTAGGCCGACGAAAACTGTCTTCGCCGTCGCTTTCAAGGCCGCGATGAGTTCGTCGCTGACGCGCTCGGGATCAACGACGGGCACACGCGTATGCCACCGCAGAATTTTGACGTGCGGGATCGCGGATAAAGCCGTGGTCACTTCGCGGATGCGACGCGGCGAGAGGATAAACGGATCGCCTCCCGTCAATATGACTTCCCAGATGTTCGGGTTGACGGCGATGTAGTCCAGGGCTGCCGCAAGGTCGTCGGCTGACAGCGTTTCACCGTTCGCGGGACCGACCATTTCGCGGCGGAAGCAGAAACGGCAATAGACGGGGCAGACACTCGCAATCTTCAGCAGAACGCGGTCCGCATACCGGTGCACGATCCCGGGCACCGGGCTCTTGAGGCGATCGCCTATCGGATCGGCTTCCTCCCTCGGATGCGTCGTAAGTTCATCGACGCTCGGGACGAACTGGCGGGCAATAGGATCATCGGCTGCGGTCGGATTGATCAGGTTCGCGACGTCGGGTGTCAGGGCGACGGCATAGCGCACAGAGACATCCATCAACGCATCGCGCTCGTTGTCCGGAACGAGTTTTGCTGCGATCAGATCATCGATGGACGTGAGCTTCTTGTCGATGAGCGTCATTTCGGCGGCCAAACATGGGTGTCGTGGTCGGGGTGCTGATAGGAAACGAGCGATTTCAGAAAAAGTGCCGCGTTTGCATCCGCCAGGGTGTCGCGCCCGGGAAGAGTGGGAATTTCGTCCGTAAAGGGAAGCTTGCCTTCGACGCCCCACTGGATTTTCGGCGCGAGGCCGGTTGGGTCGTCGAATGCGCCGATGGCGAGGGCGACACCATCGGGCGCTTCATAGGTCAGCGGCGTGCCGCAATCCGCGCAGAAGCCGCGTTGCGCGGCGTTCGACGATTGAAATTTCTTTGGCTGTCCGCGCGTCCAAATGAGTTCGGCGCCCCGTACGCTGACGAGGGGTGCATAAAGCGATCCGAATGCCTTCTGGCACATCCGGCAGTGACAGACGGAGGCGTCGGCGAGCGTGCCCTCGACACGAAAGCGGACCGCTCCGCATTGGCATCCGCCGCTATGCGTCTCTTTGGAAGACATCGGTCATTCGTTCCTTTCGCCGGTGCTCAATTCTCAGGTGCTCAAGGGCGTCCAGATAACTTGATCGACCCGCTCGGCGCCCGTTGCAAGCATGGCGAGACGATCGAAGCCGAGGGCACATCCGGAAGCCGGCGGCATTTCGCTCAGCGCCGCGAGAAAATCCTCGTCGAGCGGATAACGTTCGCCATAGATGCGCTGTTTCTCGGTCATCCAGGTTTCGAAGCGACGGCGCTGCTCGGCCGCATCGGTCAATTCGCCGAAGCCGTTCGCCAGTTCAACGCCGCAGGCGTAAAGCTCGAAGCGCTCGGCGACCTTTGGATTGTCCGGCACGGGGCGGGCGAGCGCCGCTTCCTGGACCGGGTATTCATAGAGGATCGTGGGAACGGGCGTTCCCAGATCGGGCTCGATCTTTTCGACGAGGACGCGGCTGAACACATCCGTCCAGGTATCGTCGGGCTCGCAGCGGATGCCGGCGGTTTCTGCGCGCCGCATGAGCTGATCTCGGTCCGCGCCGTTCAGAGTGACACCCGCCAGCCTTGCAAATGCCTGATCGAGGGTGACGCGGTCGAATAGAGCGCGTGGATCGCAGGTTTTGTCGCGATAGGTCCAAGGCGCATGTCCGGTTGCCTCGGCGGCGATCGTCAGAATGGCGGCGCAATCCTCCCAAAGCGTCTGGTAGGGCTCGTTCGCCCGATACCATTCGAGCATGGTGAATTCGGGCGCGTGGAGGTTTCCCTGCTCGCGATTGCGGAAGACGGGGGCGAAGGCGAATATTTTCGTTTCCCCGGCCGCGAGAAGCTTTTTCATCGCAAATTCGGGGGAGGTATGCAGATAAAGTTCCCGGGTTCCAAGATCAGTCCGGATCAGGTCGGTCCGAAACGCATGAAGATGCGTCTCGTTACCGGGGGAAACCTGCAACAGGCCCGGTTCGACTTCTAGAAACCCTTGCGAAAGAAACCAACTTCTTATCGCGGTCTTGATGCGGCCCCGGCCAATGAGAAAAGGCCTGCGGTCGGCATGGCGATCGGGTCGCCACCAGGGGGAAAGCTGCGACATGCTTGCAAATTGAGGGTTGGGCACAGGGTTGCCGCACTTGGCGGCAAACAACTAAGCGGGTATGAGACGCGACAGATTCCCTGAAGGCTTCCGCCGGCCGGCCGCCCCATGAGGCGGCCGTAGCGCATGGATTAATGATCGGAGACGTTACGTGGTGAAGGTTATCGCAAGCTCGGTCCGCAAAGGCAATGTGCTCGATCTCGATGGCAGGCTTGCCGTCGTGATGCACGCCGAAAACATCCATCCGGGCAAGGGCACGCCCGTCACGCACCTCGAAATGCGCCGCATCGCCGACGGCGTGAAGCTTGTCGAGCGCTACCGCACGACGGATCAGGTCGAGCGCGCCTACCTCGACGAAAAAGACTTTAATTATCTTTATGAAGACGACATGGGCTTCAACTTCATGCAGCCCGAAACCTTCGACCAGATCACCATTCCGAAGGACATTCTCGGCGACAGCGGCCAGTGGCTGCAGGAAGGCATGACGTGCCTCGTTTCGCTGCACGAAGGCAATCCTATTTCGGTCGAGCTACCGCAGCGCGTAACATTTGAAATTGTCGAAGCGGACCCCGTCGTCAAAGGGCAGACGGCGTCGTCGTCCTATAAGCCAGCGAAGCTTTCGAACGGGGCTCGCGTGATGGTACCCCCGCACATCGGCGCGGGAACGCGGGTCGTCGTCATGACGGCTGACGGTTCCTACGTCGAACGCGCGAAGGACTAAACGCCCATCCCCTCATCCGGCCTTCGGCCACCTTCTCCCCAAGGGAGAAGGAAGGAGGAAGCTTTTCCTCTCCCAGGACGGGAGGGGATGCCCGTCGAGTCGGAGGCTGACCTTCGGCGAGGTGGGCAGGTGAAGGACTTGATGCGCGACGAGGAGGTCTGCGCAAGCCCCTCATCCGCCCCTGCGGGGCACCTTCTCCCGAAGGGAGAAGGAAGGAGGGTTTCCCGGGACGGGACGGAAGATCTTAGGCGGCTCGGGAGGTCAGTTGCTCCGCGCGCTGCGGGGCAACTTCCTCGCAGATGACTTTGAATTCTCCCAGATAGTGCTGGCCGAACGATGTGATCATTGCCACATCGGCGGCATCGCGTCCGCGTGCGATGACGATGCGACCGATCCGCGGCTTGTTATGGCGCGCATCGAACGTCACCCAGCGGTGATCGATGTAGGCTTCGAACCAGGCGCTGAAGTCCATCGGCGCCGGGTCGGGCGGCACGCCGATATCGCCCAAATAGCCATTCACGTATGCGGCCGGAATGTTGAGGCAGCGGCAGAACGATATCGCGAGATGCGCGAAATCGCGGCAAACGCCGATGCGTTCCTTATAGGCCTCGGCGGCGGTGCGGGTGGAGCGCGCGGCCTGATAATCGAACTTGATGTGGTTGTGAACGAAGTCGCAGATCGCTTTGACGCGTGCGTATCCGGGAGGCACGTTACCGAAGAGCTGCCAGGCGAGCGGCGTCAGCTCGTCGGTTTCGCAATAGCGGCTGCCGCTCAAGTAATGCATCGCATAGTTCGGCAGATCGGCGACGGGAATTTCGCGAGCGTTGAACGGCTGCTCTTCGAGAACTCCTAAATCGCGGACGACGGCGCGATAGCTGAGTTTTAGTGGCCCTGTCGGGGCGACGAGCCGCTGCGTCCGGTTTCCGTAGAGATCAAGCCCGTGCTCGAGCGGAATGTCGGGAACGCTCAGCGCGTCCTCATAAATGATATCGCGCCGGCGGCTCGGATGGACGTCGAGAAGCAAAAGAAGCGGGGTCGGCGCGGAAAGCTGCAAACCGATTTCATAACCCACGTGAATGAGCATCTACGTTGCCCTCGGCCCGAGTACTGAAACTGAAAAACGCCGAGGTTGGCTCGAATGTTCCAGGGACGAGTTACGAAATCGCGGGAATATCGTGGAAAATCCGATGTGCTATGGAATTTTCGTTCGTGTGCAGCGGATTTTTCGCGGTGTGGACGCGTCAAATATCGAGCTTCAGAACTTTCACCGGCGTTCCCGCGCTCTGAGCGGGCGCGTCGGCCGGTACCACAACGAGACAATCGGCGCGCTGCAGGGATTTGATCAATCCGCTGTCCTGGCTTTTGAACGGCGTCACTCGGGGCGGAGCGGAGCTCATATCCAATAGTCCGCGCATGTAGTGTTGGCGTGGCCCGTTCGCTGGAATCGGTTCGGCGAGCACGGCTTCGATTGCTTGGAATGGCGTTTCCCGTCCGAGCAGGCGGCCGATGAGGGGCACGAGGAAGACACGTGCGCAGATCATCGACGAAACCGGGTTTCCGGGAAGGCCAAGGCAGTATTGCGTCTTGCCGTCCGCGGCACGCAATCCGAAGAACAACGGCTTTCCCGGACGCATTGCGATCTTGTAGAATTCCAGTTTCGCGCCAGCCTTTTCGAGCGCCGGGCGGACCAGATCGTGATCGCCGACGGAAGCTCCGCCGCTCGTGACGAGGATGTCAGCTCCGGCGGCGGCGCTGATGCGATCTTCGAGCGAAGCAAATGTGTCGCGCGCAATTCCAAGAAAGCGGGCTTCGCCACCGGCCGCTTCCACGACCGCCGCGAGGCCGTAAGCATTCGATGCCGATATCTGTCCAGGTCCGAGCGGGTTCCCGGGCGAAACGAGTTCATCGCCCGTCGACAGGATGGCGACGACCGGCTTCCGGACGACCGGAAGTTTTCCGTGACCCGAGGAGGCGCCGATCAACACGTCGCGTGCGGTCAGACAGCGGCCAGCTTCGATCAGGACGTCGTCCTTCCGGAAGTCCTCGCCTTGGGGCCTGATGTTGGCGCCAACGGATGCGGTCTCGCGCACCGTGATGGTCGGTCCCGATGCGTCGACGTTTTCTTGGATGACGATGGCGTCGGCGCCGTCGGGAACGCTACCGCCCGTGAAGATGCGAATTGCTTCACCCTTGCGAAGTGCGCCGGTGAACGGCCGGCCGGCGCCAGCCTCTCCTACGACGTTCAGCGACACCGGAACGCTGGCGACGTCCTCCGCGCGCACGGCGTAGCCATCCATCGCGGAGGCGTCGAACGGCGGATTGTTGAGCTTGGAAACGACTGGCGACGCGAGGGTTCGGCCGCGCGCCTGAAGAAGATCGACGTCTTCCGTCTCGAGTGTCGTCGCGACATCCAGAATGCGCGTCAGCGCTTCGGCGACGGGCAGCAGCGACATGTGTCAAGCGCCTCCGGCGCGCTCGCTAGAACGATACGCGCCCGATTTGCCGCCGTCCTTTTCGATGAGCCGGACGCCTTCGATCGTCATTGCTTTGTCGGCGGCTTTCAGCATGTCGTATAGCGTCAGGCAGGCGACCGATACGGCGGTCAATGCTTCCATCTCAACACCGGTCTGACCCGAGACTTTCACTTCCGCCTTTACGTGGATGCCGGGTGGTGACTGGGAAAGTGTGAAGTCAACCGTCGCCTTGGTGATCGCGAGCGGATGGCAAAGCGGGATCAGCTCATGCGTGCGCTTGGCGGCCATGATGCCGGCGATGCGGGCCGTGCCGATGACGTCGCCTTTGTGGGCTTCGCCCGCTTCGACGAGTTTCAGCGTGGCAGGCTGCATGGCGACGAAGCCTTCGGCGACGGCGCGGCGGGCTGTCGAGGTCTTCTCCGAGACATCGACCATCCGGGCTTCGCCCTTTTCGTTGATGTGGGAGAGCTTGGTCATGACGTTGTGGTGGGCTGAAGCAGGGCCTTCGTCGCAGCAGTTACATCGGCTTGCCGCATCAGGCTTTCGCCGACGAGGAACGTCGCGACGCCGACCTTGGAGAGCCGGGCGATGTCGGAAGGGGTGAAGATGCCACTTTCACCGACGACGATTCTTCCGGCGGGAATTTGCGGCGCAAGTTCTTCGGTCGTCTCGAGCTTCACGTCGAAGGTCTTGAGATTGCGATTGTTGATGCCGATGAGACGGCAATCGAGTTTCAGCGCCCGCTCAAGTTCCGCTGCATCGTGGACCTCGGCGATGGCGTCCATGCCCCAGTCGTTGGCTGCTGAGGCGAGGTCGTGGGCGGTCGCGTCGTCGACTTCGGCGAGGATGATCAAGATGCAGTCGGCGCCCCAGGCGCGCGCCTCGGCGACCTGGTAGGTGTCGATCATGAAGTCCTTGCGCAGGACGGGCAGCGATGTGGCTTCGCGCGCCGCTGTCAAGAATTCGGGTGCGCCTTGAAATGACGGACGGTCGGTGAGGATAGACAGGCAAGCCGCGCCGCCTTCCTCATAAGCCTTGGCGAGCGCCGGGGGATCGAAGTCGGCGCGGATGAGGCCCTTCGAGGGCGATGCCTTTTTGATTTCGGCGATCAGTGCCGGCTGCTTTTTCTGATGTTTCGCTTCGATGGCACCGGCGAAGGAACGCACCTTCGGCGCGGAGCGCGCATATTCGGCGATGACGCGGAGGGGCTTCAGCGTTTTGGCGCGCGCGACCTCTTCGCGCTTATAGGCCGTGATCTTGTCGAGGATGTCAGCCATCTTCAAACCCGCTCGTTGGTGACGGCGACAAGCCGGTCGAGGGCGCGTGCGGCTCGTCCGGTATCGATCGATGCTTCCGCCTTCTCGATCCCGTCCGGCAGGCCATCGGCTTTGCCGGCGACGACGAGTGCTGCGGCGGCATTCAGTACGACGATATCGCGATAGGGGCCCATTTCGCCCTGCAGGAGCGCGTGAATGGCGGCCGCGTTGGTCGCCGCATCGCCGCCCTTCAGCGCCTCGATATCGCTGCGTGCAAGGCCTGCGTCTTCCGGCGTCAGCTCGAAAGCGAAGATATCGCCATCCTTCAGCTCCGCGACGTGGGTGACGCCGGTTGTCGTCAGTTCGTCCATGCCGTCGGCGCCGTGGACGACCCATGCATGGACCGAGCCGAGCTTTCGGAGAACTTCCGCGATCGGCTCGACAAGCTTGCGGTCATAGACGCCGAGGACTTGCCGCGTGACGCGCGCCGGATTGCAGAGAGGTCCGAGCAGATTGAAAATCGTCCGCAGTCCAAGGTCGGCGCGGATCGGCGCCCACGTCTTGAACCCCGGATGATAAAGCGGTGCCCAGAGGAAGCCGACGCCGGCGTCGGCTATCGCGCGCGAAACGACGACGGGCGGAACGTCGAGCTTGACGCCAAGGGCCGCGAGAACGTCGGAGGCGCCCGAAAGCGATGTGACGGCGCGGTTGCCGTGCTTCGCAACGATCGCACCGGCTCCGGCAGCGACGAACGTCGCGGCCGTCGAGATATTATAAGTGCCGCGGCTGTCGCCGCCCGTACCGACGATGTCGATGGCGCCCGGCGGTGCATCGACGGTCGTCATGCGTCCGCGCATGAATTTCGCGGCGCCCGTGATTTCTTCCGTGGTTTCGCCGCGGACGCGCAGCCCCATGAGGAACGCGCCCATCGCAACCGGCGGAGCGATGCCGGACATCAACAGATCGAGCGCCTGCTGCATGCCCTCATCGCCGAGGGTTTCGCCATCGGCAATGCGATTCATGAGGCTCTTCAGTTCGCGAGCCGGATTGGCAACGGTTGCTGCGGTTGTCACGGGTCAGGCCGCCTTACGGCTTTTCGGTGAGAAGCCAGCCAGCGAAAGGAAATTGGCAAGGAGCGCGTGGCCCTGCTCGGACGCGATGCTTTCGGGGTGGAACTGAACGCCGTGGACGGGATGCGTCTTGTGCTGCAGCCCCATGATTATACCGTCGTCCGTTTCAGCCGTGACCTCGAGGCTCTCGGGGAGCGTCGCGCGGTCAACGATGAGCGAGTGATAGCGCGTGATGTCGAAGCGCGGCGGCAAGCCTTTGAATATACCCTTGCCGGTGTTGGAGATCGTCGACAGTTTCCCATGCATCGGAGCGGGAGCGCGAATGACGTTGCCGCCGTAGGCTTGTCCAATCGCCTGATGGCCGAGGCAGACGCCGAGCAGCGGAATAGTGGGCCCGGCCTTCTTGATGAGGTCGAGGCAAACGCCGGCTTCGTTCGGCGTGCACGGGCCGGGCGACAGCACGATCGCCTGAGGCTTCTTCGCGAGCACTTCGTCGGCTGAAATCTTGTCGTTGCGAATGACGACGCTTTCGGCCCCCAGCTCGCCCAGGTAATGGACGAGATTGTAGGTGAAGCTATCGTAGTTATCGATCAGGATCAGCATATTGGCCCTTGGTCTGCCGGCGCGCATTCAATGCGGACTTAAGCCCTTCTAGCAGACCCCGGACGCACCGCGACACGGAAAATATGGCCCTCGAACGGCTTGTTTCAACGCGGGACGGGGTTTCGGCGTTTCACGCCCGGTCGCGGGGGGTGACAAACGCTTCGAGGTGGCCCGATGCCGGCGTCAGGTCGCGCCAAGCGACCTGCGGGAAGGAGAACGTCGCGAGCGCGGCGGTTGGAAACTTATCTTCCAGTCGCGATATCGACTTGGCGTCGCCGGTGCCCGCCAGCATCAGCGCGAGGCCGTGCATGCCAGGATTGTGGCCGATCATCAGCACTTTTTTGACGCCGACCGGAACGGCTTTCAGACGTGAGAGAAGTGTCTCTTGGCTTGTTAGATACAACTGTTCGTCGAACGTCACTTCGGCGTCTTTAACGAATGGTGAGATCAGCGTCAGCGTTTCTTGGGTTCGCTTCGCCGGAGAGCAAAGGATGCGGTCGGGCGCGAAATTCAGTTCCTGCAGAACCGCTCCCATGACCGGCGCGGCGGTGCGCCCCCGGTCGTTCAGGGGACGGTCGAAATCGTCGATGTCCTTCGCTTCCCAGCTTGATTTGGCGTGGCGGAGGAGGGCAAGAGAAAGCATTGCGGCCTTGGGCTGGCGTTGCGCGACGAACGGACCATATAACAGGCCGTCGATGCCGTTAAGCGATAGGCCATAGATTCGCGCTGCCGTGATGACAAGGTCCATCCGCAATGGATTATCTACTGGCGCCGATTTTTTGGCTTCTTGGCCTCCTCCTAAGCATCATCTGGTGGATTTTCACGCAACTCCTCTGGATTGTGCTCTGGCTGCTGCTGCCGATCGCGGTCGTTGCTTTCATCGCGCTCAGGGTCGCGGAGCGCGTGCTCGGCCCGGAACGGGTCAGAGCATGGGTGAAGGCGCGCAGTCAGAAATACGGCGCGGCCGCATCGAAGCGGATCCGGCGGCTGGCGTTCGCACTCGGCGTGTTGCCCCTCCGGGTGCTTTTCTGGTTTCCGATTTATGCGATCTGGCACAGCGTCGTCAGCCTGCTGTGGCGGCCGAAATGGACGCCGTGGCAGCGAGCCTGGGCCAAGAGGTGGCGCGCGGAGGCGAAGGTTCGCTAAGCGCCCAGCTGGTGTTGCTGTTAACGAGTGTTGGACGAGCGTGAAGCGAAGCGAACGGCTTCTTCGGCGGCGCGCACCACGGCTTTCGCCTTATTGATGCACTCCTGCTGTTCATTCTCGGGAATGCTGTCGTGCACGATGCCGGCGCCGGCCTGCACGTGGATCATGCCGTCTTTGAGAATGGCAGTTCGGAGCACTATGCAGGTGTCCATTTCCCCGCTTGCCGAGAAATAGCCGACACAGCCCGCGTAGGGTCCGCGCTTGGCTTTCTCGAACTCGGCGATGATCTCCATCGCGCGCACTTTCGGCGCGCCTGAAACGGTGCCTGCCGGGAAGCCCGCCATCAGCGCATCGATCGCGTCGTGATTTTTCTCATCGAGCTTGCCGATCACGTTCGACACGATGTGCATGACGTGGCTGTAGCGCTCGATGACGAATTTATCGGTGACGGTGACAGTGCCGGGTTCGGAGACGCGGCCGACGTCGTTGCGGCCGAGGTCGAGCAGCATCAGATGCTCGGAGCGCTCCTTCGGATCGGCGAGGAGGGCTGCTCCCAATGCCTTGTCCTCGGCGTCGGTGGCGCCGCGGGGTGCTGTTCCGGCGATGGGCCGGATGGTGACAACGCCGTCGCGCGCGCGAACGAGGATTTCGGGCGACGATCCGACGAGCTGGAAGCCGCCGAAATCGAGATGGAACAGGAAGGGTGAAGGATTGAGCCGGCGCAAGGCGCGATAGAGCGCGAATGACGGAAGTGCGAACGGCGCCGAAAAGCGCTGGGAGAGCACGACCTGAAAGATATCGCCGGCTTTGATGTATTCCTTCGCCTTCGTAACCATCGCCATGTAGTCGGCAGGGGACGTGTTCGATTGCGGTTCAGGCAGCGCAAGCGTCGGCTGAGGCGCCGAAGCCGTGTGCTGAAGCGGGGTATCGAGGGCCTTGATGGCCCCCTCGATGCGCGCCAGAGCTGTGGCGTAGGCGTCGGCGACGGTAACGCTCGCGCTTGGGCGGACTGGCGTCACGAGGATCATCTCATCCTTGACGTTGTCAAAGATGAGCATCAGCGTCGGCCGGATCAGGATGGCATCTGGCACGCCCAGCGTGTCCGGCGTCATCTCCGGCAGTTTTTCAATTAGCCGGACGGTGTCGTAGCCCATGTAGCCGAAAATACCGGCAGCCATCGGCGGCAACGTTTCGGGGAGAGCGATCGCGCTCTCGGCAAGCAATTTGCGGAGCGACTGCAGTGCCGGATCAGTATCGCGTGTAAACGCGTTCGGATCAGCTTCCGGCGATCGATTGATTTCCGCCGTGTCGCCGTTGGCCCTCCAAATCAGGTCCGGGGCGAAGCCGATGACGGAATAGCGCCCGCGGGCGGAGCCGCCCTCGATCGATTCGAGAAGGAAGTTCATCGCGCGCTGCTCGCCGAGCTTCAGATAGGCCGAGACCGGTGTTTCGAGATCGGCGATGAGGCGCGTCCAGACGACCTGCGAGGTGCCGGCGCCGTAGATCTTGGCGAATTGATCGGGCGCGGGGAAAATATCCGCGCGCCCTGAGTTTGCGTCCGACGAAGTTTTTGCCGATGCCGGCGCTGCCGTTGGGGCGCTCACGTCAGTCTCACTCTTCGCTTATGCCGATGGCGGCACTCATCTCCGCAGCGTTTACGGATGTGCCGAGGCGCTTTTTGAGTGCTTCGGTATATTCGGTGAGCGACTGGTTTGCGAGTTCGGCATTGAGTTCGCGGGTCAGCTGATCGGTTTCGGTCAGAGACGCTTCGGGCGCGGCGATCACGTCGGCGACGCGATAGACGATTTCCGTCGTGTGGTCGGGCGAATCCCCGTGGCTCGCCTTGCCCTTCGGCAAGGCAAAGGCCTGCACGACGATCCCGTCGGAAAGGCTCTGCGGGATGGTCTTGCGCGTCAGAGGATCGGTTTTTTCGACTTTGTTCTTCGCTTCTGCTTCGAGAGCGGTCATCGGCTCACCGGCGTTGACGCGGTCCGCGAGCCTCTTTGCGAGCTCATTGATCAGGCGGTGGCGTTCGGAGGAGGTGTAGTTCTCCTTCACCTGATCCTTCACCTGATCGTAGGGCTTCTGTTTCGGTGCTTCGGTCGAGAGCACGTTCACCCAGGCGTAGCCGCCGTCCGTCAGCTCGATGGCGGTGTCGTCGGAGCTGTTGTCGGGCGCGAATGCACGGGTGACGATCTTGCGGAGGTCCGGCGTCTCCAACACCGGCTTGCCGTCGGGCGAAAGGCCCGTTGCATCGGTTGCCGGAATTTCCTTGAAGGCCAGCTTCGACGTATCCGCAATTTCCGACAGTGACTTGCCAGCTATGCGGTTGTCTTCGATCTCGTCGTGCTTGTTCTGCAACTCGGACTTGGCTTTTTCCGTCGCAAGCTTATCGCGCACCTGATCCTTGACGTCGGCGAGCGTGCGGGTGATCCCCGGCTCGATCTGCGTGACGCGCAGGATCACCGTTGCGAAGCGGCCTTCCACGACGTCGGAATATTTGTCCTTTTCGAGCGCGAACGCGACGTCCGCAATCTTCGGGTCGATCAGGGCCTTCTTGGTGATCAAGCCAAGATCGACGTCGGTATCCTTGGCGCCGGCTTCCTTGGCGACGTCGGCGAAGGTCTTCTTGCCGTCGCGAAGATCCTTCAGCGCCGCTTCGGCGGTCGCTTTGTCCTTGAAGGCGATCTGCTGAATGCGCCGCTCTTCCGGTTTGTTGTAACTTTCCTTCGTCGCTTCGTAGGACTTCGCGATGTCGTCGTCGGAGATGGTGATCTGCTTCTTCAGTTCGTCGACGCCGAGCGTCAGCACCTGCACCTTGCGGTACTCCGGCGTCATGTATTTCAACTTATCTTTCTCGTAGAGTTCCTTGAGCTTGTCCTCGGACGCATCGGGGACGGTGACGGCATCGGGATCGACCTTGACCCACTCGATGACGCGCTTCTCGTCGTTGTAAGCGTGCATGAGGTCGAAAAGCGGCTTCGGAACCGTCTGTCCCGTGATGAACGATCTGACGATCGCGGCGCGAAGTTCATCCTTGCGGCGCAGATTGAGGAAACCTTGCTCGGTCAAGCCGATCTGACGGAGCAGGGCGTCGAAATTCTGCTTCGAGAATTTGCCGTCGATCTGGAAATCGGGATCGGACTGGACGCCTTCGACGAGGGTCTTGTCGGAGAGCGCTAGACCCAGCTCGTGAGCGTGGGATTCGAGGGCCGCGCCGCTGACGAGCTGCGCCAGGACTCTTTTGTCGAGGCCGAATGCTCGGCCCTGTTCGGCGGTGATGCGCTGGCGCGCCTGACGGGATACCCGATCGAGTTCGTCCTGATAGGCGCGGCGGAATTCTTCGTCCGAAATGGACGTGTTGCCCACCTTGGCGACGGCGCCCCGACCCCAGCCACGGAACACGTCGTGGACGCCCCAGATGCCGAAGCTCAGAACCAGCAATCCGAACAGCAGCTTGGCTACCCGTGTCTGGGCGCCGCGTCTTAGAGCTTCGAGCATAGATAAAGACGTCCCGTTGATGGAAGCGTGACGCTGCCGCGGGAGGGCGTAAGGTCAGCAAGCTTCAGATGGCTAACCGCTCCGCGAAACGGAGCGATGAGCGTGATATGAAGCGCAGGCCGTTTCGGATTGCAAGCGCGACCGGGATGAGGTTACGGAGTGTTCACCAGGGCGGACGCTCGGAACGCGTGTTTGCGTCGGCGAACAGAAGGGACGGAATGGTGAGCGAACGGCGCGAGATTCGGCCTCTGGTTGCGGGAAATTGGAAGATGAACGGTCTCAAGGCAAGCGCCGGTGAGGTTCTGGCCGTCGGTGACGCCCTTCTCGGTCCCCTGGCATCTATCTCCGCCGAGGTGATGATCGCGCCTCCAGCAACGCTTATCGCGGGATTTGCGGCCGCTCTCGGGGCGCGTCCGGTTCTGCTTGCCGGGCAGGATTGTCATGCCATGCCGAGCGGTGCTCATACGGGCGATATTTCCGCTGAAATGCTCAAGGACGCGGGGGCGGCGGCTGTCATCGTCGGCCATTCCGAGCGGCGGGCAGATCATGGTGAATCGAACGAGGCGGTGCGGTTGAAGGCGGAGGCTGCACATCGCGCCGGGCTCACCGCGATCGTCTGTATCGGGGAGACGAAGGAGGAGCGGGTCGCCGGTGCGACACTTGGTGTGGTGTCGGGGCAACTCAAGGGCTCGCTTCCCAAGGAATCGCGCGCGGCCAATACGGTTGTCGCCTATGAGCCGGTTTGGGCGATCGGCACGGGGCTGACGCCGACGCCCGAGGATGTTCGAATCGTTCACGAGGCCATCCGGCGCGATCTCGTCGATGCATTTGGCCCGGAAGGAGCGGCAATGCGCATCCTCTATGGCGGCTCGGTAAAGCCGGACAACGCGGCGACGCTGATGTCTGTGGAGAACGTCAACGGCGCGCTCGTTGGCGGCGCGAGTCTCAAGGCGAACGATTTTCTCGCCATAGTTCGAGCGTACGAGTCGCAGTGATGCCGCAACTTCTTCGTTACGCCGCCGCCGTCGCAATCGCTGCAAGTTTTTGCGGACTGTCGGCCGCGTGGGCGACACAACCGAAGGTCGATGCCGACACCTGTAGCGCGCTCAGGCTCGAGCAGATCAAGTTCCGCGCCTCCGGCATTCTCGACGACATGGGCAAAGGACCGCAGTGGGCGAAATCCAATTTGCCGGCGGAGAGGCTGCGGGAAATCGAGCATTACATCCAGCTCGACGAGCAAGTGAAATTCGGCTGCCGCGACGCCAAGCTTTCGCCTGAGGCCGAGCGCGCAAGTGAGGCGGCGGCTCGTATCGAGCTCAATTCCGACGCTGACCCGACGGCTCCCGCCGCGCACGATCCGCCGAAGCCGGGTGCGCCTGCGAAACCGGCTACTCCTGAGAAAAAGGTCGCGCCGAAGAAGGCCACCCACAAGAAGGCCAAGCAGTCCGAGCCCAAGGCCGAGAACGATGCGCCTGCCAAGCCGGCAAAAACGAAGGTTTCCCAGGAGCGTGCAGCTCCGGCGCCTCCGGTTGTCATGCAACCAAGCTCCAGGGCCGCGGCGGCGGACGCGTATTCTCCTGCCAGTACTCCGGCCGGCCCGCCGTCCGCCCCCGACCCGTCGTCACCGGCGTTCGGGTTCGGCGAGACGGTGGTTATGCCGCACTAGCGGCAGCGACGACCGTTCCCGGGTCTTGAAGAGCCAAAATAGCTTCCGAAGTAAAACGGGTTAACATTCGCGGCCGCGGGAATGCGCCCAAGGGCTGGTTCATCGCGGCAGGCTAGTGTATAGGCGCACCCTTGCTGGGCCTGGCTTGCTGGGGCTTGGCGCCCGCTCAATCCGGATCAAGATACTATGGCCACCGTACTCCTCGTTATCCATTTGATGATCGCCGCGGCTCTCGTCGCCGTGGTGTTGCTGCAGAAGTCCGAGGGCGGTGCGCTCGGGATCGGCGGCGGCGGTGGTGGTGGTTTCCTGACCGGCCGCGGTACGGCTAACCTTCTGACCCGGACGACGGCAGGCCTCGCTGCGGCTTTCTTCGCGACGAGCATTTTGCTGACGATCCTCGCAAATCATACGGCGCCGCGCGGGTCGGTCTTCGATAGGGCCGGCACTCCCGCTAGCGGAACGCAGGCTCCGGCAGCCGGTGGCAACGCCTCGAAGCCCGAGCCTGGCCGTGGCGGCATCCTGGATAAGCTCGACGCGCCCCGCGCGCCACTCGTCCCACAGAATCAATAGTCGGCGCCTCAGTTTCATGTGCGCGGCCGGGGCCAGAGGTTCCGGTCAGCTGGACCCCCGGCGGTTTCCCTGCGAAAATGGGAGATCGTGGGGGGAATACTCATGGCTAACATCAGGTCGATTCGACTCGGACGTCTGCACTGCCAGGCCTGGCGGGCCGCGGCACTCATTGCAGGCAACGGCATTCTTCTGCACCTCGGCGGCTGCGGCGCGACGCTCGGTGATCTGACGACGGCGTCCGTCACGAACTATCAGGCCGCGAATTTATTCGCGCCGGCCGGGTACAGCATCTCGGCCAATTCGGACGGCAGCACGCATGTGACGGCTGCGGGTTCGCCGGGCACGCCATCGACCCGGCTTGAAAAGATCGCGTTGGCCGCTGCCGCTGACTACGGCGCCTCGCAGCATCAGAAGACGTTTACGGCCACGCCCGCGCAGACCACGTTCAAGTGCGGAAAGACGAAAATGTCCGACAAGGGCAATCAGGTCGCGATCAAGCCGACCGATCTTCGCATCGTCTCGATCGATGTTACCTATGGCCGCGATGGCATCGCCCCGGCGGCGCGCAACACGCGTGAAACAGCCGAAGCCTTGAAGGCGGAGATCGCTGGTGAAGGGGTGCCTCCGGACGTGCAGGCTGCTGCGACGCAAGAGGTTTCTCAGCAGTGCGGCAGGCCTCTTTAACGGTTGTGTTCGACTGAACCCTGAGCCTTGCGACCTTTTCGTTTGGTGAAGGTGCAAAAAAGCCGCTTCCGAATCCGGGGTCGGCTGTGCCAGAACCAAGGCCCATGCAGCGGTATATCTTCATCACCGGCGGCGTGGTCTCCTCCCTCGGCAAAGGCCTCGCGTCCGCCGCCCTTGGCGCGCTTCTACAGGCGCGTGGCTATTCAGTACGGCTCAAGAAGCTCGATCCGTATCTGAATGTCGATCCCGGGACCATGAGCCCCTATCAACACGGCGAAGTGTTCGTCACCGACGACGGTGCGGAGACTGACCTCGACCTTGGCCACTACGAGCGCTTTACGGGCGTGCCGGCGAAACAGTCGGACAACGTCACGACGGGGCGCATCTATCAGGACATCCTCGCAAAGGAACGGCGTGGCGATTACCTCGGCGGGACGGTGCAGGTCATTCCGCACGTGACCGACGCGATCAAGAACTTCGTCTTGTCGGGCAACGAGGATGTCGACTTCGTGCTCGTCGAAATCGGCGGAACGGTTGGCGACATCGAGGGCTTGCCGTTTTTCGAAGCGATCCGTCAGCTCGGCAACGAGCTGCCGCGTGGCGCATCGGTCTTTATCCATCTCACGCTGATGCCGTACATTCCGTCGGCGGGTGAGCTGAAGACCAAGCCGACGCAGCACTCGGTGAAGGAGCTACGCTCCATCGGCATTCAGCCGGACATTCTGCTTTGCCGGTCGGACCGGGAAATTCCCGTCGGCGAGCGCAAGAAGATCGCGCTTTTCTGCAACGTGCGGCCCGAGGCTGTGATCCAGGCGCTCGACGTTGCGTCGATCTACGATGTGCCACTCGCCTATCATCGCGAAGGGCTCGATCGGGAAGTGCTTGCCGCCTTCGGCATTACCGGCGCGCCGAAACCGGATCTCGTCCGCTGGGAAACGATCTCGCGTGGCATCGCGCAGCCCGAGGGGCAGGTGACGATCGCGATCGTCGGCAAATATACGGGCCTCAAGGACGCCTATAAGTCGCTCAACGAAGCGCTGGTTCACGGCGGCCTTGCGAACCGCGTCAAGGTCAAGCTCGAGTGGATCGAAAGCGAAATCTTCGAGCGCGAAGATCCGGCGCCGTATCTCGAAGGCGTCAACGGCATTCTAGTGCCGGGTGGCTTCGGCGAGCGCGGTTCGGAAGGCAAGATCCTGGCCGCGAAGTTCGCGCGCGAGCGGCGCGTTCCTTATTTCGGGATCTGCTTCGGCATGCAGATGGCGTGTCTCGAAGCGGCGCGGAACCTCGCCGGCATCAAGGACGCCAGCTCGACGGAATTCGGCGAAACGGGTGAGCCGGTCGTTGGCATGATGACGGAGTGGATGCGCGGCAACGAGCTGGAGCAGCGCCGGCAAGATGGCCAGCTTGGCGGCACGATGCGGCTCGGCGCGTACCAGGCGGCACTCGCCGAGGGCAGCCATATCGCCAAGATCTATCATTCGACCGAGATCTCGGAGCGTCACCGGCATCGCTACGAGGTGAACATGCGCTACCGCGAAGCCCTTGAACGTGCGGGACTGAAGATCGCCGGATTATCGCCGGACGGACTGCTGCCCGAGACGGTCGAGTATCCGGATCACCCGTGGTTCATCGGCGTGCAGTATCATCCGGAGCTCAAATCGCGGCCCTTCGATCCGCATCCGCTGTTCGCGAGTTTCATCGCGGCGGCCGTGGAGCAGTCGAGACTGGTCTAGCGCCGCGTCAGGCCCCGAAGCGTCAGCGCGTTTCGCTAAAGACCTCGAATGCTGCCGCCAGGGCTCGGGCACCCGGCAGTTGGGCTTCCGATTCCATCTTGGCGTCGGTGGCCGCTATGAGCGTGGCGACCGTGTTGTTCGTGATAGCCACCTGGTTGCGCTCGTAGCCGCGCCGCTGGAAGAAATTAGACGTCGGGATTTTCTTCCTCATCTCGTTCGGCATCGTCACCATGTCGAAGCCAGTGCCATCGCCCGTGAGATTCATCATCTCGAGTTCGGCAGCCGTCAGCGGCTTGGTGTAACCCTGGCGCTTGGCGTAGTTGACCGACGTCAGCAACTTTTCGACCTGCAACAGCGGGCTGATGTCGATGTCGAGAATGACCGCGTGAAGGGCTATGCCCTTCGGCGTTTCAGCAAGGCGGGCGTGCGCGCTCCATTGATCGGGCACGGTCTGGCTGAATGCGATCATCTTTTCGAGCGTCGCGATTTTCTTCTGCAGCTGCGCGTGGCGCGCGCCGTCTGCCGCGTCGGCCTTCGCGCGTAAAGCAGTCACGAATTTATCGCCGACTTCGGCAAGAAGCTCGACGCTGTTCGTTGTCAGCAGCTGGTTATAGCCGAGCGCCGTCGAGATGGCCTTCTCTCCGGGGCGGCCGTATTCCAATCCCGCTTGAATCGCGTAGTTGCCGTCGCCGCCGGATTCAAACGCGTAGACCCTGACGCATTGCGCCGGAGTTAGTCCCGCAGCGAGCGCCGTTTGCGCGTAGGCGTGCCTGTATTGATCATCGTTCGCGGGGCGCTCGGGAACGAAATCGAAGTGCTCGCCGGCATTTTTCAGGAAGTCTTCGACAACCGGCATGTACTCTTCAGCGGCCGGCCGTTTCTCCGGATCTTGGGGCTTCGGCGGTCCCGTATAAATGGGCGGTTGCTCGAGGACATAATCAGCAAGCGTTGTTTTTTCTTTCTTGCGCAGTTTGGCGATCCGACGCGCGCGTTTTTCAGCGATCTCAGCCCAATAGGGGCGCGCCAAGATTTCGTAGTCCGCCCGCGCTTTCGTGTATTCCGCGAGTTTCTCACGGTACTGAGCGATCTTACGAGCGAGATCGGTGGGAGCCGTTTGGGCGATGGCGAGCGCGGGCAGGCCGGCAATGCCGGCGGCCGCGAAGGCGTAGATCGCCACGCCGAGGAGGCGATCTGAAATCGACGAACGTTTCATCAGATGAGTTTTTCCCTCGGTTTTCCTCGCAGTGTGCCCTCTTGCCGCTGCAATCGCATGTCCTTTTTGATCAAGCGGGACCGGCCCTTTCTTATGTTCACAGTGATCAATCTTTAGGGGGTTCTTATGTTCAGTCGTGATTCACGAGCAGAAACGCGTGCGGAAGCTGCAAAACCCAACGCGCCGCCAGTGGCGCCACCGCGCTTTTCCGGACCGATCGGCGTCGTGGCCAATACCGCTACGCCGAGCTATCAGACCGCCGCAGCCGACAGGCCAACATCAATTTTGGGGCCTGACATTTCAATCTATGGCCAGCAGCTTATCCTGAAAACCAAAGGTTCGCTGCTGATACAAGGTCACATCGAGGGCGATGTGCATGGAGAATCCGTAACAGTTGATGACGGCGCGCACGTCAAAGGTATCATCACTGCACGGACAATCGCCATTCAAGGCGGTGTAAAGGGCGAACTCAAGGGCTCGAATGTCATCCTTCACGAACATTCGGTCGTGGAGGCCAACATCGTTCAGGAGCGGCTTACCGTCGCTGACGGCGCTCACTTCGAGGGCAGCGTTAAGAAAGCGAAAGACGCGAGCGAAGTGACGCCCGATTTGTCTTAATTCGCGAAAACAGCACTGAAACAAAAATCCCGGCGTCATGCGCCGGGATTCGATGGTCTTAGGAATCCGTTTGAAGATCACAATGATCCTCACGCGGACCTTATGGCGTCGTGGCTGCCGGCGGCGTGGCCGGTGCGCTCGTTGTCGTCGTCTCGGTTCTCACATCGAGCTTGAGAACGCCCGTGTAGAGCAGTCCACCGAACACGACCGCGAAAACGATCGCGGTTGCGAGCGCGTTCAGGATGCGGTTCGAAAACGAGATGAGATTGCCGATCAAGTCTAGAACGAACACGATTGCGGCGCCGATCAGAACCGGCTCGAGAAAAGGTCGAACCGGCTCAAGCCAAGTAACATTATCGAGCATTTTCGTAGTCTCCACGCGCAATTGTTATGCCGCCTTATGAGTCGCGGCTTAGCAAAGTTGCCTTAGCACGCGGCGCGCCCGTCAAAGTGACAACCGCCTCTCCGGGAAAGCAGGAGCCGCCAACTGAAGCTCCGAGGGCACAGTTCTTCCTCGCGTGGAGGCCTAATCGATTATCATTCTGAAATGATATAACAATTCGCGGTTTCGATCACGAAAAGTTTGAGGCTCGTTAGCAAAAAGAGATTGGTATTTGAGGAGTTGTTTCACTAACTACGTATGTAACAGGAACAACCTGTAAAAATGCTAGGAGGACGCACATGAAAGTCTGGACCAAGCCCGCAGTTCGCGAGCAGGAAGTTGGCCTCGAAGTCACCAGCTATCTGCCGGCTGAAATCGACCTGATCTAACAGAATTCAAACCTTCGGGTTTCTGAACGGCGGCCTCAGGCCGCTGTTTTTGTTTGGGGTAGGCGCCAGAAGGGGTCGCGAGGTGGCGCCCTGCAGGCTATAAACCGCCCATGACTCAACATGAAATTCTGAAGCCTGCCGCCCACGTGCGCGTCCGCGACGTGGTGTTCGGGAACGATCAGCCGATCGCGGTTTTGGCGGGGCCTTGCCAAATGGAGAGCCGCGCTCATGCCCTCGAGATGGCGGCTGCCTTAAGCGAAATCGCGCAGAAGCTCGGCTTCGGTCTCGTCTACAAGTCGTCGTTTGACAAGGCCAATCGCACGTCGCTTTCCGGCCGGCGGGGCATAGGGCTCGATGCGGCTTTGCCGGTTTTTGCTGAAATCCGTGAGACTTACGGCGTCCCCGTCGTCACCGACGTGCACGAGGCCGGGCAGTGTGCTGCTGTCGCCGAGGTTGCCGACGTGCTGCAGATTCCGGCCTTTCTCTGCCGCCAGACTGACCTTCTGATTGCGGCCGCGAACACCGGGCGCGTGGTGAAGATCAAGAAGGGCCAGTTCCTCGCGCCCTGGGACATGAAGAATGTCATTGCCAAGGTGACCGGCTCGGGCAATCCGAATGTGCTCGTGACCGAGCGCGGCTCGAGCTTTGGATACAACACGCTGGTCGTGGATATGCGGGCCCTGCCGCAGATGGCCGAAACGGGCGCGCCGGTCATTTTCGACGCGACCCACGCCGTCCAGCAGCCCGGCGGACAGGGGACGTCGTCGGGCGGGGATCGCCGTTTCGTGCCGGTTCTCGCCCGGGCGGCGGTTGCTGTCGGCGTTGCAGGGCTTTTCATCGAGACGCACCAGGATCCGGACAAGGCGCCGTCGGACGGGCCAAACATGGTCGCGCTCAAGGACTTCGCCGGGCTCATTTCCGAGCTTCAGGCCATCGACAAGGTTGTCAAACAGCGGATGAGCGCGAGCCAAGGCTGACCCGCGCTCATTTCGATCGCTGAATTCGAGTGTGGCTTCGAGAGTAGGCTGGCCGGGCTTCGGTTTCCGGCCTGACTTGCAGCGTAGGCAACGTAATTGGCTTGGCAGTGCAGGCTTCGTGCTTCCGGCCATCCGTGCGCATCGGATGGCTTTTGGGTCGTGGATCGTTCGTAGTGCGTAGATCGTTCGACTTCACTTCGCACTCGTCAAGGCGCGGCTCCGCTACCCGCATAGACGGCAGATCGCTTCGGCGAGCGTATTTTTTGTGATTTCGAGTTTTCTTATTTCAGGTCAGGTCACGGGCCAGAACTTCGCCGCCAACGTGGCGACATGGGCGTTGCTTGTCAGAGCGCCGAATTGGGCTTCCGTTCCAACGCGAATGCCGGCGACGCAGGCATTGGGTTGGCAGAAGGCTGGGTGCGTTCTTCCGACATTGATGGCGGCGATCGCCATCGACGTCATAAGCAGGCTCATTGTCGAGATGCAGGAGGCGTAGGCAAGGGCACGCGAGACAAGTTCGTAGTGCATGGTCAACCTCACAACGCGAGACAGAGATGACAACACTTTCGCTTGCAAACTTGGCTTCGGGCCGGGGGAGAGCTCGGTGCCGAAGCCGATGTGTTGAGAGTACGTCAACCTTGGTTAAGGAGCCGTTAAGGCTAACGAGTCGTGAAGATTTATTTTGCTCGTCGGGAGCGTGAGGAAGTGAGGCAGGCGCGCAGGCACTCGCGTCCCTTCAGCGAAGGGCAGCTTGCGCAGGCCAATCAAAAGGCGGCTTCCGTCAGCTCTTCATCTCGGCACGAATGGCGCGAGCTAGTGCGCCGGCCCGCTCATCGATGAGCTGAGGAATTTCGCACGCGATGGGGATGTTCGCCTGCTTCTCCTGGAAGGTGCGGATCTCCCATTTATATTGCTCTTCCTTGCTGGAGAGCTTGGAAATCTCGCCCGCTGGATTTTGGGAGTCGTCTGTCTGGGCTGCGTCCGGCTGGGCTGCGTCGTTGGATTGCGGTGGAAGAGCGATGCCTTCCTTCTCGATTTCCTTCGCGCGCTCGAGCTGCCGCTTGTGGAAGCGCTCGATGCCCGACATCACGACCTTGCGGTCCTCGTTGGTGCGCGTGAGGACGGCGGCGAACAGCTCCGTCATTTTGGCGTCACGGGTATCGGCGGGGATGCTCGCTGCGTATTTCTTGATTGCCGCTTCTGCTTCGTCTTCCTTGACGCGGCGCGAGACCAGATACTGCGAGAGCTTTCTGACCGCCTCGTCCTTGCGCCAGCTCGACGTGTCGGTGATCGCGGGGCCGTCCCAGATCGTTGCCGCACTCAAGACTGGGACCTTGCGATAGACGCAGGGCCATTCGGCCTTTGCCGGTTCGTCAGCGACGGCGGGAAGGGCCATCCATGCGAAGGGCGCGAGCGCCGTTACGATCTGCAAGCCGGCGCGACGAAGGGTGTATCCAAGCATTTTCATTTCCAACCTCAAGCTGAGCCGCCGGGGCCGCCGCGCCGAGCGATCAACCCTTTCGACGGATTGTAGGCAAAAACCGCGGCCGCAAGGAAGACGGCCGTGCAGCCGACGACGATGGCCAGCGAAACCGTATCAACTTGTCCATAAAGCCCGAAGCGGATCAACTCCACCGCATATGTAAACGGGTTGAGACGGCAGATTTCGTAGAGCGGCGGGCTCGCCTCACGGATCCGCCAGAGCGGGTACAGCGCGGACGAGGCGAAGAACATCGGGAAGATGACGAAGTTCATCACGCCTGCGAAGTTCTCGAGCTGCTTGATGACCGACGACATGAAGAGCGCGAGCGAGCCCAGCATCAAGCCGGCCAGGATGATCGCTGGAATGACGGTGATGTAACCGGCGAACGGCTGAACGAACTCGGGAACAGAGAAGAGCGGGTTCACGATCGGGTCCGTCATCTTGGCGATAGCGTCCCCCGCCCATGTCGGTGGATCGTAGAAGGTGAAGAGCTTCACCTCCGTGATCGGCGGCGGCTGAATTCCCCAGAACCAGGCAACGAGCATGAAAGCGTAGGCTTGCAGCAGCGCAACCGAGACGCCTCCGAGTAGCTTCGACAGCAGCAGGAACGACCGCGGGAAGGGGCTGACAAGTAGAGTCCGCATCGTCCCGGTCTCGCGGTCGTAGACCATCGACAGCGAGGACTGCATTGCGTTGAAGAGCAGGATCATCGCGATCAGGCCGGGCGCGATATATTCCTCATAGAGGACGTAGGTCTCATACGGCGGGATGATCGAGACGCCGAGCGTTTGCCGGAAGCCCGCCGCAAAAATGAAAAGCCAGATCAGTGGCCGGACGAGCGCCGACAGGAACCGTTCGCGCTGATGGAGGTAGCGAAGGATCTCGCGCCAGACGATGCCTTTGAAGCAGGCCCAGTAACCGGATACGCCGAGGCGCCGGCGGGCCGCGTCCTCGCCTTCGCGATAGCCCAGCGGGAGGTTTTCAGAGCCTGTCGTGACAGCTTGCGTTGCCATCAGGCGGCCTCCTCGATCGCGCTTTTCGTGCCGGTGACGCTGCGAAACGCTTCGCGCACGCTCGACGTGCCGGTCAGTGTCAGGAGCTGCGGAACGGGGCCATTGTAGAGAACGACGCCCTTGTGAAGGATGACGACCTGATCGGTCGGTAGAACCTCATCCATCAAATGGGTTGCCCAGAGGACGCCGAGGCGGTCTCGCGCGACGAGATCGCGGACGATCTTCATTACGCTTTCCCGCGAACCGAGATCGAGGCCGACGGTCGCTTCGTCGAGCAAAAGCAAATCGGGATGATGCATCATGGAGCGCGCGATCTCGACGCGGCGAAGCTGGCCGCCTGAGAGCGCGCGAACCTTCTCGTCGGCGCGATCGGCGAGGCCGACGAGCTCCAGCGCCTGGCGGGCGAGGTTCGTTGCGGTGCGGCCCGAAAAGCCATGGAGGGCCGCGTGATATTTGAGGTTCTGCATCAATGTCAGATCGATATCGAGCGTGCGGCTTTGAAAGACGACACCAAGACGCTGCAGCGCCTGGGAGGGCCGCCGGCGCACATCGAAACCGCGAATGGAGATCTCGCCGGAGACGTTGTCGTAGAGCCGCGTAATGAGCGAAAAGAGCGTGGATTTTCCCGCTCCGTTGAGGCCGAGCAGGACGACGAAGGCGCCCTGGCTCACCGTCAAGGAGACCCGGTCGAGAACTTTCCTGTCGCCAAAGCTATGGCTTACGCCGCTGACGACGAGGGCCGGCGTCCCTTCGGCGTCCGTCGGAGCTTTCGATGCCATTGTCGTCAGTGCCTCACGTTCTTTCTTCGCGTTTCGTCAGTTGGGCGAAACCACAACACCCCAGGGATAACGCCCGACCTTGATCGATTTGATTGCCTTTTGGCTCGCAACGTCGATCACGCTTACATCGTTCGACGCGCCATTGGTCGTGAACAAAAGTTTACCGTCCGGCGTGAAGTACATCTGCCAGACGCGTTGGCCAACCAGGATGTATTTCAAGACCTTGAAGGTCGACGTATCGACGACGGCCACGCGATTTGCGGGTCCCAAGGCGATGAAAGCAATCTTGCCGTCCTGCGTGATGCGAATACCGACGGGCTGGATCGCTTCCTTCTCGACGCCTGGAATTTCGAAATTGATTTTCGTGATAATCTTGCGGTCGGCGGGGTTGATCACCGCGACGGTACCGCCGACTTCGGAGGACACCCAGAGCTGGGTCTGCGCCGAGTTGAACATCGCGACCCGCGGACGGCTATCGACAAGGACGTTGTCGAACGTCTTGTGGTTCTGGGTGTCGATGAAGTGCGCCATGTTCGTCGTTTCGGAGGTGTTGACGAGCACCTTGCCATCCGGGCTCATCCCCATGCCTTCCGGTTCGACGCCGACGGGAATTTCGGTCAGGACCTTGGACGTTTCGATGTCGACGACCGTGACAAGGTTATCGTCTTCGTTGGCGATGTAGAGCCTTTTGCCATCGGGGTGTAGCGTCAGTAGCTCGGGGTCGGGACCGGATGGCAGGGTTTTGACCAACTCGAGCGTCTTGGCGTCGTAGACCTTCACGTCATTGTCGTCGCTCGTGCAGACGATGATCCACTTGCCATCCTTGGACATGACGATGCCGCGCGGTCGCTGACCGATCTTCACCGTCTTGATGACCTCGAGCTTGTCCGTATCGATGACGGAAAGGCTGTTGTCCTTCTCGTTCGTGACGTAAGCCGTATATGCGCTCGCAGTCGTTGCGTAGCAGGATGCGAAAAGGGCAGCGGCGACGACAGGCCATGCTTGCGAAATTCGGGGCATTCTCGTCTCCAAGTGAAAGTCTCTCGAGGTGGTGGCGGATCGCCGGCGCGGTAGATCGATCCAGTTCCGGATCATTGCGTGTAGGCTTTGCACTTCGTCTCCGGTTTATCGAGGCCGAGCGTGTCTAGGACGCTGAATTGATGAAGAAAGCCAGCTTGCGGCGAGACGCTGACCAAGTGCTTCGGAGTCGAAACGAGCAGGGGTTCACGTAACTGGCCATTCCACGAGCGGAAGCTGGTCGCGACGCCTTTAAACGCGGCGACCTCGAACTTCGGGGAACGTATGTAATCGCGAAGAACATTGAAGTCGCTCGTCTGCTTTCGCGAGGCGGCTTCGCCGATGGCGCGCGTGGCGACCCAGGCGTCATAATCAATCGGGCGTATGATCCGGCCGGTCAGCTTCTTGAAGCGATTCTGGAACTGGGTTCCTCCCCACAGCTCGAGCGCCGGATGCCAGCTCGACGGTACTAGCCCTGCGGAGCCGACGATTGGACGCGGAACCCAAGTCCGGTAAGGAAAGTAGTCGGCGAAAACTTCGTCATCATCGACGACCAGGACGACGTCGTGGTCTTTGGCGCCTTGCATGAACTGGGGGATCTGCTGCTGAATTTGCTCGTAGCCCCCATCGGCCCGGCGGTTGCCGGTATCGATCTTGAACTGCCGCTCCTCGACGATCTTGGCGCCGAATTTCTTCGCGGCCCGGCGATAGGCGTCAGCGAGTAGCTGATCATTTGGGCTTGGGCCGACAACGAGCAGCCAGTTCGGCCATTTTTTCCAGACCAGATATTGGGCGAGGGCGTCGGCGAGCATCGTGCGGGTTGGTGCCGTGTGCAGGACGTTGGCGCGGCAGTTCTCCTCGCGCACGCTGTCGTCCGGGTTGCCGACGTTGAAAATGAGGGCCGGTTTGTCCTTGAACGCATCGGCGAGCTTCAGAAGCGAATCCGGCGCGACGTCGGCGATGATGAAGTTATCGCCGCTCGCGAGCTTCTCGGTCGCGCCCTTTATCAGTTCGTCAATATTGCCTTCGAGGACGTCCATTTTGAACGTCTGGTTGAGGAAGCGGCCCGTCGTATTGTTGTCGGCGACGCCGAGCTTGGCACCGGCGATGCCGTCGTCCGGGTTCGGCTGGTCGAGCAGTGATAGGGGAAGCTCCTTCGAGACATTCTCCTTAACGTAAAGAATTTGGACGTTTACGCTCGCAGGTTGTGCCGAGGGAATGGGGATCGGGGCTGGCGTGGGGCTCGCTTCTTCGGCGGCAGCAGGCCGCGCGAAGGCCAATGCGAGGAGGAGGACGGCGCAGGCTGTCTGCCAACCGGATTTCCGGGAGAGTTCAGCGGGTCGGGTGCTCGGGAATGCCAATGGTCCAACTCCATTCGGCCCTCACCGCGGGCCGTCGCGCGACGCAAAGTGTTACTGTGTTGCTAAAAGGGGGCGGGCGTCCGCCTTGTCAAGCTGGAGGCTCCGGGCTCGCGCGTTTGTGACCGGGAATGGTCAGCAAGTGAGCCCTGAACCTCTTGCAATGGTTGGGGGGAAGCGGGCACGTACAGAATGGCGCTTCGGCCGGGCGCATCCATCCACCTTGAAGTCTGAGTTCACTCAATAGCTTGGAAACGACCGAACATGCCCTCGTTTAAGCATTTCTTATGCCTGCTCGCACCGTTTCTTATCGTGGTGCCGGCGCACGCTACGACGACCAAGGCTGCGGTATTCCCGTTCGACATTCACGATGCGCAGCAGGATGGCGAGATCGTCCCGCAGCTTAACCCTGAGGACCTGCGGCGGCTGAAGGTCATCGCCGACGAACTCAAAGCGTTAATGGTGAAGGATGGGAAGTACTCGGTCGTCGATCTCGGGCCGCAAGCGCAGGAAATCGAGAAAGCTTCACCGTTTCATCAGTGCAATGGCTGTGAGGTACCGATCGCCAAGGAAGCTGGCGCGGATATTGCCGTTACGGGTTACGTCGATAAGATCTCGGATGCGTTACTCAGTTTGCAAATCATTGCGCGCGATACCAAAACCGGTGAGCTGACAAAGACAATGTCGGCGGCGATCAACGGCAACACTGACGAGCTCTGGCTGCACGGCGTTCGCTATCTTTGGAGAAACAGATTTAACGTCGAGGCTCCTGCGAAATGACCACGCATTCACGCCGCACAATTCTGGCAGCGGGGTCTGCATTCGGGGCATCCATGCTTTTGCCTCGTGTGGCGATGGCCTCCGTGCCGGTACGGCTGACGTCGGTGAAATTCGGTTCGGTCGGCTGGCTGATCGACACGATCCGCCAGGAAGGCATCGACAAGAAGCACGATCTCGATTTGCAGGTCGTCGATGTTGCAAACAATCAGGCGGCTCCGGTCGCGCTCCTCTCTCGCGCCGCGGACGTTATCGTCAGCGATTGGACGTGGGCGCTCCGGCAGCGGGCGAAGGGCGATGATTTGAAGTTCGCCCCTTATTCGTCTGCGCTCGGCAGTCTGATGGTCAGCAAGGATAGCCCGATCAAATCGCTGGCGGATCTCGAAGGCAAGAAGATCGGCGTCGCCGGAACGGGTATCGACAAGAGCTGGATCCTGCTTCGTGCTTACTCGCGCAAGATGCTCGGCAAGGATATTGCCAACATTTCCGAGCCCGTTTTCGGCGCGGCGCCGCTGGTCACGGAAGAATTCCGGAACGGCCGGCTCGATGGGGTCTTGAATTTCTGGACCTATGCCGCGCGGCTGGAGGCTGGCGGTGCGCGCGAGCTTCTCACCATGGCGGAGGTGGTGAAGGGGCTCGACGTCAGCCCGACGCCGCCGCTCGTCGGGTTCATCTGGTCGGAGAAAGAAGTCCGAAATAAAGGCGTTCCGGTCGACAAGCTCTTGGCGGCAGTGGCTGATGCCAACCGCGTCCTCGCCTCGTCCGATGGCGCCTGGCAGCGGTTGCGGCCGTTAATCAAGCCAGCTTCCGAAGCCGAGCTCATCGCGATCCGGAATTACTATAGATCCGGCATCACGGGATCGTGGGGTGAAGCGGAAACTGCGGCTGCTAAGAAGCTGACAAACCTTCTGATTGAACTTGGCGATACGGAACTCGTTGGCGATGGCACCCATTTCGACAAGAACCTTTTCCACACCTAAGCCGATCGCCGCGCCTTTGGGCTTTACGGCCGCCTTGGAGCGGCTCGCATGGATGGCGGGCTCGCTGCTCGTTTTGGCCGTTCTCTGGCAGATCATCGCCGTTTACGCACAAAACCGCTATCTGCCGACGCCGATCGCGGTTTTCGACGTGCTATGGCGCGAGAGCGCCAATGGCGATCTCTGGGTGAATATCTCGGCCACGCTGGTGCGCGTGGCAGCCGCGTTCGTCGTTTCCATGTTCATCGGCACGGCGATCGGGCTGGCGCTCGGCCGCTTCAAGACTGCGGATAAGTTTTTCGACGCTTGGCTGATCCTCTTTCTCAATCTGCCGGCGCTCGTCACGATCACGCTTTGCTACATCTGGTTCGGTCTGACCGACATCGCGGCGATCACCGCCGTCGCGCTCAACAAAATTCCGAATGTCGCCGTGAACATGCGGGAAGGCGCGCGCAGCCTTTCGCGAGATCTCGACGAGATGGCGAAGATCTACAAATTCGGACGCTGGAAAACGCTTCGCCACGTAATCCTTCCGCAGCTCGCGCCGTTCTTCGCGGCGGCGGCGCGTTCCGGCCTTTCGCTCGTTTGGAAGATTGTCCTCGTCGTTGAAGCCTTCGGGCGATCGAGCGGCGTCGGCTATCGCTTGAGCATCGCTTTCCAGGAGTTCGACGTAAGCACGATTTTGGCGTACGCGCTGGCGTTCATCCTCATCGTGCAAGCGATCGAATTTCTGGTGTTGCAACCGTTGCAGGCACGGGTGAATACATGGCGCCGTTAAACGGGGCAAACGGCGCGCGGCCGATCAGCGTTTCGGTTCGCCGCAAGGTCTTTCCGCCTGTCGGTGACCGCGAAGCTCAGCTGGTGCTGAAGGACATTACGTTCGATGTCGCTCCGCGCTCGTTTCTCGTCATTACCGGGCCCTCGGGATGCGGGAAATCGACTTTGCTCAACATCATCGCGGGGCTCGACCCTGATTACGAGGGGAGCGTCGATCTTGGGCCTGCCGCGGACCGCCTGGCTTTCATCTTTCAGACGCCGCGCCTTTTGCCCTGGCGGACGGTCTACGAAAACATTGCTCTCGCGCTTCCGAGCGACGATCCGAAGCAATCGCGGATCGCGGGCATGCTGGAACGCGTGGGGCTCGGCCAGGCGATGAATGCCTATCCGGAGCGGCTGTCGCTCGGCATGCAACGCCGTGCGGCGCTGGCGCGGGGTTTCATACTGGAGCCCGAAATCCTGCTGATGGATGAACCCTTCGTCTCGCTCGATGAGCAGACGGCCGCAAGCCTTCGTGACCTGCTGATGGAGCTTTGGCACAGCCATCCGACGACGGTGATTTTCGTTACCCATGACCGGACCGAGGCAATTCAGCTCGGAACGCGCATCTTGCGCTTGGCGCCCGGAAAGGCGAGTGTCGTCCAGGATGTGAGCATCGACCTGACCGAGGCGCAGCGCCATGACCGTGCGGCCGTGCTTGCGGAACAGAATCGCATTTTCGCCGCTTAAAGCGGCCGACGGCGGATCAATCTCGGAATGATGGCATGATCGAAGGTTTGAGACGAGGCAAGCCCGCCTTTCTCGCCAGCGTTACGAACGCGAACGAGGCGGGGATTGCGCTCGAAGGCGGCGCCGATATCATCGACTGCAAGGACCCGGCAGCCGGCGCGCTCGGCGCGCTGCCGCTCGCGACGGTTCGCAACATCGTCGCCCAAGTCGATGGGCGTGCGTCCGTCAGCGCGACGGTCGGCGATTTGCTGTCCGATCCCGAGGTCATGACGGCGGCGGCGATCGCGATGGCGGAAACGGGCGTGGACGTCGTGAAGATCGGGTTCTTCGGAGAGGAAGATCCGCGCGCGGCAATCTCGGCGCTGGGCAACGCATGTTCGCACTCGACCAAACTCGTCGCCGTTTTGATGGCGGACCGGGCTCCGGATTTCACCGTTCTCGAGGCGCTTCGCGATGCCCGCTTTGCAGGCGTCATGCTGGACACAGCCGACAAGGCGGCAGGCAGCCTGACGACTGTTCTGCCTCTTCGGCAGCTGGGCGAATTTCTCCGCATCGCACGCGCGCATGATTTGTTTGCCGGGCTCGCGGGATCGCTTCGGGAACGCGACATCGCCGTGCTCACACCCCTCGAACCCGATATGCTGGGATTTCGCGGCGCGCTTTGCACTGCTGGCCGCAAAGGCTCCATTGAAGCCGATTGCGTGATTGCGGTACGTCGCGCCATGGATAACGCACGATTCGCAAATGTAGCGCCGGAGACGTCAGTCGCATGAATGACAAGAAGAAGCCTGCAAAGGCCAATGAGAAGCAATCTGAAATGCGTGAACTTGCGGATACGATTTTCGTTCGTGACTTCGTCGTCGATTGCAACGTCGGCGTCTACGCGGAAGAGCAGGGCGTGACGCAGAAGGTGCGCTTCACCGTCGAAGCGCGATTGCAAAAGGATGTGTTCAGCGTCGAGGACGAGATGGCCGAGGTGCCATCCTATGCGGACATCATCGACATCATCGTTGCGCTCGCGCGCGGCGGCCACATCAAGCTTGTGGAGACGTTCGCGGAGAAAATTGCCGCGCAGGTTCTTGCCGACAAGCGCATTGCGGCCGTTCGCGTCGTCCTCGAGAAGCTGGAGCGCGGCCCGCTGCGCGGTGTCGAGATCATTCGTCCGCCTTCAAAGGCCGCGGCGCGCGAGTTCGGTCGTGGCTGAGCGTCGCCTGACAGAGGTAAGCCCGCTCGTCGTCAAGGTCGGCGGAAGCCTCTCCGAGACCGGCCGCCTCGGTAGCGCGCTGAAGATGCTCAGTGCGGCGCAGATACCGATCGTGATCGTACCCGGCGGCGGGCCGTTTGCCGATGCCGTACGCAGCTTGCAGCGCGAGATGAGCTTCGACGATGCGGTGGCGCATCGGCTCGCCATGCTCGCAATGGAGCAGATGGCGGAATGGATGGCCGCCCAATGCCTCGGCTTGAAAGTCGCGCAAACGATCGACGAAATCTCCGATTGCATCATGGATGGACAGATCCCGGTCTGGGCGCCGCTTCATATGATGGGCAACGACGAGTCTCTGCCGGCGGGCTGGTCCGCCACGTCGGACAGTCTGGCGGCACGGCTCGCGGAGCTTCTGGATGCGCGTCTCATTCTTCTGAAGTCGGTTGATGCAGCGGGTCATCTTTCCGCTGAAGAACTGGCGCGGCAAGGTGTGATCGATCCACTCTTTCCTGAGATCGTTGCGCGGGCAGGGGTTTCGTGGTCCATCTTCGGACCGGCGGATGATGCGGCGCTTGCCGCAATTCTGGCCGGCGGAGGAGGCGCGTGATGCCGCTTATCGTCGAAACGATCGTGACGACCTTCAATAGCAAGCGAGAAGCGTACATCGCTCCTCTCGGTCTTATCCATGACGGCACGCATTGGATCATTGCGCCGTTCCGGCCGTCGACGACGCTCGATAACCTGCGCGCCAATCCGGTTGCGGCGGCGAGCCACACTGACGATGTTCGAGTTTTCGCAGGCGGCGTGACAGGGCGGAAAATATGGCCGCTGTTGCCGACGCGAAGCATCGCAGGCGAACGGCTCGCCGATTGCGTTTCGCATTGGGAGCTGAAGGTCGAGAAGGTCGTCGAGGATGAGCAACGGCCGCGTTTTCTTTGCTCCATCGTGCACGAAGAGACGCACAAGCCGTGGCAGGGCTTCAATCGTGCGCAAGCCGCGGTCATCGAGCTTGCGGTTCTGACGACGCGGCTCAACATGCTGCCGCCTGAGAAAGTCGAAAGCGAATTGAAGTATCTCGAAATCGCAATTTCGAAAACCGCCGGCCCGCGCGAAGAAGAGGCATGGGAATGGCTGATGGAAAAAATCACGGCGTGGCGTCAGGCGCGGTTCGATCAGACGACCTCATGACGTCTGACGGCGACGCCAAGCAAGCATTCATGACGGCGTTATCGGCCGCGCTCGATGACGGATCGTTCGCCAAGTTGACGCTCGGAAAGTTTCGCGGCGAAGGCGAAGCTTCGAAAGCGGTGGCGACTCTCGTGATGCTCAAGGACGTGCCGCATCTGAAAGTCGTCACGAGCTTTCCGCGTAAGGACGAGACGAAGACTTACAAAGTCGAAGAAGGCTTAGGTGCGATCGGTTCGTCGATCGGCGTGACCTACATGAGCGCGACGCTCTTTTCGACGGTGCGGGACATTCGCCTCGATTACAGCCGTAAAGGCGTTCCGCATTTGGCGCACGGGAAGGCGACGTTGAAAACGGCGGAGCCCGTCGCGCACGATCGCAAGAAAACATATCTCGTGCCGCTGGACAGACCTTATCTCAAGGCGTTGCAGATTGCGGATGGCGAGGGCCGCATCAAGCCGTCGATGCAAGGCAAATATCGCCAGATCTGCCGCTTCATCGAGATCGCCGACGATTTGATCAAGGACAGCGATCTGAGGAAAGACGCGCCGCTGTCCATTATCGATATCGGTTCGGGCAAAGGGTATCTGACCTTCGCCTTCTACGATCATCTGACGACAGGGCTCGGCCGCCGCTGCCACATGGCCGGGATCGAGATGCGCGCCGATCTCGTCGATTTCTGTAACCGGCTGGCACGAGAGCTCGGATTCGAGGGATTATCTTTCGTTGCCGAAGCCGCGTCGCGGACTTCGCAGCCTCACGTCGACATCGTCATCGCGCTTCACGCCTGCGATACCGCGACCGACGATGCCATGGCGCTCGGCGCGCGTGCTGACGCGGGGATCATTCTATCGGCGCCCTGCTGCCAGCATGAAATCGCGCCGCAGATCAAAGATACGGGCGACGGCCTGCAGGGGCTCATCAAATATCCGCTATTGAAGCAACGCCAGGCGGATCTTGTCACCGATGCGGCCCGCGCGTTGCTGCTCGAGGCTTCCGGCTACAAAGTCAAAATGATCGAGTTCGTTTCGACTGAACATACTTCAAAGAATATTCTGATTGCGGCGGTGAAATCTTCGCACGCGGATCGCGTAACAGCCCGGGAGCAGTATCAAGCGTTGAAAAATACTACCGGCTTTTCGACGCAGCATCTCGAGTCACAACTCAAGGATGCCGAGTAGCTTACCGCATTTCTCTTTATCGCCTCATTTGTTGCCCACTGCCGTGGAATGCGTGTAGAGGGAACTGATCCGGGCCTCATATGTTTGAAGCTCGGCACCCCCAGAGTGAATTCAGCAGAAGAAGGCAGAACTCGATGATTGACGTCTCTCGTATTGTACGGCTCGCTTCGGCCGTCGCCGCTATCGGCGTAGCCATGGCACTCCCTGCAAGCGCAGGACGCGATGGTCCCCGCGAAGATCCGGCTGTCGTTGCAGAGAGACTGCGCCACATGGGCTTCGTCGAATGGCGCGACGTCCGCTGGTCGCACGGATACTGGAAAATCAACAACGCCAAGCGTGCGAACGGTCACGTGTACGATCTGGAAATCGAAAGCGGTTCGTTCGATCTCGTGCGGCTCCGTCGCGAACGCGGCTGAGACTTCGTCTCGTGAATTTTTTTCGGCCGCGACGGTTTCCGTTGCGGCCGATTTCATTTGTGCTGAAGGAGCGCCACGGCGACGGCCGGAGCGCATCGTGTCGCCCAAAGCCGCTGATCAGTCTCGGCATCGATGAGCGCGCCAAATGCGACTGCAGGATTTCCGAGGCGGATTGCAATTTTTTCCGCGTGCGATGCTCCGATACCAGCGAGCACCACGGAGTTTATCGCTTCGCCAGGACGCGACAGAACTTGCAGCGCGCCATCATGGATCGAACGCAGCTGCCGTTCTGAAACATAATTCGCGGAAACCTGCCACGCCGGCAGGTGGCGCATTTCGGCGTCGCGCCCGAAGCCGCGCGCGAAACGGATGAGACTTTCCTCTTGTGATTTTCCGCGGCCGTCCGCAGTTGCATGCTGATCGACGTCCTCGGGGAGATCGCCGAGGACGCGGCGGACGTCGGCCATCGTCGCGAAGCCGTCGCGGGCGAGGCTCTGCCATTGGCCTGCGAGCGGCGCGCGATTTGCAATCGAGGCAACGGGCGTTCGCGTCAAACCCGTATAGACAAGCTCGCCCGTCTGCAGACGTTCGGCGTCGGTAAGCCCGAGAGGACGGTCGCACGCGATGATGTCGGTTGTCGTCGAGCCCATATCGATGAGCAGCGATTTAGGGAGACGCTGGGCGACGAGGAGTGCGGTCGCGATGAAGTTCGCAGATGCGACCGAGAGTGGATCGCCAACGGCGGATTGCGGCGAGGCGAAGCCTTTCAGCCCCATGAAGACGCGAAGCTCACCCTGGAGCCGTTCGCGCAATCGCGCGACGGTCGCGAGCACGCCTGCTTCGCGGCTCTCGAAAATTTCGGTGAGCTCGCCGGTCATCGTAATTGCGCAGACGGTGTGGTTCGCGATCAGCGGATCGGCTGCGTGCAGGGCAGCGTCGAGACGGTCCAGCCCTTCCCACAGCGGACAGGCCAACTGACGAACGGCGACGACGCGGCCATCCTCGACGCGCGCGACCTTGAGGTGGGCACCGCCAACATCCAAGCCGATTGTGACCTTCGTCATTTGCGCCTTCGCTTCGACATCTCCGACCGTGATACACTCAAGGTGCGAGGAGGCAAGTCGTGGACGTAATTCCGGTTATCGATGTCGCGCACGGGCAGGTCGTTCGTGCGGTAAAGGGGGAGCGTTCGGCCTATCGACCGATCGAGACGCCAATCGCGGCGACGGCCGATCCGGCAGACCTGGCGCGGGGCCTCGCAAAGCTTTTTCCGTTTCGGACGCTTTATCTGGCTGATCTCGATGGGATCGAGGGCCGAGGCCGCAACAAGCATCTGGTTCCGGCGCTCAGCCATGTTCTGCCCGGGGTCGAGATCTGGATCGATGCCGGAACGGGCTCGCGTGGGGCTTCGCGCGCCGTGCTGGCTGCGCCCGTTGCCACGCTCGTCGTCGGCTCGGAGAGCATAGAGACGACGAGGGTGTGGACGGATATCGCCGCCGAGGCGCCGGGGCGCACGGTGCTGTCGCTCGACTTCAGGCATGACGAATTCATGGGGCCGGAATCGCTGCTCGGCGATTCTTCGCTCTGGCCGTCACGCGTCATCGTCATGACGCTCGATCGCGTCGGCGCGAACGCCGGGCCAGATTTCCAAAAGCTTGCTGATATCGTGTCGCGCGCGGGAAGCCGGCGCGTTTATGCCGCTGGTGGTGTCCGCAATCGTGCGGATCTCGACGCGCTGCGAAAGATCGGCGTCAAAGGTGCTTTGCTAGCATCGGCATTGCATTCCGGAAAAATTTCGGCCGGCGACCTCAAAGAAGTCGCCGGCCGGTAATGTCCATTCCGGATTTGGCAGCAGCCGCTCCAGCCGAGTTCGAAGCCAAGTTGCGGCCTTAGCTTCGGCTCGGATGTCAACCGCTGTAACGGCCCGAGAGCAGTCTACCCAATCGCTGCAGCAGACCCCCCTTCATAGGAGGGGCAGTTTCATTTTTGTTTTCTACCTGCTGAGGACGGTTTCCGCTTCAAGTCTTCGCACCGAACGGATGCTGAGCCGAGTTGCGCTGTGCGGTTGCTTCAGCAGCCGTCGGCTTGCCGGCAACTGCGCGAGCGATCGATTCCTTGACGGCGCGGTAGTTGTAGTCCTGGATCTTGGCGTCGTCGGCAGCTTCCCAGTGGATGAACACGCCAACGCTGATGAAGAGGTCATCGGCTTCTGCGGCCGGGATAACGCCTTCAGCGACCGAGTCCTGAACGGCCTTTGCGACGCCGTACTGAGCGGGTCCGAACATCTGAACGGCCTGACGGGCGTCCTTGATCGTGACCTTGTTGTAAAGGATCGTGTTCGGCTTGCAGGGGAGGTTCGGCGCAATGACGGCGAGAAGCGTCGTGAAGCCGTCCTTGTTGTTGGTCAGCGCGTTGCAGAAAGCCGTCTCAGCAGCCGAACCGCGGGGTCCGATGATGAGGTCGATGTGTGCGACTTCGTTACCGTCTCCGACGAGCGACTCGCCGACCATGACTTTATTGATTTTGGCCATTAGGGGGGTTCCTCCCACGAAATGAAGATACGAGCACCAACGCTCCCCCGTCAAAAGCCGGGACTTCGCTGTACTGCTCTGGCGATGAATATCCAAGCACGTCGGCGCCCTGGTGTCATGAGTACCAGCGTCGGCACAGGGATAGGTCCGCAGAGAAAGCGGACACGGCGCCTGTATTGCCTCAGGTCATCGAGCGAGACAAGCCCTTAAAGTGGACTGCGACGGCATTCATAAATGTTTCCGCTCGATCAGCGCGTCGGCAAAAAGGGTGGTGACCACAAAATCGGCAGTGGTGCCTGGATTGAGACGGCTCTGTTTCAACTTTGCGTCAAAATCCTGGAGGACGGCGATGGATTTCGCAGTTGCAACAGGAAACCAGTACGACCGTAGGGCGCGGGCTTCGTGCTGAACCTCCGACGCTATTTCCGCATTGTATTTCCGGGCGATATGGGTGTCGGGATACTCTGAAAGCAGAGCCATGTGCAGCGTCGTGATCGCGAGATTCGGGGCGGCGCCCGGTGCTACTCGCGCGGCATGAAGTGTCTGCAACCCAAAATCGAAAACATCCGAAAAAACGTTGACGTAGGCATTGGCGATGCGATCCCGCTCAGTCGCAAGATGCATTGCAGCAATCAGCGTTAGGTGGCTCGAGGAGGCGCGGACATCGCCGTCGCCAACGGCGCCGAGGCCAGCGGGGTTGGCAATGCGGATCGCCTCGAACGCGTCTTCCGCATCCTGCTCGTCGAGTGCGGAAAGTATGTTGCCGAGGCGCCGGCGCAGGCCGACGTCGAACGTCGTTTCGCTCGCGGCTTTCGCAAGAGGCGCGCAGAGCAGCACGATGCCGAGGTTGGTATTCATGCCCGTCGCGGCAACGCTTGCCTCGGTTGCACGAAGGATGCGTTTGCCGACGCTCAGCGATGGATCGGCGATCGGACCTGCTGCAGCCTTCGCGGCCTGCTCGAAATGAAGAACCTCCATTCCGTGGCCGGCGGAATAGCGATGGACATTGCCGGGCTTCAACGCATTGAGCTCGGCGTTGCAGGCATCGAGAAACGCCGCGCTTATTTCAGCGGGGTGCCGCGGTCCCTTCATGACACCGCGGCGACGGTGATGCCGGACGCTTCGCGATGCGCCAGGACCGTCTTCAAGAAATCTTCGGCAATCGCCCAGGCGATGTTGACGTCGGCGACGCCCTGAAGCCCGCGCCATGCCGGATTGGAATTCACTTCCAGGACCTGTAGCTCGCCCGTGGCAGTGCGAATGAGATCTATGCCGGCGTAATCGGCATCGACGGCGCGCATCGCGGCCATCGAAATGCGAGTCATTTCGTCATCGGGGAGATGGGCCCGGGCTTTGCCGCCCTGGTGAATGTTCGTCACCCAATTCGTGCCTCGCCGCGTCATGGCGGCCACGACGCGATGACGGGTTGCGAGCACGCGCCAATCCTCGAAGAGGCCATCCCGCGGCGCGACGTAATCCTGCATGTAATACATCTGATCGACGGTCTCGGGCGCCGGCAGCTCGCTCTGCTGCGCGATCATGCCGATGCCTTTGCCCTGGCTGCCGAAGAGCGGTTTCACCACGAGCGGGCGATCAAGCCCTTCGGTGTATTCGAGCGCGTGCGGAAGTGTTTCGCAGACGCGCGTTCGCGGTGTTGGGATGCCGTTCTTGTGCAGAAGAAACGTCGTTTGAGATTTGTCTACGCACCGTTCGATGGCGCGCGCGTCGTTCCAGACTCGCACGCCGCTTTCGCGCAACGCATGCAGCAGGCCGAGTCGAAAGGTGATCTGCTCGAGTGTTCCTGCGGAGATCGAGCGCACGAAAACGCCGTCGGGCAAGCGGCCTTTGAAGCCCGGAATATCGATGCCGCTTTCGAGGCCGGTATCGAATGCGCAATGTGGAAGCGACGAAACCGTGACGCGCGCGCCCATGGCTTCGAGCGAGCGGACGATACGGCGCGCGTGCCATTCGCCTCGCCCTTCTTCGATCAGAAGGGCGAGGTGCAGACCATCGCCGGGACCCGGCAAAGGATCAGGCGTTATCTCAGCGGAAGCTCGCATCGACGATCTCCGGCGCGAGCTCGCCTGCGCGGAAGGAATTGCCCGTCTCGACGTTCGAGACGATCACCTGAGCCGGTGAGAAGAGCATCGGATCGATCTTATAGAAGTCGCCGTTAACGTCGGCGAAGATCTCGGCGAACGGCTTACCGTAGGCGTTGCACGTGCTCGACGGCAGATTTTCTGCAAGCCGCTTCGCGTCGGTATCCGGACCTTTGACGAAGAGATGGATGCGGCCACCATAGATGATGGCATCGTTGGTCCGGCCCATCGCCTTGACGAAATCGGGGAACGGCGGAGCGATCGGTGTCGTGCCGGTGCCGTCGAGGATATTTTCGAGAGGGAAATGGAGAGCGTGCGCTTTGTGGATCGCGACCTCGAGAACGCGAGCCGCAATCTGCACGGTACCTGCGAGGCTCCAGGTCGTCGCGTACAAGATCGTGAGACCGGTTGGATCGATGCCGCAGCCGGTCGACAGCTTCGCGATGACTGCGGCAGGCGGAGCCTTATCGCCTTCGATGACGAGCGTCGCCTTCGGGTAATGGTCGACGTAGCCGAGATCTTTGTACAAATCCTCGACGCGCGAAAGGGCGCGCGCCGGTCCGGAGCCGAGCGCGAAGAAGCCGGATGCTTCGTCACTGATCGTCCAGCCTGCGTACTGGCTGGCGAGGCAGGCGATGACTGGATTGTTCGAGGAGACGACAACGCCAAGCGGCCAATTCGGAAGGCCGGACGATTGCGTGAATGCTACGGTGCCGAGGCCGCCCATGCAGACTTCGCCGAGACGGCGGCCAGCTTCAAGCCCGCCGACAACGGAGGCGCCCATGTCGATGAGGCGTTCGCCGAGGCTGCCTTTCGTGACGGAGATGCGAAGCGCATCAGCATTGGCCACGATGTCGTCGACGATCTTTGCGGCGCCTGCCGAAACGCTAGGCTGCTTTACCATTAGAAACTCCGGGTCAGGATTTGGCGTGTCCGTATATCAGGTCTTCAAGTTCCGCCAAGCGTTTGCGAGCGAGGGCTTCTGCCGCATCTGCCGTTGGAGCGTCAGCGAAGACCGTGGCGAGAGGGGCGCCGAGCGGGACGAACGTTCCAGGTGAGCCGCGGTCGGCGCTCCAGTCGGGCCAGGGGACTTCGTTAAGGATGATCGGACCACGGTCGGCGTGCAGGATCGCCATCGCTTTTGCGTGCTCGGGAATTTTGCGATCGCCCACGGAGGCGGCACCCGTCCAGGCCGCCATATGGTCTGCGAACAGCTGGCCTTTAGCGTCGTCGAGCACATCGAGTGATGCCCCGGGACGCGGATTGACTTCAAGCAGGTGGGGCCCATGCGCGGGATCGATGATGAAATCGAAGGAGGCCATGCCGCGCAGTCCAAGGTCGCTCGCAACGGTATGCACGATGTTCAATATCGTTTCGCGGAGGCGTTCGCCGATCGCTGGGTTCGATACGCAGCCGCCGAATCGAAATGGATGCTCTGAGGATGGCGAGATCCATTGGCGGCTGAGCAAGATCGTATTGCCTTGGGCCGAAAATATGCCGCCGGCGGAAATGCGTTCGCCCGCGAGTTCCTTCTGGAAATAGCGGCGGGGTTTGGCGCGCTGGGGGCCGTGGCACGCCCGTATGTGGCGGCCGCCGCTGCCGCCGATGCGCTTCGATATCCAGCCTGCTGAGTCAGCCGGCGGATCGGTTTCGGTTTTCGGGTGCGTGATGCCGAGCCTGTCGAGGACGCCGAAAAAGTTGCGGGGATCCTTGCAGGCTTTGTAGGTCGCGGCATCAGAGCCGAGCAGCTTGAACCGGCTTCCTAGCGCCGCGACGAGACGCGGCTTATCTTCGAAGCCGGAGCCCAAGACGAGCCCGACCGGCTTTGTTGCCGATGTCCGGGCCAGGTCTTCGAGCGCTGCAATTAGAGGCTTCGTGCGGAAGCCCGTTTGCATGGCGCCGTCGAGAACGCGAACGTCCCCGGCGGCTGCTTGTGTATCGAGATCGCCGAAGGCATCGGCGACGAGGGGCTCAAATCCGGCGCGCCGGGCGGACTGCGCAAGGCTCCGCCCGGAGAACGCGGCGATGAGGACCGTCTCGCCGTTCATTAAGCCTTTGGCCTCAACCCAGTCCGACGAGCTTCTTCGCGAGCGTGTAGGCGTCGCGGAAGTCGAGCACCAGCGGCTTGTCGGAATCGATCATCTGCTTGAAGAGGCCCGATTCACATTTGTACTTGATGTCGCCGATCGCGAGCGGGCCGACGCCGAGCGCGTCGCAACCCGGAAGCTTTTCGCCGTTCATGAAAAGCTCCATGCCTTCGACGCCTGCAGGCGGTACCGCGTTGACGTCGGCGATGACCTTCAGGTTCTTGGCGAGGGCCTTGTGTTCCTTCGAGACGACCTGAACGCCAGCTGCGGCGGCTGCGAAGATAACCTCAGCGTTGGCGATGATTTCCTGCTTCTGCGCATCGGTTTCGCCGGGCACGGCTTTGAGATCGACGCCGAAGCGGGCCTTCGAGATATCGGCATTCTTGATGACGCGCTCAACACCGCGGTGGGCGACGAGTTGGACTTCGGCGCCTTCGAGGGCCGCGATGATGGACGATGCGAAGCCGACGACGCCCGTGGCGCCGAAGACTGCGACCTTCACGCCCTTCCAGTTCTTATTGAACTTGTCTTTCAGAAGCTTCTCGACGCACGCGACCATGGCGGCGGCGGTCGTGAACGAGCCTGCCGGATCGGCGAAGACGGAGCATTCGAACGGCGGAACCATCGCCTTTTTTGCGGCATCGAGCATATCGAGCGCGAGGATCGCATCCTTGCCGCCCATGAAAAATCCGGTGCGTACGCCGTAATTCGGGGGACGCGAGAAGATCGCGTCCTGAATGAGGCCCGTGACCTCGCCCAGTTCGACGTTGATATAGGGAACGATCACCTTGTAGCCGGCATCAGCCGCCATGTTCACGTCGAACGGGCTCATGTGCTTCTGCGGCGCGAGCATATGCAGAATAGGGGTTGCGTCGCTCATTTCGTTTATTGCTCCATTCGTTTTGTATTTCGCAGCGTTTCGATACGGGCGCCAGAGTTGCGGCCATGTGCGATGAGGATTTCGAGCCCGACGCCTTTAGCGTCTTCGTTTAAAGAATGATAGAGGCGTTCTGCCGCTTTTTGGCTTTCGACAAAGGCGAAACCGGTCGGGCCCCAGGAGCTTTGTCCGATGCCCGTCGCGCCCAGTTCTCGCATTCGCGATGCGAGATGTCCGACGGCTTTGCTGGTCCATGCGCTGCCACCCTGCTTGGTAGCAAAATGGGCACCCACGATCTCCTGAATTTCGGTCAAGGCTGAACCGAACGCGCCAATGTCTTCTTCCTTCAGGCCCGGCATGAGCTTCATCAGGACCAGATGGCATATGTGCGCTGCACTCGTCTCGGGGAATGGCGGGAGGCCTGCAAATGCGGTCAGCTCGGCTTCGCCGGAGACGCCGGCATTGCGGGGATCAAGGATGAGCATGACCCGCCAATCCGGCGGGAAGTCGGATCGCAGTGTCACAGGCGGCGGCCTGTCCGTTTTGCCTTTGCCGCCATCGATGATGAAGCCGCCGGATGTGAAGGCCTCGACCCCGATGCCGGAACGTGCCCCGCGGTCGCCTAGGGAGGCGATATCCGCCGCCGAAAGCGTCCGCCCTTCAATTGCGGCAACCGCGGCGCCGATCGCAAGCGCAAGTTGCGTTCCCGAGCCGAGGCCGGCGTGTGCGGGGATAGCTTCGGAGATGTTTATGGCGTAGCCGTTACCCGGCTGTTCGCCGGCGAACTTGCGGACGAGCGCAACAGCGCGCTGGTTTTCCTTTCCGGAGGCGGAATGCTGATCTGCCTTCGCGACGGTGAGTTCGGTACTCGGGCGGTCGATGCTCAAGCCAATGCTTCCGTAGCGTCGCCCCAGGTCCCCGTTCAAATCGAGGAAGCCCAGGTGCAAGCGTGCCGGAGCCGTGACGCGGATCGCGGCAGAGGTTGCCGGAAAAGGCCTCACGTTAAGACGGTCCTTTCTCGAAAACCGCTGCAGGCATCCGTTTGCTTTACGGGATGCGGCGGCGGTAGGATTTAAAGAAACGAGTTGTCCGATAATTGGAGGTCGAGGGCAAGATGAGTGCAGAACGCGAAAAACCGATGGCCGATGCCGATGTTGAGGCTTGGCTGGCCGCCAATCTTCCGACCTGGAAGCTTGAGAACGGCTGGATCCGCCGCACATACAAGACGGCGAGCTGGAAGGGCACGCTGATGGTCGTCAACACTGTTGGCCATCTCGCCGAAGCGGCGTGGCACCACCCCGATATGACGCTCTCCTATGCGTGGGTCGAGGTTCGGCTGATGAACCATGCGGCTAAGGGCATCACCTCCAAGGATCTCGAACTAGCGAAGAAGATCGAGGAAGTGGTGCATTGGCAGCCTGGCAAAGAGGGTAAGGGTCTCGAAGGTACACCGCACGGCGATATGCGGTTCGCCTACATCAAGTACGACTAAGGCCGATGAAGGCAAATCCGATGGCGAAGGTCGAGCGCGTGGAAGCGCACCTGCAAAGGCCGGCTCACGCGTTCGACGCCATTTTGGGTCTCGGAACGAATCTTGGCGACCGGACGCACAATATCGAGGAGGCGATCCGGCGGCTGACGGCCGATGGCTCGATTCGGGTCGTGGCGCGCTCGAAGCTTTATCGATCTGCGCCGTGGGGCGTCACGGATCAGGATTGGTTCGTCAATGCGTGTGTGGCGGTTCAAACCGGGCTTTCGCCGCACGAATTGCTGAAAGAGTGCCAAGCCGTTGAAAACGACATGGGGCGCGTTCGTACCCTCCGATGGGGACCGCGCATCATCGATGTCGATATTCTGACGTTCCGGGATCTCGAGATTGCCGACCCGGATCTCACCGTTCCGCATCCGCTCATTGCCGAGCGTGCATTCGTGCTGGTGCCGCTCAAGGATATCGCGCCGGAGCTCAGGCTCAACGGCCGAACCATCGATGCGATGCTGGAAAAGCTCGACAGTCGCGAGGTTCAGCCAATCTAAGGATCGGGCCCGACCAAAACGAAAAGCGCCACGCGGACTCTCGTCTACGCGGCGCTTCTATGAAAAAGAAAATCAGACGGTGCGATTTACTTCAGCGTCTTGAGATATTCGATGAGGTTGGCGCGGTCGCCTTCGTCCTTGACGCCAGCGAAGATCATCTTGGTGCCGGGAACGTCCTTGGCCGGGCCCTGCAGCCACTTGTCGAGCGCCGCTTCATCCCAGGTGATGCCGGATTTCTTCAGTGCATCCGAATAGTTGTAATCTGCGAGGCTTGCAGCCTTACGGCCAACAACGCTACCGAGGTGCGGACCGACGCCGTTCTTATCGACCTGATGGCAGGCTTTGCACTTATTGAAGACCGTCTTGCCGGCTTCCGCATCGGCGGACATAGCAGCGGTCGGTACTGCTGCGACCATTGCAATCGCCAGAACCCACTTGCGCATTCTTGTTTTCCTTCCCGTTTCGCCTGAGCGACAATTTAGAAACGCTCAAACTCATAGCTCAGTCACAGGAAGTTGCCATTTTTTTTCTGAACCTCGGCCGAACAGAATGCCGCACCGGGTAGAAAAATTCTCCTGCGATTACGCTGCACTGCGCGCGCGGGCTCAGGCTCGGTTAAGTGAACATTGCTCGCCGCTCGTTACTGACCGACCGTTACTCGGCAGCCGTGGCTTTGACGGGGCTCATCCGGCGGTAGACGAACGGGGGAGGCGTGGTGACGCCGCTTTCGGCCTCGGCGGCGGCGACGAAGGCCTGATGATAGGGTGACAACTTGCAGGCCGGGTCGGTGTTCGCCGGATCGCCGGTGAAGGCCATGGCCTGGCAACGGCAGCCGCCGAAGTCGATCTCGGCACGGGGGCAGCCCCGGCACGGTTCCTTCATCCAACTGGTGCCGCGGTATTTCTGGAACGCCTGACCGTTGAGCCAGATTTCCGCCAAACGCCGGTCTTTGACATTGTCGAATTCGAGGCCCGGAACCGACTCCGACGCATGGCAGGGGAGCACCCGGCCTTGCGGGGTTACGTTCATCACGCCGCGGCCCCACCCGCCCATGCAGGGCTTCGGCGTCTTCGCGTAGTAGTCGGGCACGACGAAATCGAAGACCATGATGCCCTTAAGGCGCTCTTTCGCTTCCTCGACGATCTCGGCGCTCTTCAAAACCTGAGCGCGGGTCGGCATGAGGCTGGCCCGGTTCTTGAGCGCCCAGGCGTAATACTGGATGTTCGCGACCTCGATGCGGCCGGCGCCCATTTCGACGGCGAAATTGATGATGTTCGGCAGGTTCTCGATGTTGTGGCGATGGATCGGGGCATTGATGGTGAGAGGCATATCGAATTCGCGCACCCACTTGCCGACTTCGCGCTTCTTCGCGAGGCCGTTCTTGTAAGCCGAGATCTTTTCAGCGTTGACTTCGTCGACGTCCTGGATCGAGAGCTGGACGTGGTCGAGACCCAGTTCTTTCAAACGCTTCAGGCGATCGCGGGTCAGCGTCACGCCGGCGGTGATAAGGTTGGTGTAAAGGCCGGCTTTCGCCGCGACCTCGACGATGTCCTCGAGATCCTTGCGGACCGTCGGCTCGCCACCCGAGAGATGGATTTGCAGGATGCCGAGGTCAGCCGCCTGCCGCATCACGTCCTGCCACTGCTCGGTCGTCAACTCGGTGTTGACGCGATCAAGCTCGAGCGGATTCGAGCAATAGGGACACTGGAGCGGACAGCGATGTGTCAGCTCGGCCAGAAGGCCGACGGGCGCGCGGGCGCAAGCCTCGACTAAGGGCTTTTCGGAGAACTGCTCCATCGGTGCTACTTCGTTCATTGACGTAAGCTCCGTGTTTTACCCAGTCTTCTAGGCCTTGATGACGCCCTTATCCGAAAGCTCCTGCAGCATCGATATCGTATCTGCCAGGATTTCTTGCAGCGGCGCGTTGTAGTCCTTCGCGAGTTCCGACGCGATTTCCTCAACCGAGTTCACGCCGTCACAACGCTTCAAAATTTCGATCGCGATCGGGTCCGGCTCGAACACGCGCTCAGGTGCGAGTACGTGCCACCGGCCCCGACCAGGGTCGTGTCTCAACTTAATATGGGGTGGCAAAGCCGGTTTTGACGCCGGTACGATGATCACACGTGTGCGATTGGCTTCGGCGTTCATCGATTAGGCCTCGGGGCGGAACGCGCCGGGTGGAATGTGACCGGCGACATAGGCGTGATAGAGCGCATCGAGCTGGACCCAGAGGACGTTGCATTTGAAGCGGACCGCATCCACGCACGCTTCCTGTTCCTCACGCGTTTTGGCGTTCTTCAAGACATACTGAAGTGCGAAGTCAGCGTCCCGCGGCGCTTGGGTCAGGCGGCGCTTGAAGTAGGCCATCACCTTGTCGTCGATGAAGTCGTAGTTCTCGAGCATGCCGGCGATGCGCTCTTTGTGAATCTTCGGCGCAAAGAGCTCGGTCAGCGACGAGGCGACGGCAATCGTCAGAGGCTGCTCGCGGACGAACGTGACATAGGATTCGACGGCGAAAACGGTGGCCGGCAGCGCGCCGCGCCGGGAGATCACGTAGTCGCGATCGAGGCCGAGGCCGTCCGTCAGGATCAGCCAACGCTCGATGCCGCCCGGCTCGTCCGGCGGAAGACCGTCATGGTCAAGAATTCTATGCAGCCATTCCCGGCGCAGCTCTCGATCGTAGGCTCGGCTGATCAGAGCGGCATCCTTCCGCGGAACGGCGGACTGGTAGCAGAAGCGGTTGAGTGCCCAGGCCTGGACCTGACCCTTGTTCAGTTTGCCGCCGTGCAGCATGTGATGGAAGGGATGGAGATCGTGATAGCGCTCGGGCCCGACGGCGCGAAGCTCGGCTTCGAACTCGGCAGGCGACATCGGCGGCTCGTTACCGCGACGTTCGGCGTTTTTCTTCTCGAGACTGACTGGGTTCATAGGCGGACCTCCATGCCGTCGAAGCCGACTTCCCATCCTGATGCGTCGACAACTTTACGGGCTTCTGAATTCTCGTCCAGGATCGGGTTGGAATTGTTGATGTGAACGTAGATCCGGCGCTTCACATTGAGCTGGCTCAATGCGGAAATAGAACCATCGGGTCCGGAAACCGAGATATGGCCCATTCGTTTGCCGGTTTTGTTCAGAAGGCCCTGGGTCAGCATTTCGTCATCCTCGAACAGTGTAGCGTCGAGGAATAGCAGCTCGGCGTTGCGGATTTTGCCGGCGAGCGGCTCATCGATTTCGGCAACGCCCGGGATGTAAAAGAACGATTTGCCGGTTTTGGCATCGGTGATCTTGAGGCCGATGGTGTCACCCTCGCGACTGCCGAAATTGCCGCTCGCATCGCCCTTTTCGAGAAATAGCGCGACTTTGCCCGGCACGGCGAAGGCTTCGACGACGAGACCCAGATCAACGCCGGCGCCCTCGAGACGCGTCGTCTCATTCAGTTCGAATGGGATGCGGCGGACTTTGTCTCTGGCGAGTACATCGAAAACGCTGTTCGCTTCGAGGGTCGCGAGAACGCGGTCGGCGGCGTAGATCGAAAAGGGCTGGCCTTCGCGGAGGCTCAAGAGTCCGGTGATATGATCGACGTCGGCGTTGGTCAGAACAACAGCCTTGATCGGCGAATCGCGGAGCTTTCCGTTTTTGACGGGCTGCAGTTCCGGCGTTTCGTTGATCTGCTGGCGAATGTCCGGGGAGGCGTTGAGCAATACCCAGTTTGCGCCGTCACTACTGACGGCGAGGGAGGATTGCAGTCTTGGCCTGTATCCCGCCACACCGGCTCTCACCTTTGCCGAGTGAAAGCCATTGCAATTCCATTGCGGAAATCCACCCCCAGCGGCGGATCCGAGCACTTTGATGATCATGTGAGCTTATATGGTTGCGCCGACGGGTCGCCGAAGCCGGCAGCGCTCTCATTTTTCGAGAGCAAACAGCAGCGGCGGCCGATGATCATCGACCGCCGCGCCGGTGTCTCACAAACCTTGCGAGACTGAAGACTTCATCGATTAGATGAGGTCGATCTCGGCCGGCAGGTAGCTCGTGACCTCAAGGCCAACTTCCTGCTCGCGCACTGCGGGTTTGGTCCAAATCTTCATTGTGTTTCCTCCAAAAGCGGTAAACTGCTTACGTTCCTCGCAGACCCCGCCGAGGGCCCACTAGACCGGTGCAGACACTTGTTGTGCCGGCCCAATCTGCGGATCAGCCCACCAAAGTCAAGGCTGGTTGCCGCTGTCATGACGTAGAGATCATGTTCGGGGTCTGCTTTTCAAATCAATGCGCTTCACGTCTGCGTGTGATCGAATTGACTGCCGATCGGGATACCTCGGCAGCTACGCAAGCGGTTTCCGGTAGTGCGGGCTTCCCGCTTGGAGCCGCGGCCTATGATTTTTGCAGGGCGTGGCTCTGATATATTGGAAAATTATTCTTATGTTCGGGTCAAGTGCCGCAGTTGTGTGGAAAATTGTTCTATTTTAGCGTATGAAGCTGGCCTCAGCGGCGTGAAGCTCGGCATTGTCGGGCGGCTATTAAGATTTGACCGTTTATATGCCGCGTCGGACGCATGCCCGATCGGCATGTTTGGGCTTTTCCCGGGATCAGAGGCGCGCTACGCCCGCGCCTCGAACGCTGGGCGTCGCCCTGACGAGGAGAACTTTGAGTGACCGCAGCCCCTCTACTTCCGCGCAACGCGCCCTTTCTGCCGGAAGACATTGAACTGTTGAATAAAGTGGTTGCGCGGACAACTCCGCAGCAGCGTTCGTGGCTCGCCGGCTTTTTCGCCGGTTTCGAGGCCGCGCAGAGCGGGGGCATGGTCCAGCCGGTTCCGGCTGCGAAGCCGCGGGCACCGCTGACCATTCTCTACGCGAGCGAAAGCGGTAACTCGGAAGCCCTCGCGGCCAAGGCGAAGAAGGCTGCGCAGAAGCACGGTCTCGATGCGAAAGTCTTCGATATGGCGGACGCCGACATGGCGCTCCTCGCCAAATCCAAGAACATCGTCGTGTTCGCGGCGACGTGGGGCGAGGGTGATCCGCCGGCACGCGCCGTAGACTTCTATCAAGCGTTGATGAGCGATGGGGCGCCGCGGATCGATGGTGCCAAGTTCGCGGTCCTGGCGCTGGGCGATACGGCCTATGCGCAGTTCTGCGCCATCGGCAAGGCCATCGATCAGCGCCTTGAAGAACTCGGCGGTGTGCGGAGCTTCGATCGCGTCGATCTCGATCTCGATTATGCGAAGAAGGCTGCGGAATGGACGGAAGGTGCGCTTGCCAAGCTTGCACCCGAAGACGCGGCGGCGGGCGGCACGGTCGTGCATGTCGATTTCGGCGGTGCCCTTCCGCATGCCGAGGATGACGAACCGAAGTACACCGCCGAACAGCCGCTCGAAGCTGAGATTTCGGCGCTCGTCAATTTGAACGGCAGTGGCTCGACGCGCGAAACGTGGCACACGGAATTTGCGTTTGACGATCCGGCATTCAAGTATCAGCCGGGAGATGCGATCGGCCTGTTGCCGGAAAACGATCCGGCTCTCGTCGATGACCTTCTGCAGGTGGTCGGTCTCGGCTCGGAGGCGGCTCTGCTTTTGAAGCTGCAGAAATCCTACGACGTCACGACGCTGTCGCGCGCTCTTGTCGACAATTACGCGAAGCTGACCGGCCGCGCCGACGTCAAGGCGCTGCTCGAAGGCGAGGCTTATCCGAAGTTCGCATCCGACCGGCAGTTGATCGATCTTTTCCTCGCCTATCCGGAAAAGCTCACGCAGGAACAGTTGATCGGGCTTTTGCGGCCGTTGCCCGGCAGGCTCTATTCCGTCGCGTCGAGCCTGAAGGCGCATCCGGGAGAGGCGCATCTTCTCGTCGGTGCGGTGCGCTGGAAATCGCATGGCCGGGAGCGCAAGGGCGTTTCATCGACGTTCCTCGGCGAGCGCCGCAAGACAGGGCAGAACGCGCGGATCTACGTCAAGCCGAACCGGCATTTCCGTTTGCCGGCCGACGGGCATACGCCGATCATCATGATCGGCGCCGGCACCGGCGTTGCGCCCTATCGCGGCTTCGTTGAGGAGCGTGTCGCCGACGGCGCCAAGGGCAAGAGCTGGCTCTTCTTCGGCGAGCGGAACTTCACCAACGATTTTCTGTATCAGCTCGAGTGGCAGGAGTATCTGGAGTCGGGCCACCTGACGCGCATCGACGTTGCATTCTCGCGTGATCAGCCGGAAAAGATCTATGTCCAGCATCGAATCTGGGAGAAGCGCGCGGAGATCAACGCGTGGCTACAGGAAGGTGCCCACATCTACGTCTGCGGCGACGAGAAGGGTATGGCGAAAGATGTCGACGCCACGCTCGTCAAAGTTTTAGCCGAGCCGTTGAAGGGCGACGAAGAAGCAGGCCGGGCGAAGCTCAAGGAGCTGACGAAAGCCGGCCGCTACCAACGCGACATCTATTAAGGATTGAATTCCCTCGCCCCGTCCTTCACGGGGAGAGGGTTAGGGTGAGGGGCCACGATTTGCTCCGGCGCGGTTGCCGCCCATCACCCCGACCCTCTCCCCATCGCAAGGGCGATGAGGAGAGGGAGGAAGCCGGGAACAATCGAAATGACCGACAAGCGTTCGAAAAACGAGTTCATCAAGGAACAAAGCCATCAGCTGCGCGGTACGCTGGCTGAGGGGCTGCTCAAAGTCGAAACCGGCGCCATCGCCGAAGACGATCAGCAGCTGATCAAGTTCCACGGCTCCTACATTCAGGACGATCGCGACGTTCGTGGCGAGCGTGGCAAGAAAAAGCTCGAGAAGGCTTACTCATTCATGATCCGCCTGCGCATTCCGGGCGGTGTCGTGACGCCGAAGCAGTGGATCGGGCTCGATACGATTGCCAGCACCTATGCGAACGGCACGATGCGGCTGACGACGCGTGAGACATTCCAGTATCACGGCGTCATCAAGTCGAACCTGAAGCGGACGATGCAGGCGTTCAACGCCATCTGTCTCGATACGCTGGCCGCTTGCGGCGACGTCAATCGTAACGTCATGACCGCTGCGAACCCGTACCTCTCGAAGGCGCACCGGCAGGCCTACGATCTCGGCAAGGCCGTCAGCGAACATCTGTTGCCGCGGACGGGCGCTTATCACGAGATCTGGCTCGACGGCGAAAAGGTCGAGGATGTGTCGCGGCCTGCGAAGAAGGACGAGGAGCCGATCTACGGCGTCCATTACCTGCCGCGCAAGTTCAAGGTCGTCGTGGCCGTGCCCCCGGATAACGACGTCGATATTTACGCGCACGATCTCGGCTATATCGCCGTCATCGAGAAGGGCGAGATCGTCGGCTGGAACGTCACCATCGGTGGCGGCATGGGCATGACGCATGGCGACGTCAATACGTTTCCGCGTGCAGCCGATCTCATCGGCTTCTGCAAGCCCGAGCAGGCTATCGCTGTCGCTGAAAGCGTCGTCACCGTACAGCGCGATTGGGGCAATCGCGAAAACCGTGCCCGGGCGCGGCTCAAATATACGATCGAGGATCGAGGTCTCGACAATTTCCGCGAAGAAGTCGAGAAGCGCCTGGGCTTCAAATTCGAGAAGCCGCGGCCTTTCAAGTTCGCCGGCACCGGCGACAAGATCGGCTGGCGGCAGACGCTCGATGCGAAGAAGGCCTCGGATAAGGCCTGGCATCTGACGCTGTTCGTCGAAAACGGGCGCATTAAGGACAAGCCCGGCTATGCGCTGAGGTCGGCGCTGCGCGAGATCGCAGAGCTCGGCATTTGCGATTTCGTCTGCAGCGCGAACCAGAACGTCATTCTCGCGAACATCAGCGCTAAGGCGAAGCCCAAGATCGAAGCGATCTTCAAGGCGCATGGCGTTTCGCTCGATGTATCGTCGGGACTTCGGCGCAATGCGATGTCGTGCGTCGCGCTGCCGACGTGCGGTCTTGCGCTGGCGGAAGCGGAGCGTTTTCTGCCGGATCTCGTTACCGCGCTCGAGGAGAGCCTCGACCGCGCCGGTCTCAAGGACGACGACATTGTCATCCGTATGACCGGGTGCCCGAACGGCTGCGCGCGTCCATACCTTGCGGAGGTCGGTCTCGTTGGGCGTAACCCGGGGCTCTACAACCTCTACCTTGGCGCGGCCTTCAATGGTTCGCGGCTCTCGAAGCTTTATGCGCAGGACGTCGACAAGCAGCGCATCGTTTCGCTGCTCGAGCCGCTCTTCATCGCGTATTCGAAAGAGCGCGAAGACGGCGAGCACTTCGGCGACTTCGCGATCAGGTCGGGCGCCGTGAAGGCGACGACGGCCGGCAATCAATTCCACGCCGACGTGAAGTTGGTTTAGGAGCCCTAAACCGTTTCATTCGTCATCCCGGCGAAGGCCGGGATACATCCAAGCCTGCCCATCACGAAGAACAGAAGCCTGGACGGATCCCCGCCTGCGCGGGGATGACGTTCTGCGGGTGGCTTTTCGGCCAACTATAGTTTCAGCGACAGCTGGTAGGCGGCGAAGCAGAGGATCAGCGCGAGGAAGATGCGCAGCAGCCAGTCGGGCAGCAAGCCCGTCAGGCGCGACCCGATGGCGATGCCGGGGATCGAGCCGACAAGCAGCAATCCCAAAAGCTCGAAGCTCGTATTGCCGATCGACATGTGACCGAGGCCGGAGATGAGCGTCAGCGGCACGGCGTGCACGATGTCGGTGCCGATCAGGCGGCGCGTCCGAAGCATCGGATAGAGCAGCGTCAGGATAACGACGCCAATCGCGCCTGCGCCGACCGACGTCAGCGTAACGATAGATCCGAGCGTGAGCCCGAGGAGTAATGTCGGCAGACGGCGGACCTTGATTTCCGCCGGTTCGCCGACAAGTGCGTGGCCGCGAACGACGAACGGATAGATCAGGATTGCGAGGGAGCTTAGCACGAGCGCGGCGACAAGGGCCCTCTTGATGAATAGGGCAAGCGCTGCGGTGTCGGGGTTGAGTGTGTGCAAGACCGCGAGCATCGCCAGCGAGCCCGGTACGCTTCCCATCGCGAGCCAGCCGACAAGGCGCCAATTGACGTTACCGAAATTATGGTGAGGCCAGGCGGCGGACGCTTTGGTGATCGATGCGAATAGCAAGTCGGTGCCGACAGCCAATGCGGGTGGCACGCCGATGTTGGTGATCAGGAATGGCGTCATCAGAGAGCCGGCGCCGACGCCTGTCATGCCGACGAGGAAGCCGACGACAAAGCCGCCCGTAATCACCATGGGCCAGAGCGTATTGAGATCGAAGTCGGGCATGGGATTCCGTGGCGCAGTTGACGAACTGACCTACGCGAGATCACGCAGCTCCGCAATTGTGGATTTGCCGCTTCGATAACGGAGTTTTTTCGCGTCAGATAGAATTGCGCGCGGCGATCCCCCTTTGGAGAAGGGATGCCGCGCGCAAAGAGCGCGGAATGTGTTGCGGGCGGTGCAACGTGCCTAGTGCCGGAACTCGCTCTTAAAGCCCCGGATCCATGCCGTCATCGATTGGCGGCGGCGGTTCGATGGCTACGGCTACGCCGGCTGCGCGGAGAATGATTGCGACCTCGTTCGCGCGGCGCATGAACTCTTCGCGATCGCTTGAACTCATCGAGAGGTCGCGATTGAGACCGTTGGCGAGCATGTCGCGCTTCAGCACGAAATGACCCTCGGCCGGTTTTTCAGCCTTGGAATTGACCGCCGTCGCAATGCCGCCCGCCATCGTTGCGCCGGAGACGGAGTCGACGAGCAAGAGCGTTCCGGTTTCCGGCGTTTCGGCGAAGACATCGATGGCGGCGGCGCGACCCAGCGAGATTTTCGCGATTGCGATATCGTTCGCGGCGCAGCCCCTTGCCGGACGCGATGCCATCGTTTCGAGATCGAGAAGCGCCTTGATCTCGATGTTGGAGATGGGAATGAGATCGGTCGAGGTTCGCAAGAGGTAGCCGGCGGTCGGGCTGAATTCATCCTCCGACAGCCAAACGAAACGGGCTTCGACGGTCTGAGCTGCGACGGGGCGCATCTCGGGAGCAGACAGCACGGCACCGCGCGATACGTCGATATCGACGTCGAGCTGCAGCGCGACGGCTTGACCGGCAGACGCACTTTCAAGGTCGCCGCCCATCGTCGCGATGCGGATCACCTTGCCACTGGCGTTGCTCAAGGTATCGACGAGGACGTCGCCGACCTTGACCGATCCGGACGTGACGGTGCCTGCGAGGCCGCGGAAATCCTGGCCATCTCGCAGCACGGTCTGCACCGGAAAACGGAAGACTGCACCGGATTCGCTGACACGGCTCGGCGTCTTTTCCAGATGCTGGATGAGCGTCGGGCCGCTGTACCAGGACATGTTGTCGGATTTCGCCGAAACGTTATCGCCGAAGACGGCCGACAGCGGGATGGCGGTTGCGTCCCAGAAATTGAACTTCCAGCAGAGCGTGCGGAAATCGGCTTCGATCTTGCGGAACACGTCTTCGGACCAGCCGACGAGGTCCATCTTATTCACGGCGAGCACGACGTGCTTGACGCCGACGAGATCGAGGATCGCGGTGTGGCGTTTCGTTTGTTTCTTCACGCCCGAGCGCGCGTCGACGAGGACGATGGCGACGTCGGCGTGCGACGCGCCGGAGGCCATGTTGCGCGTGTACTGCTCGTGGCCGGGAGAATCGATGATGACGAAGCGGCGCGTGTCGGTATCGAAATACTTCCAGGCGATATCAATCGTGATGCCTTGCTCGCGCTCGGCGACGAGACCGTCGAGCAGCATCGAGAAGTCGGGAAGATCGGTGCCTGCAGCCTTGCGACCCGAGCGGCGCACGTTCTCGCGCTGGTCCTCGTACAGATCCGAGGCGTCCCAGAGCAGGCGGCCGATCAACGTCGATTTCCCGTCGTCGACCGAACCGCAGGTCAAAAGATGCGTGATGCCGCTCAACTCGCGCACGAGATTCGGCACGACTTCGAGATGCGGCTGAGGCTTATGTGAGGGCTCGTGTTTATGCAGCGCGTGCACCGACATCAGAAATAGCCTTCCTGCTTCTTCTTTTCCATTGCGCCGGCCTGATCGTGATCGATGAGGCGGCCCTGACGTTCCGAAGTCTGCGCGTTGATCGTTTCATCAACGACGGCTTCAATCGTATCGGCATCGGATTCGACGGCGGCGGTCAGCGGATAATCGCCGAGCGTCCGGAAGCGGATTTTCCGCAGCTCGACTTTTTCGCCATCCCGCGGCTGCAGACGCTCGTCGTCCTGCATCAGGATTTGACCGTTGCGAACGATGGTTGGCCGTTCGGCGGCGAAATACAGCGGCACGACTTCCAGCTTCTCGCGCAGGATGTAGCGCCAGACGTCTTTTTCGGTCCAATTCGACATCGGGAAGACGCGCACCGTCTCGCCGGTTCCAAGGCGGCCATTCAACAGATGCCACATCTCGGGGCGCTGCTTGCGCGGATCCCAGCGGTGGCCGGAAGCACGGAAGGAAAAGACGCGCTCTTTCGCGCGGCTTGCTTCCTCGTCGCGGCGGGCGCCACCGAAAGCGGAATCGAAGCCATACTTATCGAGGGCCTGCTTCAGTGCCTGTGTTTTCAAAACGTCGGTATGGATCGAGGGGGCATGATCGATCGGATTGATGCCGCGCTTGATGCCGTCCTCGTTCGTATGGACGATCAAATCCAATCCGAGCTCGCGGGCCGTGCGATCGCGAAATGCGATCATGTCCCGGAACTTCCACGTCGTATCGACATGAAGAAGTGGGAAGGGCAGGGGCTGCGGATAGAAGGCCTTGCGCGCGAGGTGCAGAAGGACAGTCGAATCCTTGCCGATCGAATACATCAGCACGGGCTTGCGGAACTGCGCCGCCGCCTCGCGGAAGATGTGAATGCTTTCAGATTCAAGGAGGTCAAGATGCGAAGGCGAAGCCGTCATGCGGCGCGGTCCTTTGGTTCGAAGCCTGGATCTTCGGACTGCGTGTGAAGTCCGCATTCCTTGCCGTTCTCGTTTTCCCACCACCAGCGGCCGGCGCGGATGTCCTCGCCCGGTGCAATGGCGCGCGTGCACGGCTGGCAGCCGATCGATGGAAAGCCTTTGGCGTGCAGCGCGTTGATGGGAATTTGGTTGGCGGCAACGTAGTCTTCGAGCTGCGCCAGCGTCCAGTCGGCGATGGGGTTCAGCTTGATGAGGTTCTGCGCCGCGTCGTAGCTCGCGAACGGAACATGCGAGCGGCCTTGCGATTGCTCGCGGCGAAGGCCGGTCAACCAGGCGGCTGCGCCCTTCAGCGCGCGATTGAGCGGACGCACTTTGCGAATTTCGCAGCAGGCTTTGCGCGCGTCGACAGAGTAGCGAAAACCGTAGACGCCGTCGTTCGCGACAAGGTCTTCGACTTCGGCCGAGTCCGGGAACATCACGCGGATCTTGATGCCGTACTTGCCTTCGGTATCGAACAGGGTGTCAAGCGTCTCGGGAAAGTGGCGACCGGTATCGAGCGTGAAAATATCGATGTCTGTCCCGGTCGATGCGATGGCGTGCGTGATCGCCTGATCCTCGATGCCGAGGCTGGTCGAGAATGCAATCGTGCCCTCGATCGCCGAACGGATGGCGGCAAGACGCTCATCGAGCGTGGTCAACCCGGCCAGCTTACGATCAAGCTCCGCGGCGAGTGCATGTTGCGGTGCGGAATGATCGGCCGCTGCCGAGCCGCTGGCAGCGGATCCGGGTGCTTCGAACAACGTCATGGAGACCTCCAGAACACGCTTCATAAGGGTAAATCATTCTCCTGAGAAGCGATATCTCTAAATAAGAATAGGATATTATTCCTAGTTCTAAGACCGGAACGGGTTTTTATCACTGCTGCGGTGCGTAGAACTCTTGTGCGGGCCGGGTTGCGACAGGTTGGCTTCAGGCTCGTTTAAAGACGCTGGCTCGTTTGGCTCTCGGCGCTCGCCAGCCACGCCAGCATGCCGGTTGCGGCACGGGTCGCGGTTGCGAAGGTGGCTTGCAAGAGATAGCCGCCGGTCGGGCCTTCCCAGTCGAGCATCTCGCCAGCTGCAAACATGCCCGGACGTTCCCTGATCATCAGGTCGCCGGTCAGGGCCGCCCAGTCGATCCCGCCTGCGGTCGAGATCGCGCGGTCGATGCCCGAAACGCCATTGACCGTGAGCGGAACCGACTTGATGCGGGCTGCCAACGCATCAGCTTCGGCGGGAAGGCTTGCGCCCGCTTCGCGCAGTAGTGCGAGTGCGGGCGGGTCGAGGTGTGCCGCCTTCCGCAGAAAGTTGGTCAGCGTTTCCTTGCCGCGCGGCTTTGCCAGGCGCTCGGTCAAAACGGAATGTTCGACGTCCGATTTCAGATCGATCGCAAGTGTCACGCTCTCTTGCGCGCGAAGAGCAGAGCGGAGTTGCGGAATGAGGGCGTAGACGGCTCCGCCTTCGAGGCCGGTCTTCGTCACCATGACTTCGCCTCGCGTCGTCGCGCCGGCGCAGTTGAGCGCGATGCGCTTCAAGGCGGCGCCTTCAAAGCGTGATCTGAAGATCTCGGACCAGGATATGAGCACGCCGCAGTTGGCAGGCCCGAGAGGCGTTATCGGAATACCGGAGACCTTGAACGCTTCCGCCCAAAGCGCATCGGAACCGAGCTTCGGCCAGCTCGCGCCGCCAAGTGCGAAGAGCGATGCATCCGGCCTGATCACGATTGGGCCTTCGGGCGTTTCGAAGGAGTGGCCGCCTTCCGCGGTAAATCCGCTCCAGCGGCGACGTGTTTTGATGACGACGCCGAGTTCGTTCAACCGGCGCAGCCACGCGCGTAAAAGCGGCGAAGCTTTCATGGCGCGCGGGAAGACTCGCCCGCTCGAGCCGATGAATGTTTCCGCGCCGAGACCGTTTGCCCACTCGATGAGTGCGGACGGCGGAAAGGCTTCGACGATGGATCGAACCTTTTCGGCGTTGGGACCGTATCGTAGCAGGAAGCTCTCGATCGGCTCGCTGTGCGTGAGGTTCAGCCCGCCGCGGCCGGCAAGGAGAAACTTTCGCGCGGGAGACGGCATGCGCTCGTAAATCGTCGCGCGATGTCCGGCGGTCGCGATGATCTCGGCCGCGAACAGGCCTGCGGGGCCAGCGCCGATGATTGCGACGTTCCGTGGCGCCATCGGCGTGCTGCTCACCACGTTCCCGAGTTCGGCATCGAGGTCCAGGGTTCTTGCGGGGGCAACGGGCCGCCCTTCTGCAAAAGCTCAATCGATACAAGATCGGGCGAGCGGACGAAGGCCATGTATCCATCGCGGGGCGGCCGGTTGATCGTGATACCGGCGGCCTGGAGCCGCTGGCAGGTGACGTAGATGTCATCCACAGCGAATGCGAGGTGGCCGAAGTTGCGGCTCGAGCCGTAATCTTCCGGGTCCCAGTTATAGGTGAGTTCGAGCATCGGAGCTTTTTCGCTCGTGGCGCGCGTTTCATCCTCGGGAGCGGCGAGAAAGATGAGGGTGAAGCGGCCCTTCTCACTTTCCGTGCGGCGGATTTCCCTCATGCCGAGCGCGTCACAGTAGAATTTCAGACTCGCTGCAATGTCCGTGATGCGAACCATAGTGTGTAAGTAGCGCATCGCTCACCTTTCATCGAAATTCCGAGGTCGCAGCAGGACTTCAGCTGTCCGGAATCCTCGCTGTGACTGCATGCGCTGCAGCTCTGCCACAGTGGGACGTGAAACGTCTCGCGGCACCGGGTCGCCATATCTCGCATTTTCGTCCTGCTGTGGATGAACACTGAAAAATCCTGCTTGGGCATTTCATCCTCGCGGCGTGGAAACGCATGAGAGTCAAGCCCGAACGAGCGAATCACTAGACGCGTGATTCGCGCCCCAAATCTTATCAACGCATGTGGAGGAATTCCTTGCGGAAGGGCACGCCCAATCGAAACTGGGGATGAATCATGACTACGTTTTTTTGCGCGATTTCATTGGTTTAATATGCACTATGCGATGTGGATTGAGGCACCACAACTCATGGTCAAGGGGGCGGTGCCAAAATATTGCCCCTAGTTCCGGGCAGAGCCAGTGTTATGGTTTACGTCGTTGCGCAGTTGCGTCTCAGCGTTTGGTTCTGAAGAGGGCTCTTCCAGAACGAGATGCCAAGACGGCAACGCGGAACGACGATTATCGTTTGACGCACAGTACACGCGGGGTAAGCAAGTATGGGGGATATTAAACGTCCCGGGCTATCGGAATATTTTGAGGCGGGCCCAGTCGGTCCCGAAGCGCTCGACGACGCGGCAGCAGAAGTTTTCGAGGTTGCCGGAACTATCAAGTGGTTCGATGCTTCGAAGGGCTACGGCTTCATCGTTCCTGACAACGGCCTGCCGGACATACTTCTTCACGTCACCTGCCTCAGAGCCGGTGGGTTTCAAACCGCTTATGAAGGCGCGCGCCTGCACTGCGAAGTTCTCAAGCGGCCGAAAGGCATGCAGGCATTTCGCATTCTCAGCATGGACGAAAGCTCGGCCATTCACCCGTCGCAGCTTCCGCAACGTACTCACGTTGTCGTGCAGCCAGAAAGTGACTGGTGCCGCGCGTATGTTAAGTGGTTCAATCGGGTTCGTGGCTTCGGGTTCCTGACCCGCGGCGAGGGCACGCCCGATATCTTCTGCCACATGGAAACGCTGCGCCGCTTCGGGTTCACTGAGCTTCGGCCGGGCCAGATCGTTCAAGTCCGCTGGGGCTATGGATCGAAGGGCTGCATGGCTGCGGAACTCAGGCCGGATGGTGTGCCGACGGGGCTGCCATCCCGTAACTGACACGGGGCAGATGGCGACAATCATGTCGAGTTCAACGAAGGGGGCCGCGATTTGCGTGGCCCTTTTTATTTTGGCGCCGATGCTCGCAGCCGGCTGGCCACTGATGAATTCCCTGATCGATCTCGTCCCGGCCGCATACGCCAAGATGCGTCAGGACAAGTTGACGATCGTTTCGGCTCAGGGCGGGTCCGAGCACACGTTTTCGATCGAGGTCGCGACGACCGAGCAAGAGAAAGCGCTGGGCCTGATGTTCCGCACGGAGCTTGCCGATGGCGAGGGAATGCTCTTTCCCTATTCGGCCGAGCGCAGCTTGCAGATGTGGATGCACAACACGTACATCCCACTCGACATGCTGTTCATTCGTGCCGATGGTACGATCGCGCGGATCGAGGAGCGCGCCGAGCCGCTGTCGGACCGGGTGATCTCGTCGGATTTGCCGGTGCTCGCCGTGCTCGAAATTCCGGGGGGCGCATCATCGCGGCTCGGAATCAAAGCCGGTGACAAGGTGCGCTATCCGATATTCTCAGGCGCGAGCGGGCACTGAACTCTTGATTCCGCACCGGGCAGAGCATCTGCTTTGGAGCCGGAAACATCGTTGAGCGAAGTTTGGCCCAATTCATTCCGGGAGGCGTCCAACATGTCTCGCGAAAACCTGCTACGTCTTGCTCTCATTGCATTTGGCACTGCCTTTTGTCTGCTCTACCCGTTGGCGATGGTATGGCCGTCAGGTTGGGCCTGGCACGAAGGCTCACCGGGCAGTTCTCAGTATTTTGTGATGATCGTCGGAATTTATGCGACGCTCGGCGTCTACCTGATCCGTGCTTCGTCAAATCCGGCAGCGAACCGATCATTGATCTCGTTCACGGTGGCGTCGAGCGTCGTGCACGCGGCAATCATGGCGGTTCAGTCGTTCGATCATGAGATGCATCGCGGGCATTTGCTAGGAGACGTCCCAGCACTTTTACTGGTCGCCATCGTGCTCGGATTGTTAATGCCGAGGGGCGCTACAAATTGAAAATCGCTTGGCGCTAATCCTAGCGGTGGCCTGAGCGGCATATCCCGGGTCCGCGACCTTTCGCTCTCCCGCTCTCCGCGACTATTCCGGGATCGCTGTGTTGGCGTTGTCCGGTTGTTCCCAAATTGTCCAATTGCTAGAACACGCAGATCTGCTACTAAGCCCGTGTTTCCTAGTGTCGGGGCGTAGCTCAGCCTGGTAGAGCATCTGCTTTGGGAGCAGAGGGTCGCGTGTTCGAATCATGTCGCCCCGACCAATGATTTTAATGACTTAGCGCATGATTCCCTTCACGGATGATTGAGTGTGAAATCTGCAAAATTTCACACTTTCGTTCTCGGCGTGTTCTTAATCATCTTGATTTGATTAATTAATTCGTTTTGGCTTAATCGCGAGCATCTGCTTTTTTGCCCGCGTACCAGTGCCACCGGACAAGAAATGGGGTGGTGATCGCGTCGCTCGGGGCAGCGAAGTCCATTTTGAACCGCCATTTGACGACAATCAGAAATTGAATTGATCCCGCATGAAGAAAATTTTGACGGTGGGGCTCGAGCTAGCCTCTGATGACGTCGAGAATGAAAGTATTCGCTCGAAGGTTTCACTTCTCGATTGGGATATCATTCTTTTTCGAGCAGACATCTCAGACTTTCTGGGCTCGAGTGACACCTACCAAGGGAAGCCGAGCCTGGATGATGAAGACTCATTTTCTCTGAAGGAATGCTGCGAGCATTGGCGGCGTGAGATCAGGCAGGCCGTCGAAGGGGGAAAGACAGTTTTCGTGTTCCTCTGCGAGATGACAGAGGTTTTCGTTGATAGCGGTCAGCGAAAGTATTCGGGCACTGGGCGAAATCGACAAACCACCAAAGTTGTTGAGATATTTAGCAACTATCGGGCACTTCCGGTTTCTCTATCGTTATTCAACGCCACGGGAAGCGCGATGAAGCTCACTCCTCGTGGTGCCGAGATTCTCGCGCCATATTGGGCGGCGTTTGGCTCGGATTCGACGTACAAGGTTGTTCTAACCTTGGGAAACGATGCAACGGTATGTGTTAGTACAAAATCGGGCGACAAACCCGTTGGCGCGATCTTCAAGTCTAAAGCTACTTCGGGCTCGCTAATTCTTCTACCGGATATCGAATTCGATAGAGACAGCTTCTCTGCGTTCGAAAACGGCGAGCCTATTTGGACAGATGAGGCCATTCAATTTTCGGATCGGATGACGTCAGCTTTGTTGGCGATCGACAAGGCGCTTCATTTAACTTCTGAAGCCACTCCGGAACCGATCTGGGTCGCCGACCCGACACATTTGCTCGCCGTAGAACGCGCTTTAAGAGTTCAACTTCTGGCGGCCGAAACGCAGGTCGAAGCTGCACAGCGAGAAAAGGAAAGAATTCTTGAGCAATTGAAGAACGCCGGTCGATTGCGCGCTTTATTGTTCGAGAAGGGGAAGCCCCTCGAATACGCGATAATAGAAGCACTCAAGCTTATGGGTTTTCAAGCAGGACAATACAAGCAAGCTGACTCAGAATTTGATGTCGTTTTCGAATGTTCCGAAGGTCGCTTGATTGGCGAAGCGGAAGGAAAGGATACAAAGGCGGTAAACATTGACAAGCTTAGGCAGCTTTCAATGAACATCCACGAGGACCTCCAAAGAGAAGAGATATCCTCGCCTGCAAAGGCTGTTCTTTTTGGTAATGGCTTTCGCCTTTCTCCGCCTGGCGATCGAGAGGTTCAATTCACCGAAAAATGCATCTCAGCTTCGCGAACGTCGAACACAGCCCTTGTTGCGACGTCGGATCTTTATCGGGCGGCTCAGTACCTGTCCGATCGTTCTGATGAGGAATATGCGAAGAGGTGCCGGCAGGCCCTTTTATCGAATGTTGGCCCTGTAGTTCTGCCGGCGCCGCCAGCGATCGAAGGCGACGCAAGTGTGGTCACATCAGTAGAGTCGGTCAAAGGATAAAACTTCAAAGACATTTAACACTCAGAGTTGAGTTCTTTTGCGTGTCAATGCGTTAGCATTCGGCATTTCTTTGGCCGATAGTGTGAAACAGCATTGACTTTAAAGGAAATCTACCAGATTTGGGAGCAGAGGGTCGCGTGTTCGAATCATGTCGCCCCGACCAATATTTTCATCGGCCGTAGCAATCCTGCGCAACCTCCGACGCGATCGCGAATGCGTCCGGTGGCTTCAGTTTTGCTGGCAGACGACACGCGCGGACAGCGACGCAGCACGGTGGGCGCGGGAGGCCGATCCTGCGATCTGGGGACGATCGTCCTCGGCAATGCGAACACCATTGGCGATCAAGAAAGCCTTGGCGTCGGTTGCGGCCACAGCTAGCACGCGGTTTATCGATGTGCGGCGGCTGACAACGCCTTGCACAAGACCCAGTCGATCGAGCACCGGCGCGCCGCTGGCGCCGAATGTGACGGGAGCATCGATTGCGAGGGCGCCGCTCTCGCCGTAACCCGTGACACGGGAGTTTGCGATGACGCCGCCACCGATCTTGAGGCCCGCCAGCTGGTCATAGGCGCTGGCGAAGACCATGTCCGATGCCACGGCCGCATTTGCTTTGGGAAACACGGCGGCGATGCCCATAGTCTTCGGCACCTTCAAAAGCGCCAAGTCCCGATGTGTCGAGAGGGCGATAACCTTGGCAAGGGTGCGGTTATCCTCCTTTCCGACCAGAACTCGAACGCAGCCTTGGATTACGTGGGCAGCCGTCAGAAGGTGTCCGTCATCGTCGACGAAGAAGCCGGTGCCTGTGAGTAGGCGAGAGACGGTGGGCGTTGGCGGAGATAAGGCCAGTGCCTTGGGCGCCTCCAGAGACTTGGGGGCGGGCCGGGTCACGGATTGCGCCAGGACCGGCAGCACCGTACACGCCATGGCAAGGATAAAGGCTGCCGCGGCGCCGACACGCATGGCCGGACCCAGCCAGTGCTGCAAGGTCGCGCCTCGGAATGTCATTTGCTTGTCTCGAACCGCTTCATTGAGCCATCAGAATGATAGACGATCGCCATACATCCCTTGCGCAAGGGTGAATAGCCTCTATCGGCTGCATAGAATGAACAGCGGGTTTCCCTCGAAGGCCGGTTGAGCCCTCCACGAACGCGGTGCTGCTCGGGACGGGGGAGTTAGGCGTGCTTGCATGCTGTCGTCAAACTGTAGCGTTCGGGCGATAGCGTGGGAGGAGATGGCGGCCTGAACAGCGGCAGGCCGTGACGTCACTGCCTGCCGGGGTTTATCTTCTTTGACACAAGTCGTCGTGATGGCCCGCAGGTGCCGAGCGGGCGAGGGGCATGGTCGAGTGCGTCGTTGATCAGTCCGCACCAGCGCGGCTTGGGCCGCGGGCATGGTTCCGCCGTTCGTGGTTTGCCTGCTTGATGTTGTCGTCTGCTCTCATGCTGCCCGTATTCTTGCTTGCTGGGCGTTCGGCGTCGGCGCAGCCTGCTGTGAACGAGCGCATAGAGTTCGAAATATCCGAGCAGCCGCTCGAAACGGCGCTCGATGCTTTCGTCTCCATAAGTCGCCTGCAGGTCCTTTACGAGACGTGGATGACTGACGGTTTGCGCTCGGCCGAGGTGAAGGGTGTCCTCACGCGCGAAGCTGCGCTACGCCAGCTTTTGTCGGGCACAGGCCTCGATTTCGTCTATACCGAACAACAGGCCTTCACGCTCGTCTTTGCGCGCCAGACGACGACACGGCCCATCAGTGATTTCGATACGTTTCTCGGGCTCGTGCAGGCGCGCGTCGTGACCGCCCTGTGCCGCTACTTGGAGACGCGGCCGGGTGCGTTCCGATTGGCGCTGCAATTGCGGGTCAGGCCGGATGGTCGCGTGCTGCGGCCGGTGCTCCTTGGTTCGACCGGGGATGATCGGCGCGATGCCGCGATCAACCGCGTTTTGACCAACCTGATTGTGGACATGGGGCCTCCGCCCAATATGCCCCAGCCCATCACGCTTGTGTTGCTGCCCGGCGCGCCGAACGGGACCGACGCGTGTCCGTCGGAGCCGCAACGATGAGCGAGGGGTATGGTCCGACAACTTGGGCGGCGTTGCGAGAACTCCTCGTCGATAGCTACCAGGACCTTCGCCGTGCCCTCACGCGCCGTCTTGGGTCGGCGGATGCGGCCGACGAGACGTTGCATGAACTCTATCTGCGCATGGACCGCAAGGATCGAGTGGGTATCCTGGGCAACCCCGTTGCCTATCTGCTGGCAAGCGCGGTCAATCTTGCGCGAGACCGCTGGCGAACCGAGCAGCGCCGGTCGCAGCGTCATGTTGTCGAGGCGTTTTTCGATATTGTCGACGAAAGCCCCGGACCTGACAGAATCGCCGAAGGTCAGCAAATGCTTGATTTGCTACGAGAGGCCCTTCAGCATTTGACGCCGCGCCAGCGGGCTATTCTCGTCGCGGTGCATTTCGAGCATCAGTCACAGGCCGAGATCGCCGAGCGTTTCGATATTTCGTCACGGCTGGTTCGATTGGAGCTGCAACGCGCTCTAGAGTTTTGCGAGGCCTATCGTGGCAAAAACTCGTGAGAGAGCATGTTTGCCGCTTGATCGCGGCTCATATCGTCCTGCTCATAGTGACGTGTCTTCTTGTGCCATGAACGCGGCCTCCGGAACATGACGGTGTTGAACGACGAGCACGAGGCCGAATTGACGCGGGAGGCGTTGGCTTGGCTCGCGCGTTTCAGTTTGGGTCAGGCCGATGCTGAGGACAGCGCCGCATTGCGTCGCTGGCGGGACACCAGTCCAGCCCATGGCGCAGCGCTTGCTGAAGCCGCGCGGCTGTGGCGGAGCCTCGGAAAGCCAGTTGAGGAACTCGCGCGTGCTCTCCCGGAACCGGCGTTCCGGTTGAGCCCACAAGGGGCTCGGGTAAGCCGCCGTACGCTGTTCGCAGGTGGTGCAGCGGCCGCAGCGGCGGGTGTGCTCGCCATTCGTCCCCCGCTTTCCTTGTGGCCGTCCCTTGCCGAATTGTCCGCCGATCATCGGACAGCAATCGGCGAGACGCGAAATCTTGCCTTGGCTGGCGCTGCCGTATCGGTGGACCTGAATACGAGGACGAGCATTTCCGTTCACAACAGCGAGCAAGAGGTGGCGATCGAGCTCATATCGGGAGAGGCGGCTGTCACTGTTGGTAAGGCGGATAGGCGGATTGTCGTCGTGGCCGGCAATGGCCGGACGACGGCATCGGCAGCAACCTTCACCGTCCGCCATACCCGTTCCGGCGCCCGGCTGACATGTGTTTCCGGTGTCGTCGGGGTGGCATGCGGGGGCCGCGATCTTGTCATCAAGGCCGCAGAGCAAGTGTCCTACGATGAGGACGGCCTCGGGGAGATCACAAGGATCGATCCCGTGATCGAAACGGCGTGGCGCGACGGTCTGCTGATATTTCGCAACACGCCACTCAGCGCGGTGATTGACGAGGTCAACCGCTACCGGCCGGGCCGGATCATCCTTATGGATTCGATGCTCGGGGCTCGGTTGGTGACGGCTCGGTTTGAGATTGCTCGGATCGAGACAGTCATGGGGCAGATAGCCAATACATTCCAGGTGCCGGTAACAACCCTTCCGGGCGGTGTCGTACTGGTCGGTTGAACCTCCTCGATCGCTAGCGAATGGACTGCATCCCGGGAACCGGAATTGCGCGCAGCGAAGCATCTCCGCGTGAGCAGCTCCTCTCGAGGCCGAGACGAAGCAAAAAAAGATTCCGCTTATGGAGGCCTCATCTCGTCCAAGGGAAAGGGAGTGCGTTGTGGAGGCTGGCCCGGTGATCGCTAATCTTTAGCGCGACCGGTTCGCATCGACAGTGCTTAGCCCCAGTACCAATGCTCGAGTACCAACGCTTGCCAAAAGGTCTTTCGATGCCCGCTCCCGCCGTCATGATCCTCGAACGCTGCGCAAGGTCTGGGGGCGCCCGTCACGCTGCATTGCTCGCGACCGTCAGCGCCGCCGCATTGGCGCTGGCGTCGCCGGGGGCTGGCGCCAATCCGCTGGCGAGCGGGAACAACCTGCCGACGCCGTCGGCGGCGGCGATTGCGGCGGCGCAGTCCGGTCAGCAGGAGGCGGCGCGGGCGGCGCGGGCGGCGCAGAACGTGCTGCGGCGGGCGACGCTCGCCGTGCAGG